>NZ_JADDRN010000008.1:0-193924 GCF_017355445.1 Delftia sp. SD018
CGGACACCCACGCCAAGACGGCAACGATTTTTCAAACCAGAGGAGACATCACCATGCAAAAAACCCCTTCCCCGCTGACCCTGGCGGCCGCCGCCGTGCTGGCCCTGGCCGGCTCCAGCACCAGTTTCGGCGCCTTCGCGCAAGGCACCTCCAGCGTCACGCTCTACGGCATCGTCGATGTGGGCGTGGAGCACCTGAACAACGTGGCGGCAGGCGGCGGTCTCAGCCGCATGCCATCGACCACCAGCCTGGTGCCCTCGCGCTGGGGCCTGCGCGGCAGCGAGGACCTGGGCGGCGGCCTCAAGGCCATCTACACGCTGGAGTCGGGCTTTGCGCCCGACCAGGGCACCTTCAACCAGGGCGGGCGCGGCTTTGGGCGCCAAAGCTGGGTGGGACTGGGCGGCAGCTGGGGCAGCCTGACCATGGGCCGCCAGAACTCCATGCTGTTCTGGTCACTGCTCGATTCGGACATCATCGGCCCGGCCGTCTTCGCCATGGGCTCGCTGGACGCCTACATTCCCAACTCGCGCGCCGACAACATGCTGGCCTGGCGCGGCAACTTCGGCGGCCTGGCGCTGGGCGCGGGCTACAGCTTCGGGCGCGATGCCGTCAACGCAGGCCCCAGCCCCGCCGGCACCAACTGCCCGGGCGAGAGCGGATCGGACACGCAGGCCTGCCGCCAGTGGTCGCTGTATGCCAAGTACGACACGCCCGTCTGGGGCCTGGCGCTGGGCTACGAACAGCAAAACGGCCGCACGCCGGCCTCGTCCACCGACCCGGTGTTCGGCGGCATGAACTCCAGCGCCAAGCATGACGAGCGCCTGCACCTGGGCGGCTACTTCAAGCTGGCCGGCGTGAAGATCGGCGGCGGCCTGCTGCGCCGCGACAACGACGGCGACGCCGTCAAGCCACGCAGCAACCTGTGGTACGTGGGCGCCTCCTACCCGGTCACCGAGGCCCTGGTGCTCGAAACCCAGTGGCTCACGCTGCGCTACCGCGGCGTGTCGGGCTACGACTCCGACCTGCTGGTGGCACGCGCCATCTACAACCTGTCCAAGCGCACGGCGGTCTACACCCAGCTCGGCCACATCCGCAACGACCGCCTGGCCACCGTCTCGGTCAGCGGCGGCGCCCCGGGCAGCAACACCGCGCCGGGCCGCTCGCAGACCGGCATCAACGTCGGCATCCGCCACATGTTCTGAGCCTGTTCTTTCCAGCTTTTCCTTTTTTCGATTTCACCAGGAGACATCCATGCAGATGCATCGCCGTCATTTCGTCCAGGCCCTGGGCAGCGCCGCCGCCCTGGGGTCGCTGTCGCCACTGCAGGCCCTGGCCCAGGCACTGGACCAGGTCAAGATCATGTACGGCTTTCCGGCAGGCAGCTCGGGCGACAGCGTGGCCCGCCGCGTGGCCGAGCGGCTGGGCGGCACGCCCTACAGCAAAGGGCCGGGCTTTGTGGAAAACAAGCCCGGCGCCGGTGGCCGCATCGCGGTGGAGGCCCTGAAGAACGCCCCGCCCAACGGCTCGGTGCTGGCGCTGGCGCCCGTGTCGGCCTTCTCGGTCTACCCGCACATCTACCCCAAGCTGACCTACAAGCCCGAGGATGCGATCCCCGTCTCCATCGGCGCCGTCATCTACCACGGCCTGGCCGTGGGGCCTGCCGTGCCGGCCGAGGTCAAGACCCTCAAGGACTTCCTGGCCTGGGCCAAGGCCCACCCCGACCGGGCCAACTTCGGCTCGCCGGGCGCGGGCTCCATGCCGCACCTGCTGGGCGCGCTGCTGAGCCTGCGCTCGGGGGTGGAACTCAAGCACGCGCCCTATCGCGGCACCGTGCCCAGCATCACCGACCTGGTGGGCGGCCAGGTCGCGGCCACCATGAACCCCAGCGGCGACTACCTGCAATACCTGAAGGCCGGCCGCCTGCGCGTGCTGGCCACCTCGGGCAAGCAGCGCTCGCCCTTCCTGCCCGACGTGCCCACCTTCACCGAACTGGGCTTTCCCGATGTCACGGTGGAGGAATGGTTCGGCTTCTACGCTCCCGCCAAGACCCCGGCCACCACCATTGCCAACGCCAACGCGGCCATCACGGCCGCGCTCAAGGACAAGGCCGTGATCGACGGGCTGGCCGCCCTGGGCCTGCTGGCGCGCGGCAGCACGCAGCAGGAGATGGCGGCCGACCAGCAGGCCGAGTTCGAGCGCTGGAGTTCGCTGGTCAAGCAGATCGGGTTCACGGGCGAGTCCTGATCAGTCGGCGGCAGGCCCATTCCCCTTCACGGGACAAGGCCACACTCATGCAACAAATAATGTTGCATGAAACAGAACAGCCAATTCTCGGACGTCCTCCATGTGCTGCTGCACATGGCCGAGGGCGATGGACCTGCCACCTCCGACATGCTCGCCGCCGCGCTGCAGACCAACCCGGTCGTGCTGCGCCGGTTGATGTCGGGCCTGCGCGATGCAGGCCTTGTCACCTCCGCCAAGGGCCATGGCGGGGGCTGGGTGCTTTCTTGCGAACTGGACCGCACCACGCTGCGCGACGTGCATGAGGCCCTGGGCGCGCCCGGCCTGGTGGCGCTGGGCTTCAGGGAAGACCGGCCCGAATGCCTGGTCGCCCAGGCCGTGAACGAAGCCCTGAGCGACGCCGTGCAGCAGGCCGAGGCCGCCCTGCTTGCACGCCTGGGCACGGTGACGCTGGCTGCCCTGTCCCATGACTTCCACGCCCGCCTGGCCCGCCATCGCGCAGCAGGCGGCCAGGGTTGGCACCAACTGCAGGAGCACACACATGAAACACGTTGATTTCGCCGTCATCGGCGGCAGCTATGCCGGCCTGTCCGCCGCGCTGCAACTGGCGCGTGCGCGCCGCCAGGTGCTGGTGGTCGATGCCGGACTGCGGCGCAACCGCTTCGTGGACCAGGCCGGCGAGACATCGCACGGCTTTCTCACCCAGGATGGCGTGGCCCCCGCCCAGATCGCCGCCCAGGCCCGGCAGCAGCTGATGGCCTACCCCACCGTGCAGTGGCTGGACGGCACGGCCGAAGACGCCCGCGTGGCGCCCGATGGCCGGCTGGAGTTCCATGCAGCGGGCACGGCCATCAGCGCCGCCCGCATCGTCCTGGCGCTGGGCGTGCATGACAGCCTGCCGCCCGTGCCGGGACTGGCCGAGCGCTGGGGCCGCAGCGTCTTTCACTGCCCGTACTGCCACGGCTACGAGATGAATGCGGGGCGCATCGGCATCATCGCCAGCTCGGCCCTGGCTCACCATCACGCCGTCATGCTGCCGGACTGGGGCCAGACCACGCTGCTGCTCAACGGCGCCTACACGCCCGGCGCCGAAGAACTTTCCACCCTTGCGCGCCGGGGCACCCAGGTGGAGACCACGCCCATCGCCCGCCTGGAAGGCCGGGCCGACGTGGTGCTGCAGGATGGCCGCCGCCTGGTGATGGACGGCCTGTTCACCCAGCCGCGCACCCGCATCGCCAGCCCCGTGGCCGAGCAGTTGGGCTGCGCCCTGGACGAAGGCCCCATGGGCACCTTCATCAAGGTCGCGGAAGGCCAGGCGACCAGCGTCCCCAACGTGTTCGCCTGTGGCGACGCGGCCCGCGCCGCCGGCAACGTGGCCATGG
This sequence comes from Delftia sp. SD018, assembly GCF_017355445.1. Classification (NCBI taxonomy): domain Bacteria; kingdom Pseudomonadati; phylum Pseudomonadota; class Betaproteobacteria; order Burkholderiales; family Comamonadaceae; genus Delftia; species Delftia sp. SD018. The sequence continues at coordinate 3,624 of NZ_JADDRN010000008.1, forward strand.
CGGTGAGCGATGGCGCCATGGCAGGCATTGGCGCGCACCGGTCGATGATGGGGTGGTGATGAGGTGGTGATGGGGGGCGGGCCTTGGGCCCGTGCATGGACGCAGATCAACTGCCCGCCGGACGATGCGTGGATACAACAACTTCCCATGCTAACTAAATCCGCAAATATAATTAAGACTGATTCTCATTGACATCTACAACATCAAGAGTCCAGTCCATGCACACCACCAACGGCCGCGCGCTGCGGTTCAACTCCATTGTTCTGGCCATGCTGGCCGCCGGCGCCGGGTCCACGGCGATCGCACAGGATGCAGCGCAGGCGCCGAGCGCAACGACGCCGACGCTGTCGCAGATCGACGTGCGCGACAAGTACGAGCGCGAGGACCTGCCCACGCTGGCACCGGGGCGCAAGGCCGCCAAGGGTGCACGCCTGGGCATTCTGGGCGCCACCTCCATCGTGGACGCGCCGGTGCATGTCAACGCCTATACCCGCGAGCTGGCCGAGGACTGGTCCGCCCTGTCGCTGCAGGATGTGCTGGAAAACGATGCGGCCGTGGTCTTCACCACCAACAAGGGACACCTGCTGCAGAACTTCAACCTGCGCGGCCTGGATGTGACGGCCATGGACATCGCCACCAACGGCCTGTACGGCGTGGCGCCGGCCAATTCGGTGCCCATCGAGATGTTCGAGCGCGTGGAGGTGATGCGCGGCCCCAACGTGCTGCTGTCCGGCATGCCGCCGCTGGCCAGCGTGGCCGGCTCCGTCAACATGGTCACCAAGCGCGCGCTGGCCCAGCCCATGGCGGACCTGACGGCCACCTACGTCTCGGACTCCTACCTGCAGATGCATGCCGACGTGGGCAGGCGCTTCGGCCCCGAGCAGCGGCTGGGCCTGCGCTTCAACGGCGTCTACGGCTCGGGCGACATGGGCGCCAAGGACGAGAGCCAGAAGCGCCGCGTGGGCGCCCTGGGCCTGGACTACCTGGGCGACAGGGCCCGCTTCTCGCTGGACCTGTACAACAGCATCACCAAGATCGACGGCGGCAGCCCGGGCATGTTCAGCTTCCTGGGCAGCGCGGCCATCCCCGGCGTGGGCCGGCTGCTGGCACCGCCCAGCGGCGACGTGAACATGTTCCGCGGCACCCACGGCCAGTACGACAACAGCGGCCTGCTGGCGCGTGCCGAGGTGGACTTCACGCAGAACTGGCAGGGCTATTTCGCCTTCGGCGCCTCCGAGGCGCAGGGCAAGGGTCTGCTGTTCGGCACCCGCGCCATCGTCACGGGCCTGGACGGCACCACGCGCGGCGCCATCTACAACGTGCACACCGAGTCCGAGCGCCGCACGGCCGAGGCCGGCGTCATCGGCAAGCTGAGCACGGGCAGCGTGCAGCACCGTCTGCAACTGTCGTTCAACATCCTCAAGCACAAGGAAGGCACCTACAACACGGCCTGCAACTACTGCTACACCACCAACATGTACGAGCCGACGACGCCCACCTTCCCGGGCGCGCCGCAGTGGAAGGGCTACACCACCGAGAACGAATTCCGCTCGCTGGCCCTGGCCGACGTGATGAGCTTCGCCAACGACAAGGTGCTGCTGACGCTGGGCGCACGCCACCAGACGGTGAAGACGCCGCTGGTCAACGGCGTGTCGTCCAACTACAGCAAGAGCCGCGTCTCGCCCATGGCCGGCCTGGTCGTGCGGCCCTGGGGCGACAACGTCTCGCTGTACGCCAACTACACCGAAGGCCTGGAGCCCGGCCGCACCGTGGGCGCGGGCTTTGCCAACACCGGCGAGACCCTGGCGCCCATGCAGACCAAGCAGGGCGAGGTGGGCGTGAAGCTGCAGGCGGGCCAGACCACGCACACGCTGAGCGCCTTCCGCATCGAAAAGCCGTCCATCATCACCAACAGCGGCAATGCCCAGGTGCTCGATGGCGAGCAGCGCCTCAAGGGCCTGGAGTGGAGCGCCTTCGGCAAGCTCACGCAGACGCTGTCGCTGCTGGGCGGGGTGGAGTACATCAAGTCGCGCCAGATCAACTCCGGCCGTGAAAACTACGGCGTGCCCAAGCTGCGCGCGCGCATCGGCATCGACTGGGAAACGCCCGTGCAGGGCCTGTCGGTCGGCGGCCGCGTGCTGTACACCGGCTCGCAGTGGGTGGACTCCGGCAACAAGCTGCGCGCCCCGGCCTGGAACCGCTTCGACCTGATGGCCAAGTACGAGACCAGGTTCGGCGCCACGCCCGTGCGCTTCAATGCCAGCGTGGAGAACGTGACGGACAAGAACTACTGGATCGGCATGTTCACCGACGGCTTCGTCATGCCCGGCGCACCGCGCACCTTCCGGCTGTCGGCCACCGTGTCGTTCTGACCGCCTGACGCACTGCGCGGGCCACCCGGCGGGGCGCATGTGTCCCGCCGGGTCTTTTGCTTCCCACGATCGAATTTCCATGCCGTTCTTCACCGTCGCCGGCCTGCTTGCCACCTCGCTGGCCTGCCTGTGCATCTACGCCGCCTCGCCCAACCAGCGGCTATGGGCGGCCGCCTGGCCGCGCCGGCCTGCCCTCCTGGCCGGTGGCGGCCTGCTCGCAGCGGGCTGGCTGGCATTCGCCCAGGACATGCGGACGCTGGCCGCCACGTTCACCTGGCTCACCCTGCTGATGCTGGCCTTCGCCCTGCTGCCCTATATCGGAGCGCTGTTCCATGGCCGACGCACACCCTGAGGTCCGCCCGCGCAAGCCGGCCCCCATCCGGCCGGACTGGATCTCCAAGACCCTGGCCGGCCTGCTGCTGGGGCCGGGCCTGGCGATCAGCGCCAGTGGCCTGCTGGCCGCCTTGCTGCACGGCATGCCGCTGGCGGTGAGCGGGCAGCTGGTCATGTGGCTGGTGCCGCCGGTCTGGCTGCTGGTGCAGTCCCTGGTGTATTTCTTCTCCAGCGGCCTGCGCGCCTGGGCCTGGCTGGGCGGGGCCAACGCGCTGGCCCTGGCCGCCTGGTGGCTGGTGCGCGCGGCAATGCACAGCAGCGCAGGAGGCCTGTCATGAGAGCCGACTACATCCGCATCTACAAATCCGTACACACCTGGACGGGCATCCTCAGCGGCATGGCCTTGTTCATCGCCTTCTACGCGGGTGCGCTGACGGTGTTCAAGGAACCCATCCGGCGATGGTCCACGCCGCCGGCCGCCGTGGTGCAGGCCGTGCCCATGGACAAGGTGCAGCCGCTGATCGCCCGGACCCTGGCCAGCACGCCGGCGGCCGCGCGCGGCGCCATCGTGCAGCTGCAGGGCGACAACGCCATACCGCGCCTGCAATGGCAGGTGCGCGATCCCAAGGCCGACGACCATGACGAAAGCGCCGTACGCCACTACACGGCCCAGCTGTCGGCCGACGGCAGCGTACAAGTCGATGAGCAGCGTACGTCCCGCCTGGTGGAGTTCATCGACGTGCTGCACCGCGTGGTCGGCCTGCCCGTGGACTCGGACCCCAACCGCTGGATCATGGGCGCGATCTCGGCCCTGTACTTCCTGGCCCTGGTGTCGGGCGTGGTGATCCTGCTGCCCTCCCTGGTCAAGGACTTCTTCGCACTGCGCGTGGGCAGGAACCTCAAGCGCATGTGGCTGGACGCGCACAACGTGGTGGGCATCGTCAGCCTGCCCTTTCATATCGTCATGGCCCTGAGCGCCGTGGTCTTCGCCTACCACGACCAGATCTTCGACGTGCAGGACAGGCTGATCCACGAAGGCCAATGGGCCCAGACCTTTGCGCGTCCCTCGGGCAAGGCCCCGGACGCGCCGCCACGCAATCCGGCCGACATGCTCGCGCCCTCCCGACTGGTGGAGATCGTCAGGGCGGCCGCGCCCGGCTTCGAGCCCGAAAGACTGCAGTACGCCCAGGTCACCGGCCCCAAGCCCACCGTGCGCGTCTGGGGCAGGAGTCCTCAGGCCGTATCGCCGCGCGCCGTGGGCGGCTTTGCCATGCTTGATCCGTACAGCGGAAAGCTGCTCTCGGCCGACTACCTGTCAGGCGGACAGAGCACGCCCAACCTGTTCATCAGCAGCTTCTTCGCGCTGCACATGGCCTCCTTCGGCGGACTCGCGGTCTGGTGGCTGTACTTCCTGCTGGGCCTGGCAGGCGCGTGGCTGTTCTACGGCGGCAATCTGCTGTGGGTGGAGACGCGGCGCAAGGCCCAGCGCAAGGGCGCAGACTTGCCCGTGCAGCGGCGCGACACAGCCCTCATGGCCTCGGCCACCGTCGGCGTCTGCCTGGGCTGCGTGGCCGGCATTTCCGCCACCATTGCCGCCGCCAAGTGGCTGCCGGGCCGCGTCGATGACCTGGCCGCATGGCACATGGGCATCTACTACGCCGTGTTCTTCACCAGCATGGCCTGGGCCTTCGTGCGCGGCGCGGCACGCGCGGCCCCGGCCTTGCTGTGGCTGGCCGCCGCCTGCACGGCCGCGATCGCGCTGTCATCGCTGCTGGGCTGGCTGGCGCCAGGCACCGGCGCGTGGGTGGACACCTCGCTGATCGGCCTGGACCTGACGGCCGTGGCCGGCGTGCTGGCCCTGGCCTGGATGGCGCGTGCCACGGCACGGCGCACGCGCAGCGGCCCGCAGGACAGTGTGTGGTCCGCGCCGCGCGACAGGTCGGCGCATCAGGACACCAAGGACTCACCGGCACTGGCCAGCTGACTTGGCCGGCACGCCATGGGAGTGCGCAGGTGGGCCGGTTGCCTGGTGGGCCGGTTGCCTGGTGGGCCGGTTGCCTGGTGGGCCGGCCCATCCCCGCTGCTGGGTCTATCCGAAAACTGCGCCGCCCGCATCCAGCGAGGGCGGCCGCAGAAGATCGGCATTGACGCCCATGGCCTCGCTGGCCCGCTCCACGGCCTGCCAAAGGGGGGCGGGCATCTGCAGTATTTCCTCGGGGGAGTTCGCGCGGGCAATCCAGTCGCTGATCTCAACGTGCTGCTCGGGGGTGAGCAGGTCCAGGTTCAGCATTTCGTCAATGGTCTTCATCGGGTGTCGGTCTGTCGCTCTTGTGCGGGAGATATGCGGGAGATATGCGGGAGATATGCGGGAGATATGCGGGAGATGTGTGGGAGATGTGTGGGAGGTATGTGGGCGAGGTGCGGAAAGGAAAACGCCCGTGCATTGTCAGCGGTCCGCGGCAGGCAATCGCTGCAGCAGGGCATCGCGTGCGCGCAAGCCCGCATTGGGCTTTTGGGCCTGCTCATCCTGGATCAGCGTGGCGAACACCAGCCTGCGCTGGTCCTTGGTGGCCCAGCCCACATACCAGCCGTAGGCCCGGCTGGCATCGTAGCGGTTGTCGCTGCCGGGCGACCCGGTGCCGGTCTTGCCATGCACGGTCCAGCCATTCACAGGCACGGGGTGCCGGGTGATGCGCGCAGTCATGTCGATGGCCTGACTGCTCACAGACAGTTCCCGGCGCACGATCTTGCGCATGAAGGCCACCTGCTCGGCCGCCGAGATGCGCAGCGAGGACACCACCCACGCGCCGTTGTGGCCGGGATGGGCCACGGCAACGGCGGAGACATCCTCGTTGCCGTACTGGAAGGCCCTCACGTAGGCGCCAAACCGCTGCTGGCCCAGCTCCCGCGCCACCTGCTGCGAGTACCAGAACACCGAGTCCTTCATCCAAGCCTGGGGCGTGATCTCGCGCCGCCAGGCATCGCCGCCCCAGTCCGGATACTCCGGTTGGTACGGCCACGCGGGCCGGGATTCGTCCTGCAGGATGCCGGCGTCATAGCCCATCAGGCTGATGGCGATCTTGAAGGTGGAGGCCGGTGTGACGCGCTCGGCGCAGGCCGGGCCGCTGTGCACCAGGGACTGGCCCGTTTCGGCGTCGGCGACGAGGGTGCACAGTTCGTGCGCGCAAGCGGGAAGGCAAAAAAATGCTGCCACGACCGTGGCAGCGGACCCAGGAAATCCAAGCATGTGCTGTGTACTGTGTGCTGTCTGATGCAGTGTTAGTGTCTGGCGCGCGATCATAGATGCGCGCGCAGCCTTCGCAACGCCCATGCAGCAACATCCCCACAGCGTCCTCGGCGGCCGCGTCAGGAACGCGCCGAGGGCAAGGGCTTCAGGTTTTGAGGCCCTGAGGGCCGGTCAGCCGGCCTCCGCCTCCTGCAGCTGCCGCCACATCACCTTGCCGCTGCCGCTCTTGGGCAGGGCCTTGACGAACTGCACGATCTTGGGCGCCTTGTAGACGGCCATGTTCTCGCGGCACCACTGGATGATGTCCTCGGCCGTGGTGTCTTCCTTGCCGGCGCGCAGCACGACGACGGCCTTGACCGACTCGCCGCGGTAGGCGTCTCGCGTGGAGATCACGCAGGCTTCCTGGATGGCGGGGTGGCGGAACATCAGCGATTCGACCTCGGCCGGCCAGACCTTGAAGCCGCTGGCGTTGATCATGCGCTTGAGACGGTCGGTGATGAAGTAGTAGCCGTCCTCGTCCACGTGGCCCAGGTCGCCGGTGCGAAAGAACCGCTTGCCGTCGATCTCCATGAAGACCTGGGCCGTGGCGTCGGGTCGCTTCCAGTAGCCGTCGAAGACCTCGGGGCCGTGGACGACGATTTCGCCCTGCTCGCCCTGTGGGACATCGGCGCCGGTTTCGGGGTCGATGACACGCGCCTCGGTGCTCATGAAGGGAATGCCCAGGCATTGCTGCTTGGGATGCTCGAACGGGTTGCTGTGCGTGGGCGCGGCCGTCTCGGTCAGGCCGTAGCCCTCGCTGAAGCGCAGGCCGTATTGCTCCAGCAGGCGCTGGGCCACGGCCTGTGGCATGGCCGCACCGCCGCCGCCGATGTACTTGAGGCTGGTGAGGTCGAACTGCGCAAAGTTGGGGCTGCCCAGCAGGTCGATGACCATGGTGGGGATGTTGGTCCAGCTGGTGACCTGGTAGCGAGAGATCAGCCGCCCCGCCAGCTCGCGGTCCCAGCGCGGCATGACGACCAGGGTGGCGCCCACGAAGATGGCCGTGTGCAGCACCGAGACCATGCCCGTGATGTGGAACATGGGCACGACGGCCAGGACCACGGTCTCGCTGGTGCCGCTGCCCCAGTAGCTGCCCGCCACGGCGTTGTGGTTGATGGAGCGGTGCGGGTGCATGCATCCCTTGGGGTGGCCCGTGGTGCCGCTGGTGTAGGGCAGCACGGCCATGTCGTCGCGGCCCACCACATGGGGCGGCGCGGCGTCGGTGCAGGCCAGGGCCTGCTGCCAGGTGTGGACGCTGCCGCCATCGAGCACGGCCGGCTCACGCCGGGTGAGCAGCCAGTCGTGCCACTGCACGGGCGGGGCGTCGTCGCCCTGCACCCCGGCATCGAAGGCGTCCGTGAACTGGGTGACGACCAGGTGCTCCAGCCGCTGGCCGGGCGCCAGCGCATTGCTGGCCTTGGCCAGTTCGGGGGCCAGGTCGGCCGTGGTGATGGCGACCTTGGCATCGGCGTCGGTGATGTAGTGCCTGAGCTCCTCGGCCATGTTCATGGGGTTGACCGGCACCACCACCGCATTGGCGCGGAAGATGGCGTAGTGCGCCAGGATGAGCTGAGGCGTGTTCTGCATCAGCAGGATCACGCGGTCGCCGCGCTGCACGCCCAGGCTGTGCAGGTAGGCCGCCATGCGCTCCGTGCCCTCGCACAGCTCGCGGTAGCTGATGGAGCTGCCGAAGTAGCGGATGGCTGCCTTGTCCGGGTAGCGTCGCGCATTGACGGCCAGGTTGTCCCAGACGCTGGTGGCGGGCACGGTGATGGAATGGGGCAGGCGGCTGGGCCAGAAAGCGTGGTGCGCGGGCTGGGAGGGCATGGGTGGATGGGCTTTGAAGTGTCGGTGAGTGGAAGGAACGGCGGCAATCCGCCTTGCCAGCGAGGCTAGGCCCACACCCGCTTCCCGGCATTGGGGAAGGCCCCAGGAGATCGTCGCCAAAGTGACGCTTGAGCGCCCATGGCATGCCGATGCCACCGCAACTCGCCTTGTGCTTTCGCAAGCCGGCCACGGGCACGCCTTAAGTACGCCACAGGTACGCCACGGGTACGATGGCGCCATGCCCTCCACGCCCGACATGCCCCACCTGTCCCGCCTGCAGCTGTCGCTGCGCGATCTGCTGGCCCGCCACCGCAGCGCGGCCCTGGCCACCCAGCCCGCCGACTCCCCTGCCCCCGGGGCTGGCGATGCACTGCCCGCTCCCCGGCTGTCCATGGTGCCCTGGGCCTGGAATGCGCAGTTTGGCTGCTTTGTGCTGCACGTCAGCGCGCTGGCAGCGCACACGCGGGCCATGGAGCTGCACCCGGCCGTCAGCCTGCTGGTATGCGCGGTCGAAGTGGACGGCGAGGGCGTGCATGCACTGGAGCGCGTGGCCATTGAAGGCGTGGCCAGCACGCCGCCGCCCGGCAGCGTGCTGGCCGATGGCGCGCGCGACAGCTATGTGCTGCGCTTCCCCGAAGCCGCGTTCATGACCGATCTGGGCGACTTCCGCTTTGTCTGCATCACGCCATCCATCGCCCGGCACGTGGCGGGCTTTGGCGCGGCGCGCGATGTGTCGGCCCATGACCTGATCGAAGCACTGAACACCCAGGCCAGCTGACTCACGCGCCCCGCACGTGGGCCGCGATCAGGGCGCCCGCCGCATCGCCCTGCCCCGCCACGCAGGCGCGCACATGGTCTTCCCACATCTGGCCCTGCTGCTCCACCTGGGCATGGACAAAGCGCTGCAGCATGCGCCGGGGATCGTCGCAGCGCTCATAGGCATACGGATCGCCGCGCGTGCACAGCGCCTTGAACTGCAGCCAGGCCGCCTGCCGCGTGACGGGCATGCCCTGCAGGCGCTGCCACTGGTGCAGCAGCTCATGGGCAAAGATGCCTGCGATCTGCGGATGCGACAGGCGCAGCGGCTGGCGCGGATCGGACTGCGTGAAGAAGGCGCGCGGCATGAAGATGCGCCCGCCATTCATGGACAGCGCCCTGCGCGTGTCGCCCAGCCGCCGCTGGTACAGGCGCAGGCGCGGCAGCAGCGCATCGAGCGAGGCGCCGAAATGCGTGCGCACAAAGGCCTGCTCCTGCGCATCCAGTGGCCGGCTCCAGAAGACCATGCTCAGCCGCCTGGCCCCTGCCGATAGCGCCGCGCCATGAAATCCACAAACGCGCGCACGGCCGGGCGCAGATGCCGCGTGCGCGGATACAGCGCGTGGTAGCTGTACTGCCCCAGATGAAAACAGGGCAGCACCCGCACCAGCTGGCCGCGCTCCACGGCCGAGCGCACGGTATGCCAGGTCAGCGCCGCAATGCCCCGGCCTGCGCGTGCGGCCTCGAAGATGGTGGCCACCGAATCGGTGCGCAGCGCCGTGTGCGGCTGCACCTCGGTCACGGCGCCCTGCCCGGACACCACGCTCCAGCGCAATGGGGCCGGGCCCGCCGCAAAGGCCAGGGCGCGGTGCTCGGCCAATTGCCCGGGCGCCTGCACCACGCCCTGGCGCATCAGGTAGGCGGGCGACGCCACCAGCACCAGAGGCGAATGCGTGAGCAGCCGCGCCTGCAGCCCGCTGTCCGGCAATTGCCGGCTGATGCGCACGGCCGCATCCACACCCTCGGCCACCAGGTCCACCAGCCGGTCGGTGCACAGCAGCTGCAGCTCCAGCTCCGGGAATTGCTGCTCGAACTCGGGCAGCCAGTCGCCCAGCTCGATGGCACCCACGGCCAGCGGCAGCGTGATGCGCAACACGCCCGCCACGCGCGCACGGCGCTGCGCCAGTGCGGCCTCGGCCGCATCGAGCTGCTCCAGCAACTGCACACAACTGAGGTAGTAGCTGCGCCCCGCATCGGTCAGGCTCAGCCCGCGCGAATTGCGCTGCAGCAGCTGCGTGCCCAGCTCCGACTCCAGCCATTTGACATGGCGCGACGCCGTGGAATGCGTCATGCCCAGCCGATCCTGGGCCGCCGTGAAACCCTGCGCGTCCACCACGCCGCAGAACACCCGCATGGCTTGCCATCTGTCCATTGCTCATGCACTCCTTTGGCGGGGATTGTGGAGCATGGACGCGGCCGCATCCCGTTGCGCAGCAGCCCCAAGCCAGCCCTCATTTCCGCCCCCTCCCTCATCCTCTTCCTCAGAAACAGACTATTCCTAGAGACACGCGGGCACTAACTGCCTAGATTGGCCGGCTACCCCAAACCGGGACACGCCGCCACCAGCCCGACGCCAGACGGATGGCCGTTCCATACCCGAGATTCGCCAAGACCGAGGGAGGAAGACATCCATGAACCGAAGGCACGTCCTGCTGCGCAGCGCCTTGCTATGCATTGCCGCACTGCTGGCCCAGGCCACGCCCACCCTGGCGACTGCCGCCCCCAACCTGGGCGGCGGCTCCGGCAAATGCGACCCCACCGTACAAAGCTGCGCCCCCGGCACGGGCGGCGGCATCGACCTCGGCGGCGGCGGTGGCGGCTCGGGCGGCGGCACCTGCACCCCCACGCCCGGCGGCAGCCCTTGCGGCGGCGCCGGCCCCGCCACCCAGGGCAACTCCAGCAGCACCCACCAGGGCGCAGGCAACCCCATCCACCTCATCAACGGCAACAAATACCAGCGCGAAGTGGACATGCCCGCCTTGCCAGGCCTGCTCGGTCTGGAAGTCGTGCGCCACTACAACAGCAGCTACAGCCGGGCCTACGTGCCGCCAGGCCTTCTCGGCCGCGGCTGGCTGCTCAGCTACGAGGCCCGCCTGTACGACCACCCCACCAACCTGCAGATCGTGCAGGCCGACGGCACCCGCATCATCTTCAGCAAGCTGCGCGAGCACCCCAGCCTGTGCGCCAGCGAGCAGCCGGGCAACGGCATCGTGCGCATCGAAGGCCCGGATACAAAGGGCACCAAGGAAACCAAGCCCGGCCAGGAACGGCACTATACCTGGCAATGGATGGACGGGCGCGAGCTGCGCTTCAACCACCGGGGGCGCCTGACCCGCATCAGCCTGCCCTCGGGCGAACAGGTCCGCCTGGACTACAACGCCAAGGGCAACCGCCTGCTCAAGGTCACCGACCCGCAGGGCCGCAGCCTGCGCCTGCACTACGCCCAATCTTCGGGCGAGGGCAGCTTCACCGGCGTGCAGGCCATCGACACCCCGTTGGGCCGCATCGACTACCGCCACGGCAGCGCACCGTTGCCCGGCAGCACCCAGCCCCAGGCCAAGCTGAACGCCAGCCTCGTGCAGGTCAGCCTCCCATCGGCCGAAGGCCAAGCCCCGGTCCAGCGCCACTACCACTATGAAGACCCACGCCACCCCACCTTGCTCACCGGCATCAGCGTCCAGGGCCAGGGCAGCGACGGCAAGCCCATGGACGAGCGCATCGCCAGCTACGCCTACGGCGACAACGGCCGCGCCACCTTGAGCGTGCGCGGCCCGCCGGACAGCCAGCAGGAAAAAGTCACCCTGGACCTCAGCCAGCCCTGGAAGAACACCCTCACCAACAGCCTTGGGCAAACAACCACCTACCACTACGACACCATCGGCGGGCAATGGCGATTGCTTGAAGTGCGCGGCCCGGGCTGCGCCAGCTGCGGCCCCGGCGACATGCGCTACCGGTACGACGCGCAAGGGCGCCTGACCGAAGCCACGCAGCTCGATCCCGCAGGCCGCCCGCTGGAAGGCACGCGAACCGAGCTGGACCCCTTCGGCCGCCCGCTGGCCGTGTACCGCATTGCCTACACACAAGGCCAAGCCCGGGCCCAGGCCCAGGCCCAGGCCCAGGCCCAGGCCCAGGCCCAGGCTCCGCAGTTGCAGGTGCGCTACGGCTACGGCAAGGACCCCTGGAAGCAATACGGCCCCGAACTCATCGCCCGGCACAGCGTCGTGCCCGGGCGCGAACACCAGATCCGCATCCGCTACAACAGCAGCCGCCAGCCGCTGCAGATCACCGAGGCGGGCTTCAGCCCATTGGATGCCCAGGGCCAGCCCGCAGGCAATGCGGACGGCGCCACGCCCATCGAACGCAGCACGCGCTACCGCTACACCGAGATCAACGGCCGCAGCGTGCTGGTGGACATCGACGGGCCGCTGCCCACCTCGCTGGCAGGCTATGACGACGGAAGCCCGGCGCAGAACGATCTCACGCGGCTGCGCTGGGACCGCAGCGGCAGCCACGTCACGCGCGTGCTGCAGCCCGATGGCACGACCGTGGCGCTGGAGCATGACAAGGCCGGGCGCATCACGACCCGCACCGAAGACGACGGCGTGCGGCGCCTTCAGCGCCAGATACGCTACAGCGCCCTGTCCGCCAACGCCCTGCAGGCCGAAGAAATCACCACCAGCGGCTGGCTGCTCGATGCCGACGGCCAGCCCCGCGACAGCAGCCGACTGAGCCTGAATCCATATCGCATCCGCCACGACGCGCTGGGCCGCCCCAACCAGGCCATCGACACGGCAGGCCGCAGCACCACCTGGACCTACCAGGGCAGCACCCAGGCTCGGCTCGATGGCATGGGCAACCGCGACCAGATCGAACGCGACAGCGAAGGCCGCATCAAGCGGCTGGGCCTGTACCGCGAAGGCCAGGACCTCCCCGAACGTGCGGCCTACTACGGCTGGAATGCGCAGGGGCGCCTGAGCCACCGCCTGCTGCCCGATGGGCGCCTGGACAGCTACACCTACGGCGACGCGGGCGAGTTGCTCCAGCACACCGATGGCGACGACATCCGCACGCGCTGGCTGAACAACGGCAGTCTCCATGCCAGCCTGTCGCAAACGCCCGATGGGGCGGTGCGGCTGGCATTGCAAGGCCCGGCCAGCGCGGCGATGGAGCAGATCACCAGCAAATCCCGGAGCACCCAACCCGCCGAACGCCGCCAGGCCCTGCGCGACGACTTCGGCCGTACCGTCTGGCTTCAGCTTGCCGATCATGGCCGCCAAAGCGCACGCTACAACGAAGCCGATCAATTGCTGATGCACACCCGCGCCGACGGCAGCAGCACCCACTACCAGTACGCCCCCAGCGGGCGTCTGCTGGCCAAGCGCTACGAAGCGGCGCCCGGCGCAGATCGTCGCTCTTCCTCGCAAACCCGGCTGCACTACCAGGGCCGGCTGCTGCAGACCATCGACAGCAACTGGCAGCGCGAGTCCATCGAATACGACGCCCTGGGCCGCCCCGTGGCACGGACCATTGCGCTGGCCACGCCCGACGGCAAGGCCGAGCATACCTACCGCACCGCCACGCGCTATGGCCCGGACGGCCGGGTCCACAGCCGCACCCTGGCCGATGGCCGCGTACTCGTCACCCGGCGCGGCCCCGCCAGCGAAGGCGCCAGCGTGCAAGGGCTGCAACTGCAAAGCGCCTGGGTGGCCGGCCTGCTGCAGGCCAGCGACAACTGGCTGGGCGCTGGCGCCACAGGCTTGCTCGAACGCCTGCTGCCCGCGCAGACGGTGGTAGGCGACATCCAAACAGACGCCTTCAACGGCCTGCAGCACTACACGGCAGGCAATGGCCTGGTCACCTCGCGCCAATACGACATTGCCGGGCGCCTCACGCAGCAGACCACCGGGCAAGGCACATCACAAGGCACATCGCAAGGCAGCGCACCCATCCTCAGCCAGCGCTACCGCTACGGCGTGGGCCCGCGCATCCGCGCCATCGAGCAGGAGGGGCCACCAGCCGGCCTGCAAAAGACCGACTACCGCTACCAGGGCTTCGGCAGGCTGGTGCAGGACAACGCACCGTCAGCACCAGCACCCGTGCAGCGCGACAGCCAGGGCCGCACTGTCCAGGACGCATTGCACCGCTACACCTACACCGAAGCAGGACAGCTCCAGGGCATCAGCGACCACCAGGACCGGCCCATCGCCAGCTACCGCTACAACAGCCTGGGCCAGCGCGTGGGCAAGACCGTGCACCAGGGCGACAGGCAAACGCACAGCCACTACCTGTGGCAGGACAACCGGCTCGTCGCGGAAATGGATGGCGAAGGCCGCATCACCAGCCAGTACCTGTACCTGAGCGAGGGGACTCGCACCCCGCCCATCGCCAAGCTGGAATCCGCGCACAACCGGGACAACGCCAGCGGCAAGGCGCGCATGCTGCACATCCACAACGACCACCGGGGCAGTCCGCAGGCCATGACGGACGCAGGCCAACGCGTGGTCTGGCGTGCCCGCCAGACGCCCTGGGGAGCGCCGGCCATGCATCAGGCCGGCCACACAAGCCCGCCCCGGCAGCAGGCCGTGCTCAACCTGCGCCTGCCGGGCCAGTACTTCGACGAGGAAAGCGGACTGCACGACAACTGGCACCGCAGCTACGACCCGGCCAGCGGCCGCTACCTGCAGCCGGACCCGCTGGGCTACCCGGACGGGCCCGATGCCTACCTGTATGCCGGCGGCGATCCGATCAACCGCATCGATCCCACCGGGCTGTACCAGGAGGACATGCACTACTACATGGTCTTCTTCCTGGCCCTGGCCGCCGGCCTGGACTACGAACCTGCGCGCATCACGGCGCTGGCTTCGCAGTACGTGGATGACAACCCCATCACCAAGCCGCTGGACGAGGCCAACACCCTCACCACCGTGGGCTCGATCTTCAAGAACCACCGGCAACTGCTGTGGTACCACTTCACCCTGTCCGACGACAAGGGCACCACGCTGCCCCAGTACGCCAACGACAACGTCAACAGCGTGGTGGGCAACCTGAGCCCGCAACTGAACAACCTGCTCAACGCCAGCCGGCTGGGCAACCCGGCCCAGCCCTGTGCCGAATACCAGTTCCTGGGCGAATTCCTGCACTCTTACCTGGACACCTTCAGCCACCGGGACAAGGACAACCGGCCGTTCGATGCCATCAGCGTGAAGCTGGGCATAGGGCATGGGTTTGCGGGGTCCGAGCCGGATTACACCTATGACGAGGACATGCCAATACTTGGGAATATGCCTGACCCAGAGGTGCCTTATTGGGACAAGCGGGAGTATCGATCGTTGCAAGGAGAGAAGGCGGTTTATGAGTTTCTGACGCGGTATGGGGCTAAGCCGGCGGTCAGTTTTAAAGAGATAGAGAAAGTGCTGGAGAGATTCAATGCAATTCGCGAAAGTGGTGGCAACTCACCAGCTAAAATTGGCATGCTTCAAGAGACGATTAATAAATATATCCAAGATGGAAAAATAAAACCTGAAAAAGACAAAAGCGTTTCTACTGATGCCAAGATAAATTTCTCTGAAAAGGACCTAGATCAATATAACGAAGAAACCGCCCAGAAGAACAGGGAGAAATATCTTGGCGGACTCGCTGGTCAAGAGAAAAATTATCCTGGAGTATGTTTGCCAAGAAGTCCTATATGCAAGTCCGTTTAACCATGGTCTCTTTTTTATTGGTACTGCAACCTCATGCATATGCAGCAGACACTTTGAACACTCACGAATCAGGTGATCGAACGAAAATCCAAAATGCAAAAAATATCAGAGAAACACCCTTGCCTTCGGGCTGCAAAGCAGTGAGATACACAGGTGGATATATATCAATCAAGGAGGCATTTGAAGGCTCAGGTCGCCATTGCGTAGTGCATGATTTTACTCAAAGAAAAGTTAGAGATTTAATAGATTGGAGCATTCGAGGATCTCCCACCGATGAAGTTGGCAGAGGAAGTATTTTAACGTTTTACAAAAACACAAATGCCGACTTGAATTTGCAGGGCCATGAGATTTCAGGAAGGCCTTTTGAAAATACTCGTGGAGTTGGTCTCCTTGGGAAAAATCTATTATTCCTACGTGTGCATCATGGAAGAATAGAAACCCCTGGACCTAGGGGTTTGGGTGTAGATATGGCACCTAATATTTCTGCGTGGAAAAGAATAAAAGAATTGACTGAGGATTTTCCAGTCACGCAAACAACCGACTGGAATATAAGAATCAAGGAGTTCAACGAAATCCCCTGGGACTACACCCCACCCACCTTCTACACCGCAGAAAACCTCCAAATCAAATCCGGCGGCCGCGCCATCATCATGGCGGGCTCAGACAACGTGGTGCGCAACAACACCATCGAGGTCGATGGCCGCACCGCCGTCTACCTGTACGGCCCGCGCTCGCTGGTGGAGGGCAACACCTTCATCGTGCACATGGACCTGCGCGACAAGGCCCCGTTGCCCGCCATCCTCAAGCTGCGCGATGCCGATGGTTCCATCATCCGCAACAACCGCTTCATCGTGAAGCGCAGCGGGCTGTTCAGGAAGAAGGAAGAGGAACCCCAGGCCGGCATCAACCTGCTGGAGTCCAAAGGCGTTGTGATCGAGGGCAATGTGTTCGAGCAGGTCGCATTGCCGGTGCGCAAGGATGCGGCCAGCACCACGACGGAGTACGGCAACGCCGTGGATTCTCGCTAGGAGACGATGCGCGGGTCCTGCCTGCAGGCTCAGCGCAGGGGCAGCTGCACCACATGCGCGGTGGGCATGACATCGCCAAACACATCCTCGATCTCGGCCAGCGCGGCACGGTGCAGGCTGTCGGCGTCCACGGATTCGCCATTGCTGCGCGTGATGGCACGTGTGGCCACGGCATCGCTGGCCACGACGACCTCGAAGCCCAGCGGCGCGGCATCGCGTGCGGCGCCGGCCACGCAGGCGTGGGTCATGAGGCCGCAGATGACTACGGTGGTGATGCCACGCGCGCGCAGCTGGTCGGCCAGGTCGGTGCCGACGAAAGCGCTGACGCTGCGCTTTTGCACCACGGTGTCGCCCGCGCGCGGCTGCAGGCCGGGGTGGAACTGGACGGTGCTGCCATTGACGGCGAACACGGGCGCACCTTCAGGGGCAATGTGCTGGATGTGGAACACGGCAACCTGCCCGGCATCGGCCCATTGCAGCAGGCGCCGGGCCTGCTCCAGGACCTGCGGGCCGCGCGGGATGGGCAGGCGGCCGCTGAAGTACTCGTTCTGGAAGTCGATGACCAGCAGCGCCGTGGCACCCCGTGGCAACTGGCTGCGCCCCGGCGCGCCGGACAGGGCGCGGAGGGTGGGATGGCTGGTGGATTGGGTGGATTGGGTGGCCTGGCTGGCCTGTTCTGCGAGGGACATGCAGTGCTCCTGAAAACGGGAAGTGGTTGATGCCTGCAGTCTAGAAACGCACAGGGTCCGCCGCAACGCCATGGAGCGGCCAGCATCTGTGCAGGTTCTGCACAGATCGCCCATGCTTTGAAAAATGCCCCATCTCTGTGATGGCGCATACGGCCTTGGGCCTTGCATCGCTCCAACCCGCCGCGTGCCGGTGAAGGTGGCGATGCCGCATTGAAACATGGCCTGCGGCCCTCCCGCTCAAGAAAGGGCCGCAGGCCGGCACGGCGCTAGTTCTGCAGCTGCTGCCAGACCTTGTCCAGCCGCTTGATGCTTACCGGGTACGGCGTGCGCAGCTCCTGGGCGAAGAAGCTCACGCGCAGCTCCTCCAGCATCCAGCGGTACTCCTGCATGCGCGCATCGATGTGGCCCTTGCGCTCAGCCACCAGGCGCCAGTAGCGCTGCTCCAGCGGGCGCAGCTCGGTCAGGCGGCTGGCGTCGCGCGCAGGGTCGGAGCGGTACTTGTCCAGCCGGCTGGTGATGGCCTTGAGGTAGCGCGCGTAGTGCTGCAACTGGGTCCAGGGCGCGGCCGCGATGAAGTTCTTGGGCACCAGGCGCTGCAATTGCTGGGCGGCGTCGGCCGTGGCGTCAGGCGCGTTCTTGGTGTCCTTGATCTTGCGCTGCGCCGCCGCGTACTCGACCAGGATGGTGGAGGCCATGCGCGCCACCTCGTTGGCGATCAGCGTCAGCCGGCCGCGTCCGTCCTGCACGCGCTGCTTGAACTGCGCGTCGTTGGTGGGCAGCGGCTCCTGCAGGAAGGCGCGGTCTATGGCCACGTCGATGATCTGCTCGCGCAGTTCCTCCTGCGTGCCCAGCGGCATGTAGGCGACCGCCATCTTCTGCAGGTCTGGAATGTTCTTTTCCAGGTACTTGAGCGCGTCGCGGATCTGCAGCGCGAACAGGCGACGCAGGCCCACGCGGTGGCGTGCGGCCGCAACCTCGGGCTCGTCGAAGACCTCGATGCCGACGGCATCGCCGTGGTCGATCAGTGCTGGAAAGCCGATCAGCGTCTGCCCGCCCCGGCCGATCTCCATCAGCTCGGGCAGCTCGCCAAAGCTCCATTCCTTGTAGCGGCTGTCGGCGGGCTGGCTGGGCTTGGCATTCCTGGCAGGCGTGGCCTGGTCGGGCTTTTCCGCCTTGGCAGCGGGCGCAGGCTTCCTGCCGGCTTCGGGCGCGGTGGCAGCGGGTGCAGAAGGGGCCTCCGTGACCGACGCCACCTTCAGCGCGGCCAGCGCCTGGAAGGCGCCGCGCGCCTTGGCGCCGAGTTCGGCCTTGAGCGCGCCCAGGTTGCGGCCCTGGCCCAGCTGGCGTCCATGCTCGTCCGTGATGCGGAAGTTCATGAACAGGTGCGGGCTGAGCATGTCCAGCTTGAAGTCGGCGCGCTTGACGTCCAGCGAGGTCTCGTCGCGCACCTGCTTGAGCAGGGCATCGATGAGCGATCCCTGGCCCCAGCGCTCGGGCGTGGTGAAGAGTTCGGCCAGGCGCTGGGCGCTTTCGGGCAGGGGCACGAAGCGGCTGCGCGGGCGCTGCGGCAGGCTCTTGAGCAGGGCCTGGAGCTTGTCCTTGAGCATGCCGGGCACCAGCCATTCCACGCGCTCGTCGGTGACCTGGTTGAGCACGAACAGCGGCACGGTGACGGTGATGCCGTCACGCGCGTCGCCGGGGCTGTGCAGGTAGCTGGCCGTGCAGTCCATGCCGCCGAGCTTGACCACCTTGGGAAAGGCCTGGGTGGTGATGCCGGCCGCCTCGTGGCGCATCAGCTCGTCGCGCGACAGGCGCAGCAGGTCGGCGTTTTCCTTGGCCGCCTCGCGGAACCAATGGTCGAAGGTGGCGCCGCTGAACACGTCCTTGGGGATCTGCTGGTCGTAGAAGGCGTAGATCAGCTCGTCATCGACCAGCACGTCCTGGCGGCGGCTCTTGTGCTCCAGCTCCTCGACCTTGCGCACCAGCTTGAGGTTGGCGGGCAGGAAGTGCCAGCGCGTGTCCCACTGCCCCTCCACCAGGGCCTGGCGGATGAAGATCTCGCGCGCGGACTGCGGATCGATGCGGCCATAGCTCATGCGGCGGCCGTTGTAGACCACCAGGCCGTAGAGCGTGGCGCGCTCCAGCGCCACCACGTCGGCCTGGTTCTTGGACCAGTGCGGATCGAGCAGCTGCTTCTTGAGCAGGTGGGCGCCGACTTCCTCCAGCCACTGCGGATCGATGGCGGCGATGCCCCGGCCGTACAGGCGCGAGGTTTCCACCAGCTCGGCCGCAACGATCCAGCGCCCGGGTTTCTTGGACAGGTGGGCGCCCGGGTGCGGGTAGAAGCGGATGCCGCGCGCGCCCAGGTAGGCGTCGCTTTCATCGCCCTTGTAGCCCAGGTTGCCCAGCAGGCCGGACAGCATGGACAGGTGCACGGCGTCGTAACCCGCAGGCTCGGTGTTGATCTTCCACTTGTGCTCGTTGACCACGGTCAGCAGCTGCGAGTGGATGTCGCGCCATTCGCGCACGCGGCGGATGTTGATGAAGTTCTGGCGCAGCAGCTGCTCCCACTGGCGGTTGCTGAGCTTGTGCGAGGGCTCGTCATCCGTGCCGGGACCGGTGTCCTGCGGATGGAAGGCCGCCAGCGCCTCGGCCGCCGGGGCGGCCACGCTCTGCCCGCCGCTGCGCTGGGCCACGGGCAGGAAGGCGGCATTGCGCGCCGATGGCTTGGCGGCCGGCGCCTGGGCCGTGGCCATTTCCTTGCGGCTCTTGGCCACCACCTTGCCGCCGCGCGCATCCTGCAGCCATTTCCACAGGCGCAGGTAGCCGCTGAATTCGCTTTTCTCGTCGTCGAACTTGGCGTGCTGCTGGTCGGCCTGCTGCTGGGCTTCCAGCGGCCGGTCGCGCACGTCCTGCACGGACAGGGCCGAGGCGATGACCAGCACCTCGGCCACGGCGCCGCGCGTGCGCGCCTCCAGGATCATGCGGCCCACGCGCGGGTCCAGCGGCAGGCGCGACAGCTCGCGGCCCATGGGCAGCAGCTCGCCGCGCTCGTCCACGGCGCCCAGTTCGCCCAGCAATTGGTAGCCGTCGGCAATGGCGCGGCCCGAGGGCGATTCAAGGAAGGGGAAATTCACCACGTCGCCCAGGCCCAGCGACTTCATGCGCAGGATGACGCCGGCCAGCGAGGAGCGCAGGATTTCAGGGTCGGTGAAGCGCGCGCGCGTGCCGAAGTCGGCCTCGTCGTACAGGCGGATGCAGATGCCGTTGGCCACGCGGCCGCAACGGCCCGCGCGCTGGTTGGCCGCTGCCTGGCTGATGGGCTCGACCAGCAGCTGCTCGACCTTGCTGCGGAAGGAATAGCGCTTGACGCGCGCCGTGCCCGCATCGATCACATAGCGGATGCCGGGCACGGTCAGCGAGGTCTCGGCCACGTTGGTGGCGAGCACGATGCGCCGGCCCGTGTGGCTGTCGAAGATGCGGTCCTGCTCGGCCTGCGACAGGCGCGAGAACAGCGGCAGCACCTCGGCATGGCGCAGCACGGGCTGCTGTGCCAGATGCTTGCGCAGGTGGTCGGCCGCCTCGCGGATCTCGCGCTCGCCGGGCAGGAACACCAGGATGTCGCCGCTGACGCCGCCGGACCACAGCTCGTCCACGCCTTCGGCAATGGCATCGTTGAGGTCGTGGTCGCGCTTTTCCTCGAAGGGGCGCCAGCGCATCTCCACGGGGTAGGTGCGGCCCGAGACCATGATCACCGGCGCAGGCCCCTTGGGGCCTTCGAAGTGCCTGGAGAACCGCTCGGCATCGATGGTGGCCGATGTCACCACCACCTTGAGGTCGGGGCGCCGGGGCAGGATCTGCTTGATGTAGCCCAGCAGGAAGTCGATGTTGAGGCTGCGCTCGTGGGCCTCGTCGATGATGAGGGTGTCGTAGGCCTTGAGCAGCGGATCGGTCTGCGTCTCGGCCAGCAGGATGCCGTCCGTCATCAGCTTGACCGAGGCGTCCTTGGACAGCCGGTCCTGGAAGCGCACCTTGTAGCCCACCACATCGCCCAGCGGCGTGTTCAGTTCCTCGGCAATGCGCTTGGCCACCGAGCTGGCGGCAATGCGGCG
Organism: Delftia sp. SD018; assembly: GCF_017355445.1. Classification (NCBI taxonomy): domain Bacteria; kingdom Pseudomonadati; phylum Pseudomonadota; class Betaproteobacteria; order Burkholderiales; family Comamonadaceae; genus Delftia; species Delftia sp. SD018. The sequence goes on from NZ_JADDRN010000008.1 coordinate 24,788, forward strand.
CGGCTGCGTGTGGCCGATCAGGTGGCCGCGCACCTGGCCCTTGTCGTCGGGCGTGGCGTTGACCTTGCCCCGGCCCAGCGCCAGCGCGATCTTGGGCAGCTGCGTGGTCTTGCCCGAGCCCGTCTCGCCGCACACGATGATGACCTGGTGCCGGTCCATGGCCTCCATGATTTCCTCACGGCGGGCGGATACGGGCAGGGATTCAGGGAAGCTGATCTTCAAAGGCATAAGGGGCTGGATTATCCCCGCGCCATGCCGGCGGCGCCACGCGGCTGCAGATTTCCATACGCCTGCCCTGTGCCGCCCGCATGAAAACCCCCGCAGGCCAGGGCCTTCGCCAGTGCGGGCCGGCCGCATGCAAGGCATTGCGCACAATCGGCGCTCGCCTTGCCGCCCGCGCCCGGCGCTGGCCACCTCACCCGCCTTCCTCGATCTGCTCCCCATGGTTTCTCTTGCCGCCCTCGTCATTCCGCTATTGGCCCTGTGGCTGTGGTGGCCCGTCCGCCTGATGCCGCGCCGCGCACGCCTGATGGCGGCCGTCGCCACGGCGGCCCTGGGCTGCACGCCCGCCCTGCTGCTGGTGCTGCTGCGCGAGGGCACGGTGGAGTACCGCACGCTGGCCTATCTGCAGGTGCCGGGCGGCTGGGTGCTGGCCCTGCTGCTGATGCTGGCCGTCTTCATCGTGCTGCGCGACGGCCTCTGGGCGCTGGCCGCCGTGGCCCGGCGCGAGGACTGGAAGCAGCGCCTGCACGCGCCGCTGCTCACGGCCGGCGCCCTGGCCCTGGCGGGCCTGCTGTCGGCCTGGGGCGTGGCCAATGCGCTGCGCCCGCCCGAGGTGCATGAGCGCACGCTGCGCCTGCCCGGCCTGCCCACCGGCCTGGAAGGCCTGCGCGTGGCCGTGCTGGCCGACATCCACGCCAGCCCCATCAACAACGCGCGCTATGTGCAGACCATCGTGGACCGCACGCTGGAGGCGCGGCCCGACCTCATCGTGCTGCCCGGCGACATGGTGGACGGCGACGTGGACAGCGGCCGCGCCAACGTCGCGCCGCTGGCGCAGCTCAAGGCACGCTACGGCGTGTGGGCGGCGCCCGGCAACCATGAGTACTACAGCGGCTACGACGCCTGGATGGCCGAATTCCGCCGCCTGGGCCTGAACCTGCTGGAAAACCGCATGCAGCTGATCGATGTGCAGGGCGCGCGCCTGGCGCTGTCGGGCATCGGCGATCCGGCCTATGGCCGCCTGTCGCGCCAGAACACCGACCCGTCCGTGGCCGAAGGCGTGCCGCCCGACATCGACACCGTGGCCCGCCAGGCCAAAGAGGCCGGTGCGCAATACCACCTGCTGCTGGCCCACCAGCCCAAGACCGCCCGCGACAACGCTGCCCACGGCGTGGGCCTGCAGCTGTCGGGCCATACGCACGGCGGCCTGATCCTGGGCATGGACCAATGGCTGGTGGCGCCCGCCAATGACGGCTTCGTGCGCGGCGAGTACGAGGTCGGCGCCATGAAGCTCTTCGTCAGCGCCGGCGCAGGCCTGTGGGCCGGCTTTGCCGTGCGCCTGGGCGTGCCGGCCAGCATCGACCTGCTGGTGCTGCGCGGCGCCTGATCCTGCCCCGGAGGGCGGCGCGGACGGCTACCGCGCGAACACCATGCACACCGGGCTGGCGCAGTGGGTGCTGGCCAGCGGGCGCCAGGCGTCATCCCGGGCATGGCAGACGATGCTGTCGCTGTCCTCGTTGAGCACATAGAGCAGGCGCCCGTCGAGCGAGGACGTGAAAAAGCGCGGCGTGCGCCCGCCCGAGGCGAAGCCGCCACTGGCGTGCAGCAGCCCCGTCAAAGGATCGACATCGAAGACCGCAATGCCGTCGGCGCCGCGATTGGACACCAGCACCTGCCGGCCGTCGCGCAAGACCTCGATGCCCGCCGCCCGGCTGTTGCCCACAAAGCGCTCCGGTAGGGTGGACAGGATCTGCAAGCCCTGCAGCGCCCCAGTGGCCGCATCGAAGCGGCAGGTGAGCACGGTGTTGTCCAGTTCGTTGACCACATAGGCGCAGGCCAGCGCAGGATGGAAGGCGATATGCCGCGGGCCCGAGCCTTCGCGGCAGTCCAGCCAGGGCTGGGGCGCAGGCACCAGCCGCCCGTGCTCGAAGGCGAAGATGAAGATCCGGTCCTGCCCCTTGTCAGGAACCAGCACGAAACGCCCGTCCGGCGAGAAGGGGTTGAAGTGCGGCTTGGCAAACGGCTGCTCCTTGCGATGCGGCCCGGGTTGGCCCGGTAGCGCAAGCCGCTGCTGCACGGAGCCAAGGCGCCCGTCCGGTGCGATCGACATCACGGCCAGCGTACCGCCTGGCCCGCCATACCCCCGGTGGCCGTCGCTGGCAGCCGGCTCGCCCAGATGGTCGGAGACCACCAGCTGCCGTCCGCCCGGGGCGATGGCCAGGTGCACCGGGTTGCGCCCGCCGCAGTCCCGGGTCTGCAGCAACGCCAGGCGGCCCGTTGCGGCATCGCGTGCGAAGACGCTGACCTCATGGCCATCGCCATGCACGGTGTAGAGCCGGGTGCCGGCTGCATCGAGCGCCAGGAACGAGGGGTTGGCAAGCCCGTCCACGGTCTGCAGATGCTGCAGGCCGCCCGTGGCTTCGTCCACGCGATAGACGGTGATGCCCTCGCCACGTGCGTCGCGCTCGCGCGTGGTGCGCGAACCCACGTAGGCGTACAGGGAGCGCGACGCTGAGGTGCTCATGCCGATGCGCCCGCCAGCGGTGCGACGGCCGCGCCCTGAATGCCATGGCGCTGCAGCGCCTCGGCCACAAAGCCGCAAGCCTTGGCCTCTTCCACAAAGGCCGCCAGCACGCGCAGGGCCTCATCGCCCCGCCCCTTGGGCAGGCCCATGGCCTGCTGGATCACCATGAAGCGGCCCGGCAGCAGGCGCAGGCCGGGCAGGCGGGCGGCATCGGCCTCCAATTGCTGCTTGACGCCGGCGGCCACATCGGCCGTCGATTCCACGAAGGTCTGCACCACGGCGGGCGAGGACACGGCGCGCTCTATCTGCGCATGCTTGAGCTCGCGGCTCAGGTACAGGTCATAGGCGCTGCCCTTGCCGACCACCACGGTGTGCCCGGCCCGGTCCACCTGGGCGTTGTCGGTCAGCGGCGAATCCTGGCGCACCAGGTAGCTGCCCTCGATCAGCACATAGGGCGCGGTAAAGCCGATGCCCGCGCCACGCACGGGGTCCACGGCAAAGAAGCCGAAGTCGGCCTCCTCGCGCGTGACGGCATCCACCGACTTGGCGGCCGTATCGAAGACCACCAGTTCCAGCTCCAGCCCCAGCTGCTGCGCAAGGCGCCGGGCCAGGTCGATGGACACGCCTGCGGGCTGGCCATCGGCCTGCAGCCGCGCAAGGATGGGATTGCCGGTGTTGATGGATGCGCGGATGCGGCCAAGCGGCGCGAGGGTGGACAGCAGCTGGGAGGAAAGGTTCATGGATGGCTCGCTTCAAGGGTCAACGGGATGCCCGCCGGGGCGTGGAAGAGGTACGCGAAGGGGTACGCGAAGGTTCCGGGGACGCTGCACCGGGACCGAGGAGATCGCTGATGCTGGCCAGGTTGCGCAAGGTGCTCGCCAGGTGCTCGCGCATGGCGAGGGAGGCTTCTTCGTTGCGCTCGCGCCCCAGCAGTTCCAGGATGTTCAGATGCTGCTCGCAGTGCTCGCGGTAGCGCGCCCGGTCCTGCATGGAGCGGTAGGACAGCAGGCGCCGCACGCGGTTGACGCGGCGGATGGTGTCGATGAAGAACACGTTGCCCGAGGCCTCGACCAGGGACTCGTGGAAGTTCACCCCCCGGTCGTGGATGCGGTCGGCCGGGTCGGTGGCGATACCGCCTTCCAGCAAGTGGATTTCGGCCGCGCGGCAGCGTTGCAGCACGGCGCGGTCCAGCCGGTAGCCGGGCTCCAGCAGCGCGGCCGGCTCCAGCGCCATACGCAGGCGGTAGGACTGCAGCAGGCTGTCGGGCGTGGTCAGCATGGCCGCAAAGGTCCAGCCGTAGCCGGGCTTGCGCTCGATCCAGCCCTCCTGCGAGATGCGGTTGAGCACGGCCGCCAGTTGGGCCTTGCTCAGGCCGTAGCGCGTGCGCAGCGCGGCCTCGGTGACGGATTCGGGCAGGCTGGCGCGCAGCCGGTCCTCGGCGATGCGAAAGTAGATGGCTTCGGTCAGGTCCTGGTCGCCGGCCGCCGCCTCGGCCAGCAGTTCGGCCGGAATCCGATCATGCGGCAGGGCCAGGAAAAACCCCCGGTTGCGCTCGCGCCGCACCACACCCTGCTCTTCCAGCTGCTGCAAGGCCTCGTTGACGGGCTGGCGGGAGACGCGCAGCCGGTCGGCCAGGCCCTGGGCGGCCAGGTGGGTTCCGCTGTCCCATTGTTCGGAACGGGCCAGTGCCAGGATTTGCGAGCACAGCTGGGTGGAGGTCTTCATGCCCCCATTGTCATGCCATGCCACATCAGCGCCCGGCCGCCTGCCGCAGGATGGAAGGAATCACGCCGCCGCTGCGCAGCAGCCCTGCCTCCAGCTGCGTCTCCACGGCGGCCGTGGCCTGCAGCGCCTGCACGCTGCCATCGCCGCGCAGTATGCGCACGGGCACGGCGCAGCGCGGCGCCAGGGCGTTGGACGGTGCATCGATCTCGATACGGTCGCCCGGCTGCAGCGCCAGTTCCTGCGGCCCCATGCCCGCAGGCAAGCGCAGCGGCACGATGCCCATGCCGATGAGGTTGGAGCGGTGGATGCGCTCGAAGCTCAGGGCCAGCACGGCACGTATGCCCAGCAGGCGCTGGCCCTTGGCGGCCCAGTCGCGCGAGGAGCCCGTGCCGTAGCGCTCGCCGGCAACCAGCACCACGGACTGGCCCGCCTTGCGGTAGCGCTGCGCGATGTCCCACAGCGGCGCGATCTCGCCCGATGGCGCATGCAGGCCATGGGCCACGGGGGCACCGGGCGCCAGCAGGTTCTTCAGCGTCTTGCTGTGAAAGGCCGCCCGCACCATCACCTCCCAGTTGCCGCGCCGCGACGCGAAGACGTTGAGATCACCCCGGTCGTCGCCGCGCTCCACCAGGAAATCGGCCACCAGGCTGTCGGGCGGGATGGCGCTGGCCGGCGAGATATGGTCCGTGGTGATGTCGTCGCCCACCACCAGCAGCGGGTGGGCCTGGTAGCGGCCCAGCTGGCTGCCCTCGGACAGCGCCACAAAGGGCGGGCGGCGCAGCGCGGTGGACCGCGCGTCCCAGGGAAACAACGGCCCCTCGGGCGCCTTCAGCGCATGCCAGGCCGGGTTGAGCGTGGCCCGCGCGAAGTCGCGGCCGAAGTCCTGCGGGTGCATGCCCAGCGCCAGCGCCGCCTGGACTTCCTCGCGGGTGGGCATGAGGTCGGCCAGGAACACGGGCCGGCCATCGGCCAGGTGCTGCACGGGCTCGCTGCGCAGGTTGCGGGCCGCGTCGCCGGCCAGGCCGAAGGCGATGACCAGGGACGGCGACATGATGAAGCTCAGCTCGATGTCCGGATGCACGCGGCCCGGGAAATTCCGGTTGCCCGACAAAATGGCCACGGCCTTGGCCTGGCCGGCGCGCTGGGCCTGGCGCACCGGCTCCGTCAGCGGGCCAGGGTTGCCGATGCAGGTGGTGCAGCCGTAGCCCACGATGCCGAAGCCCACGGCCTCCAGGTCCTGCAGCAGCCCGGCGCGCGCCAGATAGGAGGCAGCCGCCGGCGAGCCCGGTGCCAGCGAGGTCTTGACCCATGCGGGGACCTTCAGCCCCAGCGCCCGCGCCTTGCGCGCCACCAGCCCGGCGGCGACCAGCAGCGCGGGATCCGAGGTATTGGTGCAGCTGGTGATGGCGGCCAGCGCCACGGCATGGCGCGGCAGCCCGGTCTGCGCGCCGGACGCAACAAAGCCCACGGCCTGCAGCGCGCTAGCGCTGTCGCCATAGTCCAGCAGGTCCTGCGGACGGCGCGGACCGGCAATGTGCCAGCCCACGGCGTCCAGGTCGATCTCGATCTGGCGTGTGTAGCGCGGCTGGGCCTGCGGATCGAACCACAGGCCCTGGGCACGCATATAGGCCTCGACCAGGGCGACGCGCTGTGGGCTGCGGCCCGTGGCGCGCAGGTAGTCAAGCGTCTGGCCATCGACCGCGAAGTAGCCCGTGGTGGCGCCGTACTCGGGCGCCATGTTGGCCACCACGCTGCGCTGGCCCGCCGTCAGCGTGGACACGCCGGGGCCGAAGTACTCGACGAACTCGCCGGCCACGCCCAGGGCGCGCAGCCGCTGGGTGGCGACCAGGGCCAGGTCGCTGGCCTGCACGCCGGGGCGCAGCGCGCCGGTCAGCCGCACGCCGATGACGTCGGGGATGCGCAGCATGGTGGGCATGCCGAACATCACGGTCTGCGCCTCCAGCCCGCCAACGCCCCAGCCCAGCACGCCGATGCCGTTGACCATGGGTGTGTGGCTGTCCGTGCCCAGCATCATGTCGGGCACGGCCCAGAGCCTGCCGCCGCGCTCCTCGGTAGCCACCACGGTGGCCAGCTGCTCCAGGTTGATGGTGTGCATGATCCCCGTGCCGGGCGGGTGGATGGTCACATGGGCCAGGGCCCTGGAAGCCCAGCGCAGGAAGCGGTAGCGCTCGGCATTGCGCCGTATCTCGTGCTCCAGGTTGGCCTGGGCGGCGCCCGGCGCTGCATAGGCCTCCACGGCCAGCGAGTGGTCCACCGACACATCGACGGGCAGCACCGGATTGAGCACGGCCGGATCCACGCCCTCTTCGTGCAGCGCGTCGCGCATGGCCGCGATGTCGACCAGCGCCGGCGTGCTGGTGGTGTCGTGCATGAGCACGCGGCCCGGCTGGAAGGCGATCTCGGCCTCGCTGCTGCCGTGATCCAGCCAGGCCCGCAGGGCAGCCACGGCAGCGTCCCTTTCCTGCCCCTCCATGTGGCGCAGCACGTTCTCCAGTAACAACCTGAGCACCACGGGCAGGCGCGGCAGGCACTCGCCCAGCACGCCCGGCACATCGGCGGCGTGGTAGCGGACTCCGTCCAGTTCAAGGACGCGGGAAAAGGGGTTCTCGGTGTTTTCCATAGCTGATATTTTGCATTTTGAATTTCTAAAATGCAATCAAACGCCTCATCTCGCTTTCCCTGAAACCCCGGCTAAAAGGCCGCCAAGGAGTTTTGACATGTCCGCTCCCTCCCGCCGCAGCTTGCTGCGCAACCTGGGCACCGCGCTGCTCGCCGGCCTCATCAGCCTCATCGGCAGCCTGCCCGCTGCGGCCCAGGACGCGCCGCAGCGCAGCATCACTCTCGTGGTTCCCTTCACGGCAGGTGGCGGTGTCGACGCCATGGCCCGGCTGCTGGCCGAGCGGCTGCGCGTGACGCTCAAGCAGCCGGTGGTGGTGGACAACAGGCCCGGCGCCAGCGGCATGCTGGGCGCAGGGGCCGTGGCACGCGCGGCGGGCGACGGCCACACGCTGCTGCTGGGCTCGGCCGGCGAAACCGCCATCGCCCCGCTGGTGCACCAGGGCCGCATGCCCTACCAGCCGTCCCGCGACCTGGCGCCCCTGACCCTGGTCACGCGCGTGCCCAACGTACTGGTGGCCTCGCCCGGCCTGCCGGCCAGCAACATCGATGAACTGGTGCGCCTGGCCAAGGCCAGCCCCGGCAAGCTCGGCTACGCCACCAGCGGCGTGGGCAATCCCCAGCACCTCAATGGCGAGCTGCTGCAGTCGCTGGCCGGCATTCGGCTGAACCACGTGCCCTACCGGGGCGCGGCCAACCAGCTGGTGGACGTGTCCTCGGGCGTGGTCGAACTGGCCTTCGTCAGCTACGCGGGGGCCGCGCCCTTCATCAAGAGCGGCCGTGTCAAGGCGCTGGCGGTGACTTCAGCGCAGCGCGCCAGCTTCGCCCCCGGCATTGCCGCCATTGCCGAGTCCACGGGCCTGGCCTCCTACGACCTGGACAACTGGTTCGGCCTCTTCGCGCCCGCCTCCACACCGCCGGCCGTCCAGGCGCGGCTGCATGCGGCGGTGGTCAATGCGCTCAAGGATCCCGCGCTGGCGCAGCGCCTGCGCGAACTGGGCGGCGAGCCCGCCCCCATGTCCCAGCAGCAGTTCAGGGACTTCATCGCCGCCGAGACCGCCAGGTACGCCGCCATAGTGACCTCGGCACGCATCGTGGCCGAGTGAGGGCGCGCGCCCTTTCCCGGCATTTGCCTTTCCCTTCAGAAAACCACAGGAGACGACATGCAGCTTCATCCCGCGCTGGCCGCCACGGCCGCCGCCATCCTGGCCCTGGCTTCGGCCACGGCCCGATCCCAGACCGCCCCCGACGGCTACCCGGTCCGCGCCGTCACCATCGTCGTGCCCTTCGCGGCCGGCGGAAACACCGACGTCAAGACCCGGCTCGTGGCCAGGCAGCTGGCGCAGATACTGGGCCAGCCCGTGATCGTGGACAACAAGCCCGGCGCCAGCGGCAACATCGGAATGGAGTTCGTGGGCCGCGCCGCAGCCGACGGCTACACCATCGCCATGGGCAGCTTCGGGCCGCTGGCCGTCAATCCCTGGATCTATCCCAAGCTCAACTTCGATCCCAAGACCTTTGTCCCCATCATCCTGCTGGAGAAAAGCCCGCTGGTGCTGGTCACGCCCGCCGACAAGCCCTATCGCAGCGTGGCCGATGTGGTGACGGCCGCCAAGGACAGGCCGGGGCAGCTGAACATCGCCAATGCAGGGCCGGGCGGCGCGCACCATCTCTCGGCCGAGCTTTTCGAGGCGGCGGCAGGCCTGGACATGGTCGGCGTGCCCTTCAAGGGCGGTGGTCCCGCCGCCACCGCCCTGCTGTCGGGACAGGTGGACCTGATGTTCGAGCAGACCGGTGCGGCCGCGCCCTCCATACAGGCGCGCAAGATCCGCGCGCTGGGTGTGACCTCGGCACAGCGCCTGGCCATGCTCCCTGACGTGCCCACCTTCGCCGAGTCCGGCTTCCCCCAGGTCACCGTCTCCAACTGGATGGGCTATGTGGCGCCCAAAGGCACGCCGCCCGAGATCGTGGCCCGGCTCAACAAGGCGTTCGCCAAGGCCATGGAGCACCCGGAAGTCCGGGAACGCATCGTCTCCCAGGGCAACGAGTTCGGCGGCGGCAGCAGCCAGGAGTTCGCCGCCTTCATCGACAGCGAAGCCGCCAAGTGGGGTCGGCTGGTGAAGGAGCGCGGAATCCGAAGGGACTGAGCGAAAGGCGGGTCCTCCCCCCCACCCTCGACCTACCCCTCATTGACCACCAACGACAGCGCATGCGCCTCGGTAGGCAAAGGCACGTCCCAGCGCTGCAGCAGGCCGAGCAGGGCCGCGTTGGTCAGCGTGGTGTCGCGCGCGCGGTTGCGGGCCAGCAGGGTTGGGCGGCTGGCTTCCAGGTGCACAAGCTCCACGCGGGCGCCGTAGGCCAGGCACAGGTCCACGGTCTTGCCGCGCATCTGGCGCGACAGGTGGGTGGCATTCCAGACAAAGGGCTGGCCTGCGCGCAGCAGGGCCTTGGCCTTGTCCACGGCGTGGTGGGCGGCCGCGCCCTCGTTCTGGCCGTGGCGCAGGCCCAGCTCCGTACGCGCATCGTCGAAGGAGACCACGGGCAGGTCGCCATGGTGGGCGGCCACCCAGGTGTTCTTGCCGCTGGCCGGCAGGCCGCACATGACGATGGCGCGCGAGCCGGTCTGCTCGTGCAGCGCATAGTCGGGATGCAGCTGCGCGCCCCGGAAGTAGCGCACCGCCGTCTCGGCCGAGGCAAAGCGGCGTGGCGTGCGCAGGCAGCCCTCTTCCAGCGCGAACTCGCGCACCAGCTCGATGTTGACCAGCACGGACGCAATGTCCGGGCAGATGCGCCCGCGCATGTCGGCCCGCGCCAGCAGGGTGAGCAGGTGCAGGTCCACCTGCCAGGACAGCTCGCGCACGATGAACTCGGGCGAGAGGCCGCGGCGCGAGTCGGCAAAGGCGAAGAACGGCACCTGGTGCACGGCGATCAGCCGGCAGATGGCCTCGCGCTGGTCCACGGGCGCACCAGCTTCCCAGAGCATGAGCCGCGCATCCAGCGCACCCCGGCGCGAATGGCCGGGCTGGCCGATGCGGCCATCCTCGCCCACCACGGTGGTCGAGCACTTGGCCACGTCGTGCAGCAGCGCGGCCAGGAAGACCGTCTCGCGCTCGGTGGCGGTGAGCGCCGCATGGCCGGGGTCGGCCAGCAGTTCGCGTACCACCATCTGCGTGTGCGTCCAGACATCGCCTTCGGCGTGATAGACGGGGTCCTGCGGCGTGGTTTTGGCCTGCTCCAGCTGGGGGAAGGCGGCCAGGCAGGCCGCGAAGTCGGGGTCGGCGCCGGGCTGCGGCACCAGGGACTGGATCTGTTTCCAGTTCGTCATGGAAATCTCCTTGCGATGGGTCTGCGCTGCAGGCCTCACCAGCTTTTTGAAATATCGGCCGCAAAAATGTCTGCGCCTTCGCGCAGCCCGTTGGGGACGATGGGCCGCTCGCTGTGGTGCGAGCCCGAGTCGAGGATGACCTGCACGAAGTCCGGCCGCACGAACTTGTAGCGCGCCACGGTCTGGCCGTCCTCCTCCACCTTGAGGTACAGGCCCTCGGCCAGCTCGGAGCCGTCGGTCTGCCGCCAGCACAGCGGCAGGTCCAGCTTCTGGCGGGCCACCACCTGCTCAAAGGCCTGGCGCCAGCGCGCGCTGCGGCCCAGCGAGGGGGCCAGCAGCGCCAGCAGGTCCTGCATGCGCCGGGGCGCCGCCCCGCTGTAGAGCACAGGCACCGAGACCACGGGCACGCCGGCCAGCAGGGCATGGCGGCGCGGTGTGTCCAGGAAGCACTGCGCCGAGCGGTCCCAGATGTCGAACTCGCAGAACCAGTGCGGCAGCGCGTCGTAGAACAGCGAGTGCTTGGCGTACATCCACTCGCCAAACACCTGGTAGCGGTCGTCCAGCAGGGACAGCAGCGCGCCCTCATGGGCCTGGGCCCATTGCTTGAAGAGGTTGAACTGGCGCTCGCGCCCGCCGGGCCGCTCGCTGTCCAGGTAGTGGCCGCGCGACTGCAGCAGCAGCTGGCCGTCGCCGGCAAAGCTCAGCGCGGCGTTGGCGCCGTCGAGTTTTTCCTCGACGACGATGTGCCGGCCGGCCAGCCGCTCATAGGGCACGGCGTCGTCCTGGTCACCGGACTGCAGGCGCGAGCCGCGCAGGTGCGGCGTGCGGGGGTATTTGAGGATCTCGACGCTCGAAAGAAAGTGAGCGCCTTGGGCAATGGATGGGGTCATGTCGTGCTTTCCGAAAACGATGCAGCACCCCACGGCGACATGCCATGGGGCGGGGAAAGCCGACGACGACGCCAGGCGCCGCAATGCAGGGGATGCAGCGACAGCGCGGCCTGGCCCGTGGTGGCCGGGCCGGCAGGCTGTCGAAGGGGAAGATGGCAGGACTGTCGGGGCCGTCCGCAAACCGGACGGTCAGCCGCAAGCCCTCAAAAGGCCACGCACCGCAGCGCACACGCAAAAGACATCCGTGGCAAGGCCAGGATCAGCGTGTGACGAAGTCGTTCAGCAGGAAGCTGTGCGGCGGGGCATGGTGCACCTCGAAAGGGTGAGGGTGGATGGGAGGGGTGCGAGTCTATCGCCCGTTGGCCCGCAGGCACAAGCGGCTGCGCGCCATGCCGGGCCGATTGTTGGCTGCTAGCCACGCACGGCGGACTTGAAGGCGGCGCCCAGCGCATCCAGCGCCGCGCGCGGCCGGCCTTCGCGCACGCGGGTGTGCAGCAGCACGGGCAGGCGCGGCAGCGTGGGCAGGCCCAGGCGCGGGCCCACGTCCACGGCGCCCAGGGCCAGCATGCGCGGCGCCAGCGCGGCCACGCCCAGCCCCGCCATGACGGCGGCCGAGACAGCGGCCACGCCGCCGCCCACGAACACCTCGGTCCACGGCATGCGCGCCGTATCCAGCAGCTGCCCGGCCATGGCGCGCACGCCGCAGGGCTCGGCCAGCGTGGCCAGCGGCAGGGGCTCGCCCGCGCGGTGCTGCCAGCCGGGCGCGGCAAACCAGCCGAAAGGCTCCTCGGCCAGCAGCTCGCCGTCGTCACGCCCGGCATGCGTGCGAACGATCACCGTGTCGTACTCACGCCGGTCAAACCCCTGCAGCAGCGGGCCGGACGATGCGATGCGGATGTCGATCAGCAGCTGCGGGTCCTGCGCATTCATGCGGGCGATCAGTGCCGGCAGCTCAGGCCCGGCCACATGGTCGCTGATGCCGATGGTCAGCCGCTGGCGCGTGCTGACGGCCAGCGCCAGTGCGCGCTCATGGGCCTGCAACAGTTCGCGCGCATGGGGCAGGAAGTCGGCACCCAGCGCGGACAGCTGCACGTGGCGCGGCGTGCGCTCGACCAGCCTGCAGCCCAGCCGCTGCTCCAGCCGCTTGAGCTTGAGGCTGACTGCGGCCTGCGTGGTCTGCATGGCTTCGGCCGCGCGCGTGAAGCTGCCCAGCTCCGCGATGTGCACGAAGCTCTGCACGGCATCCAGGTCAAGGGGTCGTTGAATCATTGCAATTCATTATTACTGATATCAGAAATCATGGCTTTTCAAAATAGCTGGCACGGCCTACCTTCGAGGCTCCCACAACGCAAAGCAACGCAACTCAACGCAACGCAAAGGAGCCACACCATGCCCATGACCCGGATCAACATGCGCGCCGGCAAGTCCCCCGCCTACCGCCAGGCCATCTGCGACAGCCTCTACCGCGCCATGCGCGAGACCTTCAACGTGCCGGAGGACGACCAGTTCATGACCATCACCGAGCATGACGGCGACAACTTCCGCTACGGCGCCTCCTACCTGGGCGTGGCGCGCAGCGACGATCTGGTGCTGGTGCAGCTCACGGTCAGCAACACCCGCAGCCTGGAGCAGAAGAAGGCGCTGTTTAGCCGCATCGCCGAGCTGCTGGTCGAAAGCCCGGGCCTGCGGCCCGAGGACGTGTTCGTCAACCTGGTCGAGGTGGACAAGGAGAACTGGTCCATGGGCCACGGGCTCGCGCAATACGCAATTTAAGACACGCGGATCGGCGCAACACCCACAGCGCCGCGCTCAGGCCGGCACCGCCAGCGCCGCCACGAACTGCTGGCCCACGGCGGTGATGATCTCGGCGCGCGCCGCCGTGCGCAGCTGCACCAGGGCGATCTGCCGGCTCTCGGCGGTCTGGGCAATGGGCAGCACGCGCAGGCGTGGGTCGCCCTCCCAGCCATGCCGCGCCAGATTGGGCAGCATGGCCACGCCCATGCCGTCGCGCACCAGCTCCACGATGGTCTCGATGGAGTTGAGCTCCAGGAACTCCTGGGGCTTGGCACGCAGGCGGCGCAGCGTGCGCTCCACCAGCTCGCCTGTGTGCTCGGTGCGGTCGAAGCGGATGAAGGGATAGCGCTCCACCATGTCGGCGGGCGCCGCGGGCCGGGCGGCGCGCGGCGCCAGCAGCACCATGGGCTCGGCATACAGCGGCGTCCAGACCAGCGAGGGGCGCTTGATGGCCGGGTTGTAGACCACTACGGCCGCGTCCAGCTCATGGTTCTCCACCTGGGCGATCAGCCGGTTGGACTTGCCCGAGACCACATGCAGGTCCACCGCCGGATGGTGGCGCTTGAGCTCCAGCGTGGCGCGCACCAGCTGGCTCAGCGCCGAGACGATGGAGCCGAACTGCACGGTGCCGGCCAGCGGTGCGTCGGCCCGCGTGCCGTGCTTGGCCTGCTCGTACAGCGCCACCAGCTGGGTGGCAATGGGCACCAGCGCCCGGCCCTGCTCATTGAGCGTGACCAGCTTGCCCTGGCGCGCGAACAGCTTGCGCTTGAGGTCGTTTTCCAGCGTGCGCATCTGCAGCCCCACGGCCACCTGGGTCAGCGCCACGCGCTGGCCTGCCGCGGTGAAGGACCCCTCGGCCGCCACGGCCAGAAAAGTGCGAAGAATGCGCAGGCTTGGCATAAAAGTTTTGCTTTCAAGATTCGTAAGAAATTCCAGCTTTCACCAAACAGTTTCTATCATCAAAATCGCTGGCAACCGATAGCCGATCGTCCTGATCACACCCTCCCACTTCCCGGATTTCTGGAGATCTCCATGCCTGCACCCGTGTCCCGCCGCCTGCTCGTCTGCTGCGCCGCCCTGTTGACCTGCACCACGCCCGGCTGGGCCGCGCCCGCCGCCGATGCCTGGCCCTCGCAGCCGCTGAAGATCATGGTGGGCTTTGCCGCCGGCGGCGCCAACGACATCGTGGCCCGCATCCTGGCCAAGGAGCTGCAGCAGCGCCTGGGCCAGAGCGTGGTGGTGGAGAACCGCGGCGGCGCGGGCGGCCTGATCGCCAGCGAAGTGGTGGCCAAGGCGCCCAAGAACGGCTACACGCTACTGCTGGGCTCCATCGGCAGCAACACCGTGGCGCCCGTGCTGGCCAAGAAGCTGTCGTTCGACCCGCGCAAGGACCTGGAGCCCATCACCCTGGTGGCCGAGTCCGGCAACGCGCTGCTGGTGAACGCCGCCCTGCCCTACAAGACGGTGCAGGAAATGATCGAGGCCGCGCGCAAGGCACCGGGCAGCATCAACTACGCATCGTCGGGCAACGGCTCCACGCTGCACCTGGCCGGCGCGCTGTTCGCGCAGCAGGCCGGCGTGAACCTGGTGCACGTGCCCTACCGCGGCAACGGCCCGGCCATCACCGATGTGTCGGGCGGCCAGGTGCAGGCCATTTTCTCGGGCATTCCGCCCGCCATCACCTCGGCCAAGACCGGCCAGACCCGCATCCTGGCCGTGACCACGAAGCAGCGCGTCAAGAACCTGCCCAACGTGCCCACCGTCGCCGAGGCCGGCCTGCCCGGCTATGCCTTCACGTCCTGGTACGGCCTGTTCACCACGGGCGGCACGGACCCGGCCATCGTCGAGCGGCTGGCCCAGGAAGTGCGCAAGATCATGGAGCGCCCCGAAGTGCAGGCCCAGTTCGAGGCCCAGGGCCTGGACCCCGAGACCAGCGACCCCAAGTCCTTCAAGCAGCAGATCGACCGCGAGCTGACGCGCTGGAGCCGTGACGTGAAGACCATGGGCATCACCGCCGACTGAGGCAGGTTCTTTCATGCACGCCTCTTCCTCTCCCTTCACTCCCGGCAACCCCTACGACTCCAGGCGGGTGCCCGTGTTCGCGCGCAATGCCGTGTCCACATCACACCCGCTGGCGGCGCAGGCCGGACTGCGCATGCTGTGGGCAGGCGGCAACGCGGTGGACGCGGCCATTGCGGCGGCGGCGGCCATGACCATCGTCGAGCCGGTGAGCAACGGCCTGGGCTCGGACGCCTTCTGCATCCTCTGGGATGGCAAGGAACTGCACGGGCTCAACGCCAGCGGTCGCGCACCACAGGGCTGGGCGCCCGAGTACTTCCACCAGCGCTATGGCCGCCAGGACAAGCCGCCGCGCCGGGGCGTGGACTCCATCACCGTGCCGGGCGCCGTCAGCGCCTGGGTGGCCCTGCACGAGCGCTTCGGCAAGCTGCCGTTTGACGCGCTGATGGAGCCGGCCGCCGAGATCGCCGAGCGCGGCTACCTGGTGCCGCCCGTGGTCCAGCAGAAATGGGCCGCAGGCGCGCCCGAGCTGCAATCGCAGCCGGGGTTCAGGGAAAGCTTCCTGCCCCGGGGCCGCGCGCCCGAGGTGGGCGAGCTGTTCCGCTTTCCCGCCGCAGCGCGCGCCCTGCGCGCCATTGGTGCCACGCTCGGCAAGGCCTTTTATGAAGGCGAGATTGCCCGGGCCGTGACCTCGTTCGTGCAGCAGCACGGCGGCTGCCTGGGCATGGCCGACATGGCCGCGCACGAGGTGCAATGGGTGCAGCCGCTGGCCAAGGACTACCGCGGCCACACGCTGCACGAGATCCCGCCGGGCGGGCAAGGCATTGCCGCGCAGATCGCGCTGGGCATTCTGTCCAACTTCGACCTGGCCAGCCTGCCCGTGGATGGCGTGGCCTCCCAGCATCTGCAGATCGAGGCCATGAAGCTGGCCTTTGCCGACATCTACCGCTACGTGGCCGACGCGGACATGGAGGTGACGCCCGCACAGATGCTGGACGACGCCTACCTGGCCTCGCGCGCCAGGCTCATCGATCCCCGCCGTGCGCAGGACTTCAAGGCCGGCAACCCCGTGCGCGGCGGCACCATCTACCTGACGGCAGCCGACGAGAACGGCATGATGGTCAGCTTCATCCAGAGCAACTTCTCGGGCTTTGGCTCGGGCGTGGTGGAGCCGACCTTCGGCATCAGCCTGCAAAACCGCGGCCACGGCTTCGGCACCGACCCCCAGCACCCCAACCGCGCCAACCTGGTGGGCCCGGGCAAGCGCCCCTTCCACACCATCATTCCGGCCTTCCTGACCCGCGACGGCCAGCCTGTGATGAGCTTCGGCGTCATGGGCGGCAACATGCAGCCCCAGGGCCACATGCAGACTGTGGTGCGCATGCTGGACTACCGCCAGTCGCCCCAGGCGGCCTGCGATGCGCCGCGCTGGCGCGTCAACGAAGGCCTGGCCATCAACGTGGAAGGCGGCATGGAGCCGGCCACCATCGCCGGCCTGCAGGCGCTGGGCCACCAGGTGGAGGTCATCCACGACCCCTACCAGGACTTCGGTGCCGGCCAGTTCATCTGGCGCATGGGCGATCCCGCCGTGGAGGGCTACCAGATCGCCAGCGACCCGCGCCGCGACGGGCTGGCGGCCGGGTACTAGAGGATCGGGAAAGTGCGCGCGGCGGCTACTCCGCGCGCAGACGCCCCTGCCGGGTCAGCCGCGCCGCCAGCGCGGCTTCTTCGCTGACCAGGCGCTGCAGCACGGCCGCGCTGGCCGGGAAGGGCTCGCTGCCCAGCTCGCGGATCAGGCGGCTGAACTCCGAGTCGGCCACAGACTGGGAGATCCAGCCATACAGGCTGTCCACGCTGGCCGTGGGCGCACCCTTGGGCGCGAACACGCCCACGAAGGTGGTGGCATCGAACACCGGCAGGCCCAGCTGGGCCAGGTCGGGCACATCGGCCAGCCCGCCCCCGGCGCGCGGCCCCAGCACGAACAGCGCGCGCAGGGCGCCGCTCTTGATATGCGGCGTGGAGCTGGTGATCTGGTCCACCACGGCGTCGATCTGCCCGCCGATCAAATCGACCAGGGCCGGCCCCGATCCCTTGTAGGGCACGGGATTGACGCGCACCTTCACGGCATCTTCCAGCTGCAGCACGGCCAGGTGATTGGGCGAGCCCGGCCCGGCATGGCCCACGGTCACGCTGCCATCTTTGGCCTTCATCGCCTTGATGAAATCGGCAGCGGTCTTGAAGCGCGCGTCGTTGGCGCGCACCACCACGACCACGGGCGTGCGGCTGACCACGGCAATGGGCGCAAAGCTGTCGGCGCGGTAGGGCAGCTTGATCATCTCGGGCAAGGTGCCCAACTGGCCCGGCGTGGCCACCAGCAGCGTATGCCCGTCCGGCTCGGCGCGCGCCACCCAGCCCGAGCCCACGGCACCACCGCCACCCGCACGGTTGTCCACGATCACGGACTGCCCCGCATGCCGGGCCAGCGGAATGCCCAGCGTGCGGGCCACGATGTCCACATTGCCGCCCGGCGCAAAGGGCACGACCAGCGTGAGCGGCTTGGCGGGAAATGCGCGCGCCTGCACTGCCGATGCAGCCGATGCCGCAGCCAGCGCCGCGAAAGATACCGCCGTGCGGATAAAGCCTCTGCGGCCCGATGTGATTCGATTCATTTTCTCTGTCTCCTGCTATTTGAAAATCAATGACCCCAATACAGGCGTGCGGGGTTATCGACCAATACCGTGTGCCTGTATTCCTCTGGAACCCAATCCACCAATGCCTGCGCCAATTCGCCAGCGGAATTCGAACGGGCCTTTATTCCGGGATGCGGCCAGTCCGACCCCCATAAGATCCGGTGCGGATTGGCCTGCACCAGGGCGTGTGCAATGGGAACCACGGCCGGGTCCACGGCCGATGCCGTTGCCGATATCCGGTAGGCGCCCGAGAACTTCACCCAGGCCCGCCCTTCCTTCATCAGCGCCTGCAGGTTGCGGCTGCCCGGCCCGCCGGCGCCCAACTGGCGCGACGGGTGGCCGAAGTGATCCACCACCACGGCCACGCCCATGTCGGCCACGCGCTGCGCCAGGCCAGGGTCTTCATCCACGTTCACCAGCAATTGCACATGCCAGCCCAGGCCCCGGATGCGGTCGGCCACGGCCTGCAGGCTGGAGACGGAGACCCCGCCCGAAAACAGCGCATTGCACCGTGCGCCGCGCACGCCCAGGGCGTGCAGCGCTTCGATCTCCGCCTCCGGCGTGTCCTCGTAGATCACGGCCACGCCACGCATGCGGCCCGCCTCGGCATGGCGCAGCGTCTGCTTGAGAAGGCCGTGATCGCGGCCATACACGCTGGGCTGGACCAGAACGCAGCGGTCCACACCCAATGGGCGAAAGGCTTTCCAATAATCGTCCATGGACGCGACGGCCGGTGTATAGGCGCGTTCCGCAATCAACGGAAAATCATCGGAACGACCAAATACATGGAAATGGGTATCGCAGGAATTTTCCGGAAACAGATATTGTTCCGCTGGATTTTCGACTGCGTCGCAATCACCGGCACAGCGGTTGAAACTGGGTGAATTCATGGGCATTCATTTCAAAGCTGGTGCATTGTCGTGACGCACGTAAAATTCAGTCAAGCTCATCTTTGTCATCATCAAAATGAACAGCATTCAACATGCAGACGGCGCGCCCCGGGCTCCGGTTAACCTGCGCAGCATTGACCTCAACCTGCTGGTGATCTTCGAGGCCCTGGTGGAAGAACGCAGCGTGGGCAAGGCCGCCGCGCGGCTGGGCATCACCTCCTCGGCCGTCAGCCATGCGCTGCGCCGGCTGCGCACCCAGTTCAACGACCCGCTGCTGCTGCGCACGGCCGACGGCATGTCGCCCACGCCCGAGGCCGTGCGCCTGGCGCGCAGCTTCCGCAAGGCCTTCAGCGAGATCGAAAGCGCCATCGAGGTCAGCAAGGGCTTCGATCCGGCCACGGCGCGGCGCAATTTCCACCTGCGCCTGTCCGACTACGTGGGTGTGCTGCTGCTCCCGCAGCTGTGCATCCATCTGCGTGCGGTGGCGCCGGGCATCAGCCTGTCGGTGCAGTCCTTCGACGGCCGCCAGCCCTCGGACCGCGTCGAGTACGAAGGCGTGGAAATCCGCCTTTCCGTCTCTCGCGGTCGCTCGGTGCTGTCGGCGTCACGCCGCCTGCTGGACGACCAGTGGATGGTGCTGATGCGCAAGGACCATCCGGCCGCCGCCTCCCCGCTCACGCTGGAGAAATACCTGGAGCAGGGCCACCTGAAGGTCACGGGTGTAGGCAGCAGCATCGTGGACGAACTCCTGGCCGAGCGCGGGCTGGCGCGGCGCGTGATGTTCCAGGTGCCCACCTGGCTGGGCATGGTGCCCGTCATCGAATCCACCGACCTGGTGGCCGCCATGCCCGCGCACTGGATGCACAGCGTGCTGTCCGGCTCCAACTGCGTGGCGCGCCCCATGCCCCTGCCCGAGCTGGCCCTGTCCATCGACGCCGTCTGGCATCCGCGCAACGACCATGATGCGGGGCACAAATGGTTCAGGGAGCTGATCCACCAGATCTTCCAGGAGGCGTACAGCAAATCCCTGCTCCAGCAGCGCCTGGACAGGGCTGGCACACGGAACAACGCTTAACCCAGCCCTCATGCTTTTCGGTGAAGATGCGGTCTTTCCGCCGCACAAGCCATGACACCAGAACAACACACTCCAGCGCTGCAGCGCCGCAACCTCGGCCTGCTCGTGGCCGCGCAATCGCTGGGGGGCGCGTCGCCGCCCATCATCATTTCGCTGGGCGGCCTGGTGGGGCAGCAGCTGTCCACCAATCCCACGGCCACCACGCTGCCGGTCAGCATCTACCAGCTGGGCCTGGCGCTGTCCACGCTGCCCGCGGCCTGGCTGATGCAGCGCATGGGGCGGCGCACGGCCTATGTGCTGGGCGCCATCCTGGGCGTGGTCTCGGGCGTGATCGCCGCCCAGGGCATTGCGCACTCCGATTTCGTGACCTTCTGCATCGGCACCGCGCTGGCGGGCTTTTACGCGGCCTGCGTGCAGAGCTACCGCTTCGCGGCCACCGACGCCATGACCGACCCCGCCGAGCAGGCGCGCGCCATCTCGCGCGTGATGATCGGCGGGCTGATCGCGGCCATCATCGGCCCGCAGGTGGTGATCTGGACGCGCGACGCCCTGCCCATGACGCCGTTCGCCGGCAGCTTCTACAGCCAGGCCGTTCTCGCCCTGCTGGCCCTGCCGCTGCTGCTGGGCCTGAAGCTGCCGCCGCCCCAGGCCCGCGCCGTGGCGGGCGAGGCCCGGCCGCTGGCCGAGATTGCGCGCACGCCGCAGTTCATCGTGGCGGCTTCGGCCGGCGTGGTCAGCTACGGTCTCATGGCCTTTCTGATGACGGCCGCGCCCATGGCCATGGTGGGCTGCGGCCACACGGTGGGCGAGGCGGCGCTGGGCATCCAGTGGCATGTGCTGGCCATGTTCGCGCCCAGCTTCTTCACGGGCCGGCTGATCGCGCGCTTTGGAAAGCGCCGCATCACGGCGCTGGGGCTGGTGATGATCGCCGCCTCGGCCCTGATGGCGTTGATGGGGCTGGAGCTGCTGCACTTCTGGGGCTCCCTGGTGCTGCTGGGCGTGGGCTGGAACTTCGGCTTCATCGGCGCCACGGCCATGGTGACCGAGTGCTACCGCCCTGCCGAGCGCGCCAAGGTGCAGGCCCTCAATGACTTCCTGGTCTTCGGCACCGTGGCCGTGGCCTCGTTCGGCTCGGGCCAGTTGCTGCACACGGCCGGCTGGGACGGCATCAACACCTGGCTGCTGCCCATCGTGGGCGTGGTGCTGCTGATGCTGGCCGTGCAGGGACGAGGTCGCGGCGCGGACGCGCCGGCCTGAAGCCCCGACCGGTCAATCGCCAGGGTCCGCACGGCGGCTTCCCAGCCAGAGCACGGCCACCCAGCCCAGCAGCGCCAGGGCCAGCAGTACGGACAGATGCCATAGCGCCGCCTCCAGCGGGGCGGCGGCCTGGTTCAGGCGCAGCGAGGCCTGGATGGCGGCCGTGCTGGGCGACAGCCAGCGCAGCGCCTGCAGCAGTTGCGGCAGGGCTTCGGCCGGCCAGCTGAAGCCGCCGACGAAGGCCAGCGGGATGGAGGTGAACAGCACCACCTGCATGGCACGCTCGCGGTTGGCCAGCCACCAGCCCAGCAGCGCCGCCGCTCCCGCCACAGCCGGGACGAAGACGGCCAGCAGCGCCAGCGCGCCCCAGGGATTGCCGCCGCGCGGATAGTCGTGCCAGACGAAGATCCAGCCGAAGTAGTACAGGCCCGAGAGCCAGCCCAGCGTGCACAGCGCCAGCAGCCGCGCCAGCCAGGTGCGTGCCGGCGCCCTGTCCAATCCCTGCTCGCGCCAGGTTCCCACCAGCAGCGCGCCGCCCATGAGCAGGGTCTGCTGCAGGATGATGATGGCCACGGCGGCGACGACGAAGCTGCCGTAGCCTTCCGTCGGATTGAACAGGGCCTGCATCTGCAGGTTGACGGGCGAGCGGCTGGCCTGGGCCTGCAGTGCGCTCTGTCCGCCGGCCGTCAGCCGCCGCAGCTCCACGCCTGCCGAGACCGTGCCGAAGGCTTCGGCAAAGCCGTACTGCACCTGCTTGGCGGCCAGCGGGTAGGCACCGTTGGCATAGACGGGGACCACGGCCTCTTCGCTGCGCACCACGCGGCGCTTGAGGTCGCGCGGCAGCAGCGCGTAGCCCATGACGCGGCCATCCAGCAGGGCCTGCTGCGCCTGGGCCTCGTCGCCCGTGACCAGGGTCACCTCGATGCGCGGGCTGGCCTGGGCAAAGCGCAGCATCTGGCGCGCCAGGCCGCTGCCGTCGTGCTGCACCACGGCCACAGGCACTCGCTGCACGACCTCCTGCCCATAGAACCAGGGATAGAAGAAGCCGTAGAGCACGGGCGCGCCCACCAGCAGCATGAGCACGCCCACATCGCCGAGCACGGCACGCAGGGCGCTGATGAAGTCATGCGCAAAGCCCCTGGCCATCTCAGCGCCCTCCCCATTTGTCGGGGCGGGAAAGGCCGCGCGCCAGGCCTGCCGTGGCCAGCAACAGCAACACCAGCGCGGCCAGCAATAGCCCGGCCACCACGGGCAGGCTCTGCACGATGGGCGCGCCCATCTGCAGCTGCTCTATCTGCAGCCGCGCATAGTGGGTATAGGGCATGGACAGGGCCCAGGCACGCGCCGAATCCGGCATGGCCAGCAGCGGAAAACCCACGCCGCTGAACGCAAAGGCCGGCGCCGACAGCAGGCCCGCGCCCGACAGCGCCGTGCGCAGCGACAGCGTGAGCGCCGCCAGCAGCGCCCCGGCCGCCAGGCTCACGGCGATCAGCAGCAGCAGGGCCAGCGCCACCCAGGCCAGGCTGGCACCGCCCTGCCCCGGATGCCAGCCCCGCCCGGCCGTGAGCCACAGCATGGCCAGCGTACCGCCCAGGCCCAGGCTGGCCCAGGACAGCGCCAGCTTGCCCGTCAAGGCGCCCGCAATGGCGCTCCAGCCGGGCTTTGCCGGGCCCGCAGCCTCGGCCATCCACTGGCCCAGCGTGCGGTCGCGCAGCTCGCGCCCCACGGACCAGGCGCCGGCCGTCATGCCCAGGATGTGCAGCAGCGCGGGAATCAGCGCCGCCGCCAGGAACTGCTCGTAGTTGGTGGAGATGTTGAACAGCGACACCAGGTTGGTGCGTATGGGCTCCATGCGCACGCGCAGCGCCTGGGCCGGGTCGCCGCGCTTGGCACGGGCCTGCATTTCCACGCCGGCCGACAGCGTTCCCACCACCTGGCGCAGGTCGCGCTGGATCAGGCTGGAGTGCGTGGCCAGTTGGGCGTTGTGCATGAGCACCACGTCGGCCCCCTGGCCCCGCTTGATGTCGCGCGCAAAGCCGGGCGGGATCTGCACCACGGCGTAGGCATTCATGGACTGCAGCGCCCATTGCGCCTCGGAGGCATTGAGCGCCTGCGACTGCACGGCCAGGCCCGGCGTGGCGCCCAGCATGCGCACCAACTGGCGCGACAGGGCGCTGTGGTCCTGGTCCCAGACGGCGACGGGCAGGCGCTGGACCAGGCCTGCCGAGAAGATCCAGACCATGAGCAGCAGCGCCAGCAGCGGCACCCAGCTGACCATGGCCAGGTCCCAGGGCCGCCCGCGCAGCAGACGCCATTCGCGCCGCAGGCTGGCGGCAAAGGCCGTGGGCGGGTTCGCGCTCACTGACGCCGGCCGCTCAACGGCCGCCTTCCACGACCACGCTCATGCCGGGCCGCGCGCCTGCAATGGGCTGCTGCGGCCGCGCGCGGACCTCGAAGGTGCGCGCATCGAAGCCCTGGCCGGCGCGCGTGGCGCGCCAGGTGGCGAAGTCGGGCAGCACACCCAGGTAGTAGACCTCGAAGCCGGCCTCACGGTTGTCCAGGCCCGGCAGGCGGCCGGTGAAGCGGCTGCCCTGGGCAAAGCGTGCAAGCTGGTCCTCGCGCACATTGAGCACCACCCACTGGTCGGCCAGGTCCACCACGGTGACCACGGCCACGCCCTGCGGGGACAGCTCGCCCTGGCGGGCCAGCACCTGGACCACCTCGCCGCCCACGGGGCTGCGCAGCTCGGTCTCGGCACGCGCGGCCTCCACCTCGGCGACCACGCCCTGCACCTGGCGTGCCTGGGCCTGGGCGGCGCTGCGATCCTCCTGGCGCGCGCCCGAAGCCGCCATTTCATACTGCGCACGTGCAGCCAGCGCCTGGTCGCGCGAGGCGCGCCAGTTGGCATCGGCTTCATCACGTTTCTGGGCCGCAACCAGTCCCTGGTCAAAGAGGCTTTGCACGCGGCGCAGCGAGGTCTGGGCCAGGTCGGCGGCCGTCTGGGCGCGCTGCCAGTTCAGGCGCGCCATCTGCACTTCCTGCGGGCGTGCGCCGGCCTGCGCCTTGTCGGCCTGGGCCTGGGCGGCATCGCGCGCGGCCTCGGCCTGGGCCAGCTTGGCGCGCACCTCGGGGCTGTCCATCTCCACCAGCAGATCGCCGGGCTGGATCTTCTGGCCTTCGGTGACGCGCACCTTGGCGATGCGCGCCGTGACCTTGGGCGCGATGTCGGTCTCGCGTGCCTCCATCTGGCCCTGGAAATACAGGGGGGCGGGCTGCGCCGCACGCCAAAAGCCCCAGGCCACGAGCAGCAGCACGGCCAGCACGATGGCCAGGGCCAGCCAGGGGCGCCTGCGCCCCGGCGGCACGGGCGCGGGGCCGGGTGCTTCGGGGGCGCTGCGGGGATGGTCGGGCGTGGCTGTGCTCATGGTGCGTCGGGTGGGATCTGTATGTCGGCCTGGGCCATGAATCGGTCGAATTCCTCGCTCTGGCCCGTGCTCTCCAGCAGTGCGGCCAGGGCCTGCACATACTGGTTGGCCAGTTCGGCACGCTGGGTCTGGACCTTGGCGAGATTGAGGCTGGCATCGATCAGGTCCAGCGTGGTGCTGGTGCCTTCCCGCAGGCCGGCCTCGCGCAGCCGCAGCAGCTCGCGCGCAAGATCCTCCTGGGCCTGCTGGGCCTGGTACTGGCGGCGTGCCTGCTCCACGCCCAGCCAGTTCTTCTCGACCAGCAGCGCGATGTCGCTGAGCGCCTGGGCTTGGGTCAGCTCGGCCTGCTCGATCTTGCGCTGCGAGGAGGCGGCCAGCGCATCGCGGTCGATGCTGTCCCACAGCGTCCAACGCACGGCCACGCCAGCCACCCAGTTGGGCTTGCCGCTGGTGTTGACCTCGCGCGAACCGAAGGCCAGCAGCTGCGGCCGGCGCAGCGCCTCCTGGGCATCGTGCAGCGACTCGGCCTGGCGCTTCTTGGCCTGCACCTTGTCCAGACCCGGATGGTGCGACTGGGCCGCGGTGACGAAGCCGTCCAGCGGCGGCAAGGGTCGGCTGCTGACGAACAGCGGCGTGCTGGGCAGCACCTGCCGCTGCGCCTTGACCGTGCGCGCCAGCGCCGCTGCGGCCAGGTCTGCGTCGTCGCGCGATTTGCGCGCCTGCTGCTCGGCGTCGGCCAGCGCGGCACGGGCCTGCAGGCGCTCCAGCCGGGAGATCACGCCCGCCTTGAGCATGCTTTGCGCGGCCGTGTCATGCACGCGCACGCCTTCAAGCGCACGCTCGCGCAGCCGTGCGGCCCGCTCGGCCAGCTGGGCGCCGAAGTAGCGCTGCACCAGCAGCGAATGCAGGGCGTGGCTGCTGCTGGCGGCATCGGCCAGGGCTTCGTCGGTGGCAGCGTCCAGGCCACTGCGCACCGCATCGGACAGGCCGCCCAGGTACAGCGGCCAGACCAGGGACAGGCTGGCCGAGGCATTCGTGCTCTTGCGCTGCAAGGCATAGGAGGTGGGCAGTTGCGGCAGCGAGGGAATGGCCGGCCCCACCGAGGGCGGCAGCTGGCCGAGGACGCCGTCCAGGGTGCGCCGCGCAGGATCGAGATCGATGTCGGCATTGGCCGAGTAGCGGTAGCCCAGGCCCGTGATGGCCACGGAAGGCCCGCCCAGCCCCTGCGTACCCTGGCGTCTGAGCCGCGCGCTTTCCACGGCCTTGGCCGAGGCGGCCAGTTGGTCGGAGGCCTGCAGCAGCGCCTGGCGGGCCTGCACGAAGCTCATCGCGGCGGCGGCCTGGGAGGCCGGAGCCTCCCCTGCCGCCTGGGCCGCCCCTGCGACCATGCCCAGCGCCGCCAGCCACGGCACAAGGCGCGCGGGCCGCGCAAGCAACGGAAAAAACATGGAAGCGCTCAATGGCATGAATGGGGGCGCCTTGCGTGGTTCACCGATGGTGGCGAAGCTTACACGGGCTTGCAGGCGGGCTACCGTCGGACAAGGTCCTGTGCCTTGTGCCCCCGGCACTGTGCAGCAGGGCCGATTTGCTTGGCGTTCCATCCCATTTCTGTGCGCAGGTGCCGCGCCATGCCGCTACACTGGCGCCTGCCTGCGCGAGCATGTCCTGGCGGACCTGTCCGCAGGCCTTTTTTTTCTGCCCGGCATCGGCCCGATGCCCCGACTGACCACCATGTCCACCGTCTTCAACTTCACCTTCGTCCCCTGGTTCCGGTCCGTGGCTCCCTATATCCACAAGTTCCGACACCAGACCTTTGTGGTGGGACTGACGGGCGAGGCCATCGCATCGGGCAAGCTCAGCTCCATCGTCCAGGACCTGGCCATGATCCAGGCCATGGGCGTGAAGATCGTGCTGGTCCATGGCTTCCGTCCCCAGGTCAACGAGCAGCTTGCCGCCAAGGGCCACGAGGCCCAGTACTCGCGCGGCGTGCGCATCACCGACTCCGTGGCGCTGGACTGCGCCCAGGAAGCCGCCGGCCAGCTGCGCTACGAGATCGAGGCCGCCTTCAGCCAGGGCCTGCCCAACACGCCCATGGCCGGCGCGCGGGTGCGGGTGATCTCGGGCAACTTCCTCACGGCGCGGCCCGTGGGCATCGTGGACGGCGTGGATTTCAAGCATTCGGGCCTGGTGCGCAAGGTCGATGTGAGCGGCATCCGCAGCGCCCTGGACATGGATGCCATGGTGCTGATGTCGCCCTTCGGCTTCTCGCCCACCGGCGAGGCCTTCAACCTGAGCATGGAAGAGGTGGCCACGCGCGTGGCCATCGAGCTGAAGGCCGACAAGCTGATCTTCATGACCGAGGTGCCGGGCATCCGCATGGACCCCACGGGCCCGGCCGACGAGACCAACCCCATCGACACCGAGCTGCCGCTGGCCACGGCCCGCCGCATGCTGGCCGAGCTGCCCACGCCCGAGCAGCCCACGGACACGGGCTTTTACCTGCAGCACTGCGTGCATGCCTGCGAGCACGGCGTGGAGCGCAGCCACATCCTGCCCTTCGCCATCGACGGCGCGCTGCTGCTGGAGATCTATGTGCACGACGGCATCGGCACCATGATCATCGACGAGAAGCTGGAAGAGCTGCGCGAGGCCACGCCCGACGACGTGGCTGGCATCATCCAGCTGATCGAGCCCTTCGAGAAGGACGGCACCCTGGTCAAGCGCAGCCGCACCGAGATCGAGCGCGACATCGCCCACTACACCATCATCGAACACGATGGCGTGATCTTCGGCTGCGCCGCGCTCTACCCCTACCCCAGCGCCCGGACCGCCGAGATGGCGGCCGTCACCGTCTCGCCCAAGAGCCAGGGCACGGGCGATGGCGAGAAGCTGCTCAAGCGCATAGAGCAGCGCGCCAAGGCCCAGGGCCTGGACAGCCTGTTCGTGCTGACCACGCGCACCATGCACTGGTTCATCAAGCGCGGCTTCCAGCCCGTGGACCCCGACTGGCTGCCCGAGGCGCGCAAGGCCAAGTACAACTGGGACCGCAAAAGTCAGGTCCTGGTCAAGAAGTTGTAACCCCCTGAGGCGCTGTGCGCCTTCCCCCTCACGAGGGGGGCATATGGGCGGCCGGCGACACCCTCGGTGCGGGGGCGGCGCGGCCGGCCCAGGCCCTTCCTCGGTGTCTCTCGTCTTCAGGCCGCGCCAATTTTCTGAAATCGCCCAAATCAAGCGACATGGTGGCGCAACTTAGCCTTGCACTGCTGCCTGCCAGCGTGCGGCCGCCTTGCCGGCCGCTGCCAGCGCCGCATCGCGCTGTGGCGCGTCGGCCGGGCATTCGGTGAGGTAGCCGGTCACCAGCAGCGGTGCGCTTTGCGGCGTGGGCCAGGCGATGACGGCATCGTTGGCCGTGCCGCGATCGCCGGTGCCCGTCTTTCCACCCACGCGCCAGCCGGCCGGCATGCCCGCGCGCAGGCGCTTGTCGCCCGTGCGGCTGGCCACCAGCCACTGCTGCAGCAGGGCGCGGCCATGGCCGTCCAACACCGATCCCAGCAGCAGGCGCTGCATGCTTTGCACCATGGCCAGGGGCGTGGTGGTGTCGCGCTCGTCGCCGGGCAGGCCTTCGTTGAGCTCGGGCTCCATGCGGTCCAGGCGCGTGGTCTCGTCGCCGCTGGCGCGCAGCCACTGCGTCAGCGCCTGCGGGCCGCCGCTGGCGTCCAGCAGCAGGTTGGCGGCGGTGTTGTCGCTGAGCACCACGGCGGCCTCGCACAGCTCGGAGATGGTCATGCCGCCGCCATCACCGGCACGCGGGCCGCTGGCCGGCGAGTAGGGAACCAGCCGGGAGCTGGCGTAGTGCACGCGGCGCGACAGGCGCTCATCGCCCTGCTGCACGCGGTCCAGCACCTGGGCGGCCAGCAGCAGCTTGAAGGTGCTGCACATGACAAAGCGCTCATCGCCGCGGTGGTCCACGCTGGCGCCCGACTCCGCCTCCAGCACGGCCACGCCGAGCCGGCCGCCCACACTTTTCTCGATGCGCGCCAGCTCGGTCCTGAAGGCCTGGTCGGCAGCCCCCTGTTTTTTTGATGGCAGGGCGCAGCCCGCCAGCCCGGCCGCCATCCAGACGGCCGCGCCGCCCGTCATCAGAAAATCGCGTCTTTGCATTGTTTTTCCTTTTCAGTTGCAGATCGACAAACGCAACGATAGCGCCGCGCCCAATCTGCGACCAGCGTGAATAATTGGCAGCATCCCTTAGAAAAACTATTGGCTCACCATGCAACTGCCCCTCAATGCCCTGCGCATGTTCGATGCGGCCGCGCGCCATCTCAACCTGACGCGGGCGGCCGACGAGCTGTGCGTGACCCAGGCCGCCGTCAGCCAGCACATCCGCAACCTGGAGGAGCGCCTGGGCAAGCCGCTGTTCCGGCGCCTGCCGCGCGGCCTGGCGCTGACCGACGAGGGCCATGCGCTGTGGCCTGCCGTGGCCGAGAGCTTTGCGCGCATAGAGCATTCGCTGCAGCAGGTGGCCGAACCGCGCCCGCGCGAGATCCTCACCGTGGGCGTGGTCGGCACCTTCGCCATCGGCTGGCTGATTCCCAGGCTGGGCCAGTTCCAGCAGCAGCACCCCTACATCGACCTGCGACTGCTCACGCACAACAACCGCGTGGACCTGGCCGGTGAAGGGCTGGATGCGGCCGTGCGCTTCGGCGACGGCGCCTGGCAGGGCACGCGCGCCGAGCTGCTGCTGCGCGCGCCGCTGACGCCCATGTGCACCCCGGCCCTGGCCCAGCGCCTGCGCCAGCCGGCCGACCTGGCCGGGCAGACGCTGCTGCGCTCGTACCGCCTGCAGGAGTGGGAGAGCTGGTTTGCCACGCTGGACCAGAGCGCGCCGCTGGCGCGCGGGGCCATGTTCGACTCCTCGCTGACGCTGGCCGAGGCGGCGGCCCAGGGTGCGGGCGTGGCCCTGCTGCCGGCGCGCATGTTCCAGCACCTGCTGCAGCAGGGCCGGCTGGTGCGCCCCTTCGAGCAGGAGGTGGACACGGGCGCCTACTGGCTGACCCATCTGCGCTCGCGCGCACCCAGCGCGGCGCTCAAGACCTTCAGGCAATGGCTGCTGGCGCAGCTGCAATAGCCACGGACGCCCGCGGCAAGACCCGCAGGCCGCCTGACTTTGGCCCCGGCGCTATCATCTGCCGCTTTTGGCCCCTAGCCCCGTCCCCGCTCCATGACCCAGACCCTGCCGGTTCTCTACTCGTTTCGCCGCTGCCCCTACGCCATTCGCGCCCGTCTGGCGCTGGCCCATGCCGGCCTGGCCTGCGAGCTGCGCGAAATCAACCTGCGCAACAAGCCGCAGGCGCTGCTCGACGCATCGCCCAAGGGCACGGTGCCCGTGCTGGTGCTGGAGGACGGCCGCGTGATCGAGCAGAGCCTGGATGTCATGCTGCACGCGCTGCGCGCCAATGACCCGGATGGCTGGCTGGCACCGACCAGCGGTTCGCTGCCGGACATGCTGGCGCTGATCGAGCGCAACGACGGCTTTTTCAAGCACGCCCTGGACCGCTGCAAGTACCCCGAGCGCTATACGGCCGAAGAGGTCAACCACGCCCAGGCCGATGCCCTGACCTGGCTGGCCGAGCTGGACGACCAGCTGGAGGCCACCGGCTACCTGTTCGGCCAGAACCCCAGCCTGGCCGACATGGCCCTGCGCCCCTTCGTGCGCCAGTACGCGCGCATCGACGAGTCGCAATGGAACGAGCAGCCCTGGCCGCACCTGCAGGCCTGGCTGCAGCGCTGGATCGATTCGGCCCTGTTCGCCGAAGTGATGGAAACCTACCCGGGCTGGGTGCCCGGCACGCGCGGCCCGGTCTTTGCCGCCGGCGGCGTGGGCAGCGACTGACGCCTGCCCGCCCCGTTTGCCCTGCCCCGGGTCGGCAGGGGCTGCGCAAGGCAGGCAAAACTGGCACAGTGGCAGGCTGTTGCCAACCGCATGAGCCTTCGCCGACATGACCCTCGCCACCCTGCTCGTCTTCTCCCTGGTCGCGCTGATCGCGATCATCACCCCCGGTCCCACCGTGCTGCTGGCCCTGGCCAATGGCTCGCGCCACGGCGTGCGCCGCGCCCTGCCGGGCATGCTGGGCGCCGTGCTGTCGGACTTCGTGCTGGTCGGCGCGGTCGCGCTGGGCCTGGGCGCGCTGCTGGCGGCTTCGGAGTTCTGGTTCTCGGTGGTCAAGTGGGCGGGAGCGGCCTACCTGGCCTGGCTGGGCCTGCGCATGCTGCGCAGCCAGGGCGGATCGCTGTCGGCACCCCAGGGCGACGGCAAGGCAGAGGCCGGCGCCGACGGCTACAGCGCCCGCACCGTGCTGCTCAAGTCGTTCCTGGTCGCCGTGACCAATCCCAAGGGCTACCTGTTCTGCTCGGCCCTGCTGCCGCAGTTCATCGACCCGGCGGCCGCCCAGGCGCCGCAGTACATCGCCATTGCGCTGGTGTTCGCGCTCATCGATTTCCTGGTGATGCTGGCCTATGCCTTCGCCGGATCACGCGCCGCGCGGCTGCTGCGCGGGCGGGCCGTGATGTGGCTGGACCGCCTGTGCGGCGGCATGCTGCTGGCGCTGGCAGGCTCGCTGGCCTTCTACCGCCGCGCGTCGAACTAGGCGCGCCGCCCAAGAGCCTCGCCTCCCCCACTGCGTCAGCGCGTCGTCCCCATGACATCGTCCAGCTGCAGCACGGCGGCGGCGTTGGCGGTGGTGGTGGCCAGGGTGTCGATGGCGCCGGTGCGCAGGGCTCCCAGGATGGCCGTGACCTTGCTGGATTCGGCCGCCACGGCGATGACGTTGGGTATGCGCAGCAGGTCCTCGCGGCTCAGGCCGATGACGCGGTCCTGCATGGGGGTTGCGGCCGGTTGCCCATGGATGTCGATGAAGTCGTAGCCCATCATGTCGCCCACCGTGCCCGCGCGGCGGGCGTCCGAGATCTCCTGCGCGGAAAACCAGCCCATGCGGGCCATGTTGCTGTCCACGCTGACATCGCCCACGCCGATGAGGGCGATGTCGGCGCGGCGCGCCTTGTCCAGGGTGTGCCTGACGGTGTCGTTGTCCAGCAGCGCCTTGCGCAGTTGCGGATCGCCCACCAGGGCCGGCGCATAGAGCGATTCGGACTTGCCGCCAAAGCGCGCGGCCAGGCGGCGCGCGATGTGGTCGGCGTTCATCGCCTCCCCGCCACGGTAGGAGCCGCCGATGGCGCTGACGAAGTGGCACTCCCGCCGTGTGGCGGACAGGGCGTGCTCGGAGACCGAGGACACGTTGCGCCCCATGCCCACGGCCACGATGGAGCCATCGACCAGGATGCGCTCCAGCTCGCTGGCCACCAGGCCTGCCAGCAGTTCGCGCTGCCGGTCGGCATCCTTGTGGTCCACCGCGATCAGTGCGCGCTTGATGTGAAAGCGCTCGGTCAGCTGCCGCTCCAGGTCGGCGGACACCAGCGAATGCGGCCGCACGCGGATCTCGACAATGCCCTCTTCCTGCGCGCGGCGCAGCAGCCGTCCGACGGTGGCGCGCGAGATGCCGAACTCCTTGGACAGTTGGTCCTGCGTGCATCCATCGACGTAGTACAGGGTCGCCAGTCGCGTCAGGTCGCTTTCAGTCAAGGGTGCCTCCAAGGGTGCCGGGAAAGGCGCGCAGTGTAGCGCCGCTCACCGGGCCTCGCCAGCGTGGGGCAGCAGCAGGACCTTGACCGAATCCATGGAATCGGCCACCCGGATGGCGCTCTCCCAGTCCGACAGCGCATAGCGGTGGGTGACGATGCCCTCGGAGGTGACCAGCCCGCGCGCCAGCAGGTCGATGGCAATGGGGTAGCAATGGGCGCTCAGGTGGGCGCCGCGCAGGTCCAGCTCCTTTTCCTCGCCGATGATGGACCAGTCCACCGTGGTCTCGCGCCCGAAGACGCTGAACTCCACGAAGCGGCCGAGCTTGCGCACCAGGTCCAGCCCCTGCGTCACGCCCGAGGGCGCGCCCGTGGTCTCTATGTACACATCGCAGCCATAGCCGTCGGTCAGTGCGTGCACGATGGCGCGGGCATCCTCGCGCGCGGGGTTGATGGTCACGTCGGCGCCGCAGCGGCGCGCCAGCGCCAGGCGCTGGTCCGACAGGTCCATGACCACCAGCCGGCGCGGCGTCTTCAGGCGCGCCACCTGGGCCATGAGCAGGCCCAGCGTGCCCGCGCCGGCGATGACCACCACATCGTCGAGCTGGATGTCGCCGCGGTTGACGGCATGGATGGCGCAGGACAGCGGCTCGGTGATGGCCGCATCCTCGAAGTCCACGCTCTCGGGGATCCGGTGCACCACGGCGCGGGCGGACAGGCGCATGTACTCGGCCATGCCGCCATCGGCCACCTGGCCCTGGAAGCCGTAGACATCGTGCACCTCGCACATCCAGCGAAAGCCGGTCTTGCAATAGCGGCAGGCATGGCAGGGCACGATCTGCTCGGCGATCACCCGGTCACCCAGCTGCACGCCGTGGTGCTCCTGGGCACCCTCGCCCACCTGCACCACATGGCCCCAGAACTCGTGGCCCGCGATCACCGGCGGGCGCACATAGGCGGGGCGGCCTTTTTCCGGGTCTCCCCAGAAGCGCGGCGCGCCAGCCCAGCATTTGCAGTCGCCCGCGCAAATGCCGCAGGAAGCCACGCGGATGACCAGCTCGCGCGGCCCGGCCTGCGGACGCGCGACGCGTTCGAGCCGGTAATCCCTGGGCCCGTGGCAGACCACGGCCAGCATGTTCGTATCGGCGGCGTCAGGCAGGGTGTTTTGCATGGAACTCTCCCGGGTTGCAGATGGTGGACAGGACGTGGGCGCAGCGCTTCATGCCCTGCGGCGCGAACTGTCGAGCAGCACGGCGCCGACGATGATCACGCCCTTGATCAGCTGCTGGTAGTACGAGGAAACTCCCAGTAGGTTCAGCCCGTTGTTGATCACGCCGATGAGCAGGGCTCCGACGACCGTGCCGCCCAGGCTGCCCGTGCCGCCCGACAGGCTGGTGCCGCCGATCACCACGGCCGCAATGGCGTCCAGCTCGTAGGACACGCCGGCCTGCGGCAGCGCCGCCGTGGTGCGCGATGCCAGCAAAATACCGGCCAGCCCCGCGAGCAGCCCGCTGACCACATAGACCAGCAGCACGATGGCGCGGGTGTTGATGCCGCTGGTCTTGGCGCTGCGCAGGTTGCCGCCCACGGCGTAGATGTAGCGGCCATACACGGTGTAGCGCAGCACGAAGGCGAACACCGCGACGGCAACGGCAAAGATCACGATGGGCATGGGCACGGGTCCCAGCTGGCCGGCGCCGATGGCAAGAAAGCCGTCGGGCAGCTCGGACACCGGCATGCCGTCGTTGTAGATGTAGGTCAGGCCGCGCGCCGCACTGAGCATGCCCAGCGTGGCCACGAAGGGCGGCACCGCGAACCAGGCCACCAGCAGGCCGTTGACGCCGCCCAGCAGCATGCCCACGCCCAGCCCGGCGCCCACGCTCACCGCCAGCCCCTGGCCATCGGCCGCCAGCCAGGCGCCGACCATGCCGGCCAGCGCCAGGATGGCGCCCACCGACAGGTCGATGCCCGCCGTCAGCACCACGCACGTCATGCCGATGGCCAGGATGCCGTTGATGGAGGTCTGGCGCAGGATGTCGGCCCAGTTGCCCCAGGTCATGAAATGGGGGTTGGCCAGCGCCAGCGCCGCGCACAGTGCAATCAGCGCGATGACCACGCCGTAGCGCTCGCGCAGGCTGCGCAGGTCCAGCGCGCGCCGCCCCAAGAGCGGCGGCGAAGATGCGGCTTGAAGATTCGTCATGGAGGACTCCCGCGTTGATGGAAGAAAGGCGTGGGGCCGGCAGGCCGCTCACTGGATGGAGTAGCCCCCGTCGATGACGATGTTCTCGCCCGTCAGCATGCCGGCGTGCGTACCGGCCAGGAACACGGCCAGCCGCGCCACCTCCTCGGGCTGCGCAAAGCGGCCCGTGGGGATGAGTGCTTGCATGGCCTCCCCCACCTGCCCGGCCCAGGCCTTGCGGCCCAGCGGCGTGTCCACCACCGTCGGCGAGATGGCGTTGACGGTGATGCCGTCGGACGCCCACTCCAGCGCCAGCACGCGCGTCAGTCCCACCAGGCCCGCCTTGCTGGCGCAATAGGCGGCATGGCGCCGGAGCGCGACCACGCTGGACTGCGAGGCCAGGTTGATGATGCGTCCGTGGCGCTGGCGGCGCATGGCCGGTGCCACCGCCTGGGCCAGCAGCAGCGGCGCCGTGAGGTTGACGGCCAGCGTGCGCTCCCAGGCCGCCTCGCTGATTTCGCCGGCCGGCTCCAGCAGCGCCACGCCGGCGCTGTTGACCAGGATGTCGATGCGGCCCGTAGCCTCCAGCACCGTGGCCACCGCCTGCTCCACGCCCTCGGGCCTGGTCACATCCACCGCCAGCGCCAGGTGGTGCCGGGGCTCCGCCAGGCTGGCAGCGGCCACGTCCAGTGCCTGCCGCTCCAGGTCCACCAGGACGACACGCGCACCGCCTTCGGCGAGCTGCCGGGCAATCGCCAGGCCGATGCCGCCCGCGCCGCCGGTGACCAGGGCCGTGCGGCCGTCGAAGTCCCGCTCCAGGCTGGCGGCGCTCATTTGCGCACCTTCTGCAAGAAGGCGTCGGCATTGGCGGGCACGATGGCGGTCCAGGGCACCTCGTAGGATTTGGCCGTGCCATCGCCCCAGGGCATGGCCTGGGCATACTCGCTCCATACCACCGAGCGCGGCCGGTAGGACGGGCCGACAAGCTGGCGCAGCAGCACATCCAGCGCGCCCTGCGCCTGGGCCTGGGCATCCTGGAAATTGGTGGTCATCTCGCCGCGCTTGACGGCCGTGATGGCAGCGGCCACGCCGTCCACGCCCACCACCGGGATGGTCTTGATATCGATGCCCTTGGTCTTGATGGCCTGCACCGCGCCCAGGGCCTCGTCGTCGTTCTGGGCGATCACGCCCTGGATCTGGCCCGGGAATGCGGTCAGCCAGTTCTCCATCAGTCCCATGGACTCGGCGCGCGACCAGTTGGCGGTCTTGCGCGCCAGCACCTTCACGTCCTTGTGGCGAGCCAGCACCTCGTCATTGCCGCGCGCCCGCTCGATCTGTGCCGACTGGCCTATGGGCCCCTCGATGACGACGATATTGCCCTTGCCGCCGATGGCCTTCATCAATGCCTCGGCCTGCATGCGGCCGGCCACCACATCGTCATTGCCCACGTAGGAGGTCAGCACATCGCCCTGCACGCGCGTGTTGGAGCCCACCACGGGAATGCCGGCCTTCACCGCCTTCTGCACGGGCGCCGCACCCGCCTTCAGGTCGATGGGCACGAACAGGATGCCGTCGTACTTCTGCGTGATCATGGTGTCGAACTGGTTGCTCTGCGTCAGCGCGTCGTAGTTGCCGTCGAACACGGTGATCTGCACCGTGCCGTCCTTCACGGCCGGATGCGCCTTCAGCTCCTTGGTCCACATCTGCATGAACTCGCCCTTGAGCCCATAGACGGCCGCGCCTATGCGGTAGGGCTTGGCCGGCGCTGGTACTGGTGCTGGTGCCGACAGCGGGGCCGGAGCCTGGGCCCGGACCTGCGCTGCGGCCAGGAACAGCCCACCGGCAAGCGCGGCTGCAAGCACGGTGGTGAAGCGGAAAAACGGCATGGTCATGTCTCCTGTGTGTTGTGAAAGGCAAGGGGAAAAACGCAGCACGGGCATCGCCCGGGCTCAGGACGCGAGGTGCATCAGCGCCTCCTGCGTGATGCCGTGGCCGGCCACCACGCGGTCAAGCCGGCCTTTGCGGAAGATGGCAATGCGGTCGCTCAGCTCCAGCAGTTCCGGCGCCTCGGAGGACACCACCACCACGGCATGGCCCTGCGCGGCCAGCGAGGCCAGGAAGGCGTACACCTCGCGCTTGGCGCCTTCGTCGATGCCGCGCGTGGGCTCGTCGCACAGCAGGCAGACGGGATTGGTGGCCATGCAACGGGCCAGCACCACCTTCTGCTGGTTGCCGCCGCTCAGGCCCGACACCGGCATGGCCGGGCTGGCCAGCTTCACGCGCAGGCGCTGCAGCAGGCCGCCCACCAGCACGCGCTCTGCCGCGCCATCCACCACCCCGGCGCGCTGCAGGCCCGGCAGCGCGGGCAAGCTGGCGTTGAAGCGCACCGAGGAGCTCATCACCAGCCCCGTGGCCTTGCGGTCCTCGGTCACCAGGGCCAGGCCCGCCTTGATCGACGCCGCCGGATTGCCGCGCGGCAGGGGCCGTCCGCCCAGGCTCGCCTGCCCCTGGTCGGCGCGCGTAAGGCCGTACAGGCAGTTGAGGAATTCGCTGCGGCCCGATCCCATCAGTCCGTAGATGCCCAGCACCTCGCCAGGGGCGACGTCCAGGCTGATGTCCTCGAACTCGCCCCGGCGCGTGAGCCCCTGCACCGACAGCAGCGGCTCGCCCGGCGCCGCAGCCCTGCGCTCGCTGGCGGCAGCGCGGACCTCCCGGCCCACGATGAACTTCACCAGCTGGCGCCGGTCGATATCGGCCAGCGCGCCGGTCTGCACGAAGCCGCCATCGCGGAACACCGTGTAGCTGTCGGCAATGGTGAAGATCTCCGTCAGGCGGTGCGACACGTAGAGGATGCCGGCGCCCTGCGCGGTCACGCGGCGTATCGCGTCGAAGAGGATGGCGGTCTCGCTTTCGCCGATGGCCGAGGTGGGCTCGTCCATGATGATCAGCTCGCTTTGCCGGCTCAGGGCGCGGGCAATCTCCACCAACTGGGTCTGCGCCAGGCTCAGGCGGCCCATCTGCGCGCGCGGATCAATATCGAAGCCCAGTTGCCTGAGCAGCGCATCCGCCTGCTCCAGCAGCGCGGCATGGCGGACCACTATGCCGGCGCGCCGGGGCTCGCGGCCCAGGAAGATGTTCTCGGCCACGCTCATGCCCGGGATGGGCGACAGCTCCTGCGTGATGATGGACAGGCGGTGTGCCAGCGCCTCGTGCGGCGTGGCGAAATCCACCGGCCGGCCCTTGAGCAATATCTCGCCGGCATCGCGCCGCAACAGGCCCATCACGATGTTCAGGAAGGTGGATTTGCCTGCGCCATTGCCGCCGCACAGCGCGTGCACGCTGCCCGCCTGCAGCTCAAGGCAGCCGTTGCGCAGCGCAGGCACGCCGCCGAAGCTCTTGGCCACCCCGCGCGCCTGCAGCAGTGCGGTGCCGGTGCCGGTGCCCATGGTCACGCGCCCTGCCCGCGCCCGGCTGCGGCGGCCTGCGAGCGTTCGAAGCCGGTGATGGCATCCACCTTCAGGGCCGAGCTGCCGCCATCGAAGCGCGATGCAAGGAAGCGGTCCACGATGGCCTTGGCCAGCTCCACCCCGATCACGCGCGAGCCCAGCGTGATGATCTGCGCGTCGTTGCTGCGGCTGGCGCGCTCGGCCGAATAGGTGTCATGCGCCTGCGCGGCGCGGATGCCCGCCACCTTGTTGGCGGCAATGGCCATGCCTATGCCCGTGCCGCACAGGAGAACGCCGCGCTCATGGCGGCCCTGGACGATGGCCTGCGCCACCGCGATGCCGATGTCGGGGTAGAGCACCGGCTCGCCGTCGTGCGTGCCGAAGTCGGCCACTTCGTGGCCCTGGGCCAGCAGATGCTGCTTCACGGCGTTCTTGAGGTCGCAGGCGGCTTCGTCGCAGCCGATGGCCAGTTTCATGGCATCCCCTTCATTACAAAAGACCATCACATGATCATTTGATCAATGTTTTTTGAGAGTCTTCTCAATCGGAGATCATTTGTCAAACAACGAAAGCTATGCGCATCAGCAATATTAAGACGTAACCTGTTGAATTTTCTAAATAAATCATCAAATCCTATCGTTTTCCCTTGGCTGTTGAATAGCCAAAAGGCATTGACATGCCAATTTCAACAAATCAAAAATGACCATTCAATGATCATATGAACAGTCTTCGGCACACCCGCCGGGACCGCACCTGGAGGAGACAAAGGCATGAAGACCAACCGCGTGATCAACGACCCCGACCGGGTGGTGGAGGACATGCTCCAGGGATGGATCGCCGCCCATGGCGACACCCTGCGCATCGACGCAGGCAGCCCCCGCGTCGTGCGCCTGCATGGCGCGCCACGCAGGGGCAAGGTGGGCATCGTGACGGGCGGCGGGTCGGGGCACGAGCCGGCCTTTCTGGGCTATGTGGGCGCAGGCCTGTGCGACGCCGCCGCCGTGGGCGAGGTGTTCTCGTCCCCCACGGCCCGAAGCTTCTACGACGCCATGCGCGCAGCCGATGGCGGCGCCGGCGTGGCCTGCCTGTATGGCAACTACGCGGGCGACAACATGAATGTGGCCATGGCCGTGCAGATGGCGACAGCCGAAGGCATGGCGGTCAGGACCGTGGTGGCCAACGACGACGTGCCTTCTGCCGCGCGGGGCGACGAGGCCAGCCGCCGCGGCGTGGCCGGCGAGATCCTGATGTGGAAGGTGGCGGGCGCCCGGGCGGCCATGGGCGCCAGCCTCGACGAAGTCATCGCCATCGCCCGGCACGCCATGGCCCGCACGCGCAGCATCGGCATCGGCCTGTCGGCATGCACCATTCCCGCCGTGGGCAAGGCCAACTTCCATATCGAGCGCGGCAGCATGGAGGTGGGCATTGGCCACCATGGCGAGCCCGGCATGTCCGTGCACCGCACGGCCACGGCGGCCGATATGGCCGAGCGCATGCTGGACACCCTGCTGCCCGACCTGCCCTTCTCCCCGGGCGACCGCGTGGCCGTGCTGCTGTCCGGCCTGGGCGCCACGCCGCTGATGGAGCAGTACATCCTCTATGGCGAGGTGGCCCGGCGCCTGCAAGAACGCGGCATTCAGGCGGCCTTCCGGCTGGTGGGCAATCTCTTCACGTCGCTGGAGATGATGGGCATCACACTCACGCTGATGCAGCTGGACGACGAGCTGCTGGCCTGCCTCAAGGCACCCTGCCAGTCAGTCGCCCTGACCCTGGCCGGCGGGCTGCCGCCCCAGCCGCAGGAGGCCATTCCAACGCCGCCCTCTGTTCCGGCAAGGACGCCAGCACAGGCCCAGGAACAAGCACAAACCGCCCGCCCCCAAGCCGCAAGGCGCACCAGCAAAGGGCCGGCCATTGCGCTCGATGGCGCGGGCAGCATCGTGCGTGAACTGATCACGGCCATCGTCGGCCACCGGGAGTTCCTCAGCGAGATCGACGGCCTGATCGGCGATGGCGATCACGGCATCAACATGGCCAAGGGCTTTTCCGGCTGCGGCGCACGGCTCGATGCCATGGACGCCAGCCAGGCGGCGCAGCTGCCTGCGGCGCTTCAGCAGCTGTCCCAGGCCTTGATGGACGATATCGGCGGCTCCATGGGCCCGCTGTACGGCAGCTTCTTCCAAGGCTTCGCCGATGTTCTTGGGCCGGAGCAGGAGATGGATGCCACCCTGTTCGGCCAGGCGCTGGCGCGGGCCGTCGCCGATGTGCAGGAGATGGGCAAGGCCCAGGTGGGCGACAAGACCCTCATCGACACGCTGGCCCCGGCCCTGCAGGCCTACCGGCAATCGCTGCAGGCCGGCGCCGGTTTCCGCGAGGCGCTGCAGGCCATGGAGGCCGCGGCCGAGGCGGGCAAGGAATCCACGCGCCACCTGCAGGCCCGCATCGGGCGCTCGGCCCGGCTGGGGCCGCGCTCCATCGGCGTGCTGGACGCGGGCGCCACGTCCTGCTGGCTCATCCTGAGCACCATGTCCCAGTCGCTGCAGCGGCGACTGGCGCAAGGCTCAGCCTAGGGCTCAGCGCCTGCGGGCAGCGCCGCGCACCAGAAGCACCAAGACCGCCACGCTCATGATGGCGAAGCAGATGAAGGACCAGTTGGCGATGGAGCCGCCCAGAAAGCTCCAGTCCACGGCAGCGCAGTCGCCCGAGCCACGGAAGATCATGGGCACGGCACGGCTGATGGAGTAGTTCTCGATCATTCCGTAGAAGTCGCGCCCGCAGGTGGCGAACTCGGGCGGATACCACTGCAGCCAGCTCTGGCGCGCGGCGACGAAGGCGCCAAAACCTGCAGCCACCAGCGCCAGCACGCCCCAGCTGATCAGCCAGCCGCGACCGCCGCGCACACTGCCCAGGCCCGTGAAGAGGGCCACGCCGATCAATGCATAGCGCTGCACGATGCACATCGGGCAGGGCTCCAGCCCGACCACATGCTGCAGATACATGCCGAAGGCCAGCATGGCCACGCAGGCCAGGCTGATGAGCGCCAGGATGCGGCGCGGAGCGTTGTCAAACCATTGAAGCATTCTTGTCTTTCGTCACCCGGTTGAATGAAATCAGGGCTGCGGCGCCGGCCCGGCGCTGCAGCCCTGTTCAGCGGGTGCAGGAAGCCGTTGCCGCGCCGTCAGATGCCAGCCGCCTCGTCCAGAAACACCTTGGCACGGCGCGGTGTCACCACCAGGGTTTCCCCCTCGCGCAGGGCCATGTCCCTGAACTGCTGCGCAGGAATCTGCGCCTCGATCAGGCCACCCTCTTCGGCATTGTCCGTGCTTTCGGTGCTCTCCGATGGAATAAGTTCCAGGCGCGCAATAGGCCCCACGACGATGGCGCGGGCCAGCTGCACGACGATGCCCGTGGGCCGTCCCTGGACGTCCAGGTTCTGGCCGGGCGAGTAGCGCTCCACCTCCAGATCGTGCGGGCGCACATAGGCGAAGGCCTTGCTGTCGCTGGCGCCCTTGGCGTCGTGGCTGTCCAGCTGGGTGCCGTCGTCCAGGTAGACGCGGCCATCGCTGGCGCGACCCTTGAACAGGTTGACATCGCCCAGGAAGCCGTAGACGAAGGGCGTGGCCGGGTTGTCCCAGACCTGCTGGGGCGTGCCCTCCTGCTCGATGCGGCCCTGGTTGATGACGACCACGCGGTCGGCCACTTCCAGTGCCTCCTCCTGGTCGTGGGTCACGAAGATGGAGGTCACATGCAGCTCGTCATGCAGGCGGCGCAGCCAGCGGCGCAGCTCCTTGCGCACCTTGGCATCCAGCGCGCCGAAAGGCTCGTCAAGCAGCAGCACCTTGGGCTCCACCGCCAGGGCGCGGGCCAGGGCAATGCGCTGGCGCTGGCCGCCCGACAGCTGGGACGGGAAGCGTTCGGCAATCCAGTCCAGCTGCACCAGCTTGAGCAGGCTCATCACCTTCTCGCGGATCTGGGCCTCGCTGGGGCGCTGGCTGCGCGGCTTCACGCGCAGGCCGAAGGCCACGTTCTCGAACACGGTCATGTGGCGGAACAGCGCGTAGTGCTGGAACACGAAGCCCACGTTGCGCTCGCGCACATGGACATCGGTGGTGTCTTCGCCGCTGAAGTGGATGCTGCCCACGTCAGGCGTCTCCAGGCCCGCGATGATGCGCAGCAGCGTGGTCTTGCCGCAGCCCGAGGGGCCGAGCAGTGCGATGAGTTCGCCGGACTGGATGTCCAGGCTCACATCGCGCAGGGCCTGGAAATCGCCGAACTGCTTGCTGACGTTGCGTATTTCAATGCTCATGGTCTTGCTCTTGCTCTTGCTTTTGTCTGGTCGGGGCCGAGGTTCAGGACACCTGCGGCACCTGGGATGCCTGGGAAGCCTGGGATGCCGCCGTGGGGCGCTCGGGAGGCAGGTCGGCAGCGGCCTTGGCCTGCTGCTCGGCACGCCACTCGGCCACCGACTTGATGACCAGGGTCACCAGCGCCAGCAGGGCCAGCAGCGAGGCGGCAGCGAAGGCGGCAACGGACTGGTACTCGTTGTAGAGGATCTCCACATGCAGCGGAATGGTGTTGGTCTGGCCGCGGATGTGGCCCGAGACCACCGACACCGCGCCGAACTCGCCCATGGCACGCGCATTGCACAGGATCACGCCGTACAGCAGGCCCCACTTGATGTTGGGCACGGTGACCTTCCAGAAGGTCTGCCAGCCCGTGGCACCCAGCACGATGGCAGCCTGCTCCTCGTCGCTTCCCTGCGCCTGCATCAGCGGGATCAGCTCGCGGGCGATGAAGGGGAAGGTCACGAAGATGGTGGCCAGCACGATGCCGGGCACGGCGAAGATGATCTTGATGTCATGCTCGGCCAGCCAGGGGCCGAACCAGCCATGGGCACCGAACACCAGCACGTACATCAGGCCCGCCACCACGGGCGAGATCGAGAACGGCAGGTCGATCAGGGTGATCAGAAAGGCCTTGCCCCGGAACTCGAACTTGGCGATGCACCAGGCCGCCGCCACGCCGAACACCAGGTTCACCGGCACGGCGATCAGCGCCGTGATCAGGGTCAGCTTGATGGCCGACCAGGCATCGGGCTCCTGCAGGCCGGCGACATAGGCATCCCAGCCCTTGCGCAGCGCCTCGGTGAACACGGCCGCCAGTGGCAGCACGAGGAACAGGCCGATGAAGATCAGCGCAATGCCCGTGAGAATCCAGCGCACGGCGCGCGGCTCGGTGGTGGTGAGCTTTTCGCGGCGGCCCTTCGGGGGCGCGGTGAGCCTGTACAGCACCAGCACGGCGACCAGCACCGCGCCAATGATCTTGAGAAGCAATGCTTCCTGTGGAGACAACGCCATCTCAAGCCCCTCCCGAATGCTTGCGCTGCCATGCCTGCAGCGCGTTGATGACCAGCAGCATCACGAAGGAGAACAGCAGCATCACCACGGCCACGGCCGTGGCGCCCGCGTAGTCGTATTGCTCCAGCTTGCCGATGATGATCAGCGGTGTGATTTCAGAAATCATGGGCATGTTGCCCGCGATGAAGATGACCGATCCGTACTCGCCGATGGCGCGTGCAAAGGCCATGGCAAAGCCCGTGAGCAGCGCGGGCGTGATGGCCGGCAGGATTACCTTGTAGAAGATCTGCCAGCGCGAGGCGCCCAGGCTGGTGGCAGCCTCTTCCAGCTCCTTCTCGGAGTCTTCCAGCACCGGCTGCACCGTGCGTACGACAAAGGGCAGGCCGATGAAGATCAGCGCAATGACCACGCCGTTCGGGTTGAAGGCCAGCTGGATGCCGTAGGGCTCCAGGTACTGGCCCACCCAGCCGTTGCCGGCCAGCAAGGCGGTCAGCGAAATGCCGGCCACGGCCGTGGGCAGGGCAAAGGGCAGGTCCACCAGGGCATCGACGATCTTCTTGCCCGGGAACTTGTAGCGCACCAGCACCCATGCGATCAGCAAGCCGAACACCAGGTTCACGCAGGCCGCCGCAAACGAGGCGCCAAACGTCAGCCGGTACGAGGCCAGCACGCGCGGCGAGGCCACGGCCTCCCAGAACTGGGGCCAGGTGAGCGAGAAGGTCTTGAACAGCAGTGCCGACAACGGGATCAGCACGATCAGGCTCAGATAAAACAGCGTATAGCCCAAGGTCAGCCCGAAGCCGGGCAAAACGCGCTTGGCGCCGCGCCCTTTGCGCGCCGCACCGGACGGTGCGGGCACAGGAGCGTCGGCGCCAGGCCTTGGGCTGGTCGGAACGGCAGACACCATGTTGGATTCCAAATCAGCCAATGTGGGGAGGGGGCCTCAGGCGGACTGCGCCGCCTTCATGCCTGCTTGCGTGCTTACTTGCCGGGGACGTAGATCTTGTCGAACTGTCCGCCGTCGTTGAAGTGCACCTTCTGGGCTTCGGACAGCGAGCCGAAATACTTGGCCACGGTGAACTGCTTGATGGGCTTGAACACATCGGCATGCTTCTTGAGCACGGCCTCGGAGCGGGGGCGCAGCGCGTGCTGTGCGGCGATTTCCTGGGCTTCGTCGGAGTACAGCCAGGCCAGGTAGTCGTGCGCCAGCTGGCCCGTGCCCTTCTTGGCCACGGTGCGCTCGACCACGGCCACGGGGTTCTCGGCCACGATGGACACCGAGGGATGGACGGCATCGACCTTGCCCTTGCCGAATTCGCGGTCCACGGAGACCACTTCGGATTCGAACGTGATCAGCACGTCGCCGATATTGCGCTGCAGGAAGATGCTGGTCGCGTCGCGGCCGCCCTTGCCCAGCACGGGCACGTTCTTGTAGAGCTGCTGCACGAACTCGGCCGCCTGCGCGTCGGTGCCGCCCTTCTCGCGCACCGAACCCCAGGCCGCCAGGT
This sequence comes from Delftia sp. SD018, assembly GCF_017355445.1. Taxonomy (NCBI): domain Bacteria; kingdom Pseudomonadati; phylum Pseudomonadota; class Betaproteobacteria; order Burkholderiales; family Comamonadaceae; genus Delftia; species Delftia sp. SD018. The sequence continues at coordinate 69,383 of NZ_JADDRN010000008.1, forward strand.
AGGCGTAGCGGCCATTGCCGCCGGTCTTGGGATTGACCACCACGACCTTCACGTCGGGACGGATCAGATCGCTCCAGTCCTTGATGTTCTTGGGATTGCCGTTGCGCACCAGGAACAGCATGGTCGATGTGGTGGGCGAGGCGTCATTGGGGAATTTCTTGGCCCAGTCCTTGGCGACCACGCCGCTGTCGGCCAGGAACTGCACGTCGGTGGTGGTGTTGAAGGTCACCACGTCGGCGGCCAGGCCGTCGTTGACGGCACGCGCCTGGGCGCTGGAGCCACCGTGCGACTGGTCCACCTTGATGTCCACACCCTTGGTCTTCTTGTAGTGGGCGACGAAGGCGGCGTTGTAGTCCTTGTAGAACTCGCGTGCCACGTCGTAGGAAACGTTGAGCAGCTGGTTCTGCGCCGATACCGTTCCCGCGGCGGCCAGCGCCAGGGTGGCCAACAAAGTCTTGAGCTTCAAAGAATGCATGGTTCGCTGCCTTTTATTAGTGGACATCTCTGCGGTGTATTCACAGACAGTCACATTGTGCGAACGCTGACTTAAAACTCAAAAGAATATATTTTTGTTTGTTAATGGCCTGTCACCATATAAAGAACCTGCCCTGCCCGCGGTCACCCGCCGGCCCATCACAGACCGGCAGCCCATGGCGCGCCAGCGCCAGTACCCGCAGAGACGGAGGCATGCGCAGCCGCCACACGTGGCGGACGCGGCGAGCGCGGCGAACGCACGGCAGGCCGGGGCTGGGCCGGCTGCCAGCTGTCGCCCTGCATCAGCGACTGCAGCAGCGCCAGGCCCAGGGGCCAGTCGCCAAAGCCTGATTCGACATTGATGTGCCCCGCATTCTGCAGCCGCACGAACTCGCTTCCCCAGGCCCGCGCATAGGCGCCGGCCCGGCGGATCGGACAGTAGGGGTCGTTGCTGCTGGCCACCAGCACGCTGCGGTACGGCAGTGGCGCATAGGGCACGGGCGCAAAGTCGGCCAGCTGGGCACGGCGCTCGGGATCGGCCGGCGCCACCAGCAGCGCACCGCGCACGCGCGCACTGGCCTCGGGGCCCAGGTGCGCGGCCGTGATGCAGCCCAGGCTGTGGGCGGCCAGCACCACCGGTTCGGGCCGGGACAGCACCAGTTGCTCCAGCGCGGCCACCCAGGGATCGCGGTGGGGCACCAGCCAGTCGTCCTGCTCCACGCGCTCAGCATGCGGCAGCTGCTGCGCCCACAGGCTTTGCCAGTGGTCAGGACCGGAGTTGCGCCAGCCGGGCACGATGATGATGCGGTGGGGATTCATGGGTTCTCCTGGACTGTCCATTGCTGGACATGGGCCCCGATTGTGGAGAACACCGCCAACTATCCCAACGAACGTTTTGTTGTTTTCTTATGGCGTGGAGAGGTGCAACCCAACCCTAGCGTGCCGCCGGCTCGCGCGTGGCATGGCTGTTGCGCCCCGGCACGGTCTCGCCGAGGAAGTCCAGGAAATGCCGCACGGCCGGCGCCAGGCCGCGCCGCGAGGGAAAGACCGCGTGCACGATGCCCTGGGGCGGCTCCCAGCCCGGCAGCAGATGGACGAGCCGGCCCTCGGCCAGTTCCTCGTGGCACATGTAGTCAGGCAGCCAGCACATGCCGCTGCCGGCCAGCGCCGCGAATTTCAGCGTCAGCAGGTCATCCACCACGTAGCGCGGCTGCAGCTGCAGGCGTTGCTCGCGGCCTTCGGGGCCGACCAGCAGCAGGCTGGACTGGCCATCCACCGCCGACATGGACATGCTGTCCAGGTGCTGCAGGTCGACCAATGCACGCGGCGTGCCCTGGCGCTCCAGCAGCTCCGGGCTGGCCACGAGGATCTGGCGCGCCACATCCAGCCGCTTGACGACCATGGAGCCGCTGTCCTCCAGGCTGGGGCGCACGCGCAGCGCCACGTCGATGCCCTCCTCCACCAGGTTCACGGGCCGGTTGGTCACCTGCATCTCCACATGCACCAGCGGGCAGCGCTGCAGGAACTGGGGCATGAGCTCGCCCAGCACGGTCTGGGCCAGGGTCACGGGGCAGCTCACGCGGATGGTGCCGCGCGGCTCGGTCTGCACCTCGGCCACGGTGTCGGCGGCGGCCAGGGCCGCATCGCGCATGGCCTGGCAATGGCGCAGATAGGCCTCACCCACCTGGGTCAGCGAGAGCTTGCGCGTGGTGCGCTGCAGCAGGCGCACGCCCAGCCGGGCCTCCAGCTCCGCCACCCGCCGCGACAGCCGCGACTTGGGTATGCCCAGCGCCCGCCCGGCAGAGGCAAAGCCGCCGCGCTCCACCACCTCGGCGAAGTACAGCATGTCGTTGAGATCCATCATGTCGCGCATCCCTCCCCTGTGCTCATTGACTGCAAATTCAGGACAATCTATCGCAATTTCGGCGGCTTATCAAAGACTCTGTCCAAATTCACAATTGATCCCATCGTCGGCCCTACAAGCTTTCCCGAGTGGCCGATCCCAACCGCGATCCCAACCGACATCTCAGGAGCTTTTCCATGCAAGTGCTGCACATCGACTCTTCCATCACCGGCGCCGCTTCGGTGTCCCGCCAGCTGACCGCCCAGACCGTGGCTGCCCTGGTCGCCGCCAACCCCGGCGCCAAGGTCGAATACCTGGATCTGGCCGTGAACGCCCCCGACCATCTGAACGCAGTGTCCATGGGCTTTCGCACCGGCCAGGCCGCCACGACGGAAGCCGAGCGCGCACAGAACGCCATATCCGAAGCCCTGGTGAGCCAGTTCCTGGCGGCCGATGTGGTCGTGGTCGGCGCTCCGTTCTACAACTTCACCATCTCCAGCCAGCTCAAGGCCTGGATCGACCGCATCGCCCAGGGCGGCCGCACCTTCCGCTACACCGCAGCCGGCCCCGAAGGCCTGGCCAAGGGCAAGAAGGTCATCGTGGCCTCCACGCGCGGCGGCGTGTACTCCACCAGCGAAATGGGCCAGGCCCTGGAGCACCAGGAAAGCTACCTGAAGACGGTGTTCGGCTTCCTGGGTATCACCGATGTGAGCATCGTGCGCGCAGAAGGCGTGGCCATGGGCGATGAGTCCAAGGCCAAGGCCCTGGAGTCGGCCCGCAGCGACATCGTGCGTGCAGCGGCTGCCGCCAATCAGGAAGCGGCCATCGCCGCCTGATGGCCATTGCAGCCCGCAGGGGCTGCCTGCTCAATGAATGGACAAGCGCCTGGGTTTCGGCCCAGGCGCTTTTGCTTTTGGATAGGCACGACAGCGGCCGTGCCGGGCCGTCCGGAATGCTCCCAATGGACTGTGGCGAATAAAAGAGGTATCCGCCTCTGCACCTCCTTTGAAAAAAGCAATGCGCGATGGGCTTTCGCAGACACACGAAGCTGGTAGGCTGAACCATCACCGCCATATTCGCGGCCTTGTCCGACACGAACCGTCTGTATTTCAGAAGGACGGCGGACCTGCCGATATCCAGGCAGCCTTATTGCATTCACTGCCTTCCATCCATGCCAGCCACAAGCCACCGTCCCCATGCCCGGCCCCGCGGCCCTGTCCATGTCCATGTCCGCCCGCCGTCCGATGAAAACCTGGTGATCACGGTGATTGCCGTGTCCCTGCTGGCCATTACCGTGCTGGGCATCGGCGTCTACCAGTTCATGCAGTACCAGCGCGAGCAGGATCAGGAGCAGCTCAATTCGCGCGTGTACCGCAGCTATGTGCGCAACACCGACGAGGCACCTGCGCCCGAGGAGCCCGAGCAGCCCGCCGCAGCGCCCACCCCCGCCAAGCCCAGCCAGCAGCAGCTGAACCAGGAAATGACGCGCAAGCTGCTGGCCCATCCCGGCGTGACGCCCGGTGCGGGCTTTTCGGCGCCCGGCGTCAAGTCGACGGGCGTGGTGATCATCGACGCCATCGACCAGGCCCAGGCGCGCGAGAAGGCATCGTCCGCCGCACGCCCTGCTGCGGCGATTGCCAACCCGTCTCCCGCTTCCTGACGTTTCTGACGCTTCCTGACCTCTGCGCTCACAGGAGCCGCAACGCAAAAGCCCGGCATTGCCGGGCTTTTTTGTGTCTTGAGCGGCCTTGCCGCACCGCTCACTGGTGCTTGCGCGCCCAGGCAGCGAACTTCTGCACGAAGCCGTTCACGAAGTCGCGGCTGCCGGTGCCGATGGAGCCGTCTTCGGCAAACAGGCCGTCCTTGGCCTGGATGAAGATTTCGGGCTGGGCCAGCGTGGGCATGTCCAGGTAGGCCAGCACATTGCGCAGATGCTGCTGCGCCAGCGCCGTGCCGATGGCACCCACGGAGACGCCGGCCACGGCAGCGGGCTTGCCGGCCCAGACGCTCTTGCCGTAGGGGCGCGAGCCCTGGTCCAGCGCATTCTTGAGCACACCGGGAATCGAGCGGTTGTACTCGGGCGTCAGGAACAGCACGGCCTGGGCCGACTGGATCTGGGCGCGGAACTGCTTGACCACGTCCACCTCATTGCCGTCATGGTCCTGGTTGTACAGGGGCAGGTTGTCGATGGCGACCTGCTCGAAGACCAGGCCTTCGGGCGCCAGGCGCGCAATGGCGTCGGCGAATTTGCGGTTGAAGGAATCCTTGCGCAGGCTGCCCACGATGACAGCGACCTTGATCTGGCTCATGCATTGCTCCTGGAGGAAGTGGCGGGAAACGGGCGGGAAAGAGGCGGGAGGGGCACCTCCCGCAAGCAGCCATTATGTGGCCGCCTTCAGCAGGCTCACTGTAGGAAGGAGGGCTTGGCGTAGCCCTGGAACTTGCTGTCCACCACGGCCTTGAATTCGGCGGAGCGGTAGACCTCGGCCAGGTCCTTGGCCCATGCCGTGCCCTGGTCCTTCTTCTTGATGGCCACCACGTTCAGGTAGTGGTCGGGGGTCTTTTCCAGCGAGACGGCCTCGGTCAGCTTCAGGCCCGAAGAGATGGCGAAGTTGCCGTTGATGATGGCGTACTCGGTGTCGCCCAGCGAACGCGGCAGCTGTGCGGCTTCCAGCGGGATGAACTTGAGCTTGCGCGGATTCTCGGCCAGGTCCTTTTCAGATACGCGCAGCGGATCGATGCCGGGCTTGGCCTTGATCAGCCCGGCCTGCTCCAGCAGCACCAGGGCACGCGCCAGGTTGCTCGGGTCGTTGGGCAGGGTCACGCGGTCGCCTTCCTTGGCCTCGGCCAGGGTCTTGCGGGTCTTGGAGTACACGCCCAGCGGGGCAATGGGGCCTTGCACCAGCTCCACCAGATCCAGCTTCTGGTCGGCCGCGAACTTCTGCAGGTAGACACGGTGCTGGAAGAAGTTGGCATCCAGCGAGCCCTGGGCCAGCGCCAGGTTGGGCTGCACGTAGTCGTTGAACTCCACCAGCTTGACCTGGTAGCCCTTCTTTTGCAGCAGCGGCACGATGCCCTGCTTGAGCTGGTCGATGTTGGAGCCTGCCGTGCCGCCGATCACCAGCTGCTTCTTGTCGGCCTGGGCGTGGGCGGGCAGCGCCAGCACGCTGGCAGCGGCAAGGGCGGCGGCCGAGGCCAGCAGATGGCGGCGCACGAAGGAAAGGGATGCGGTCATTTCGGAATCCTTTTTTGGGAGAGAGCGGGAAGAAAGAAGAAAGCGGGTCTGGACAGCGCGCTCAGCCGCGCTTGTCCAGGCGGCGGGCCGCCGTGTTGCCCACGAACTGGATGACCTGGACCATGGCCACGAGGATGGTCACGGTGAGCACCATCACATCGGTCTGGAAGCGGTAGTAGCCGTAGCGGATGGCCAGGTCTCCAATGCCGCCGCCGCCCACTACGCCGGCAATGGCCGAGTACGACAGAAAGCTCACGGCCAGCACGGTCAGCGCCAGCACCAGGCCCGAGCGCGCCTCGACGATGAGCACGCGCCAGACGATCTGCAGCTCCGAGGCGCCCATGGCGTGCGCGGCCTCGATCACGCCGCGCGGCACATCGCGCAGGCACTGGTCCACCAGGCGTGCCAGGTAGGGAATGGCCGCCACGGACAGCGGCACGGCCGCAGCCAGCGGGCCGATGGAGGTGCCGGCCAGCCAGCGCGTGAAGGGCACCAGCGCGACCAGCAAGATGATGAAGGGGAAGGACCGCACGGTGTTGACCGTCCAGTTCAGCACGGCGAAGGCCGGGCGGTTGTCCAGCGACTGGCCGGGACCCAGCAGGAACAGCAGCACGCCCAGCGGGCCGCCGATCAGCACGGCGGCCGACAGGCCGATGCCCAGCATCAAAAGGGTCTGGCCCATGGCCAGCCACAGCTCGGGCAGGATTTCGACGATGTTTTCAGACATGGGAATGCGGAATCGAAAAGAAGGAAAAACAGGAAGAGGCGAAAAGCGGGAACGGGCGAAAGCCCCATCAGTGCTCGGAGCCGCCCACGGCGCGCAGCACCACGGGGCGGGTGGCGCCGCGCTCGCGCAGAGCCTTGTCGGCGCGCTCCACGCGCAGGGCCTCGAGTTCGCTGCCCAGCAGCGTGGCGCGCTGCGGCGCCTCGTAGGCACGGCCCTGCGGCAGGGCGGGCAGCGTGAAGCGTTCGGCCACCTGGCCCTGCTCGATGATGGCCACTTCGCTGCACAGCGCATCGACGACGGCCAGCTCGTGCGTGACGATGACGATGGTCACGCCCAGGCGGCTGTTGATGTCCGCCAGCGTGGCCAGGATGGAGCGCGTGGTCTCGCTGTCCAGCGCCGAGGTGGGCTCGTCGCACAGCAGCACCTGCGGGCGCGGCGCCAAGGCGCGCGCAATCGCCACGCGCTGCTTCTGGCCGCCCGACAGCTGGGCAGGATGGCTGGCTGCCTTGTCGGTCAGGCCGACGATGTCCAGGCACTCGCGCACGCGCTGCTCGATCTGGGCACGCGAATGGCCACCGTGGATGCGCAGCGGAAATGCCACGTTCTCGAACACGGTGGCGTTCTGCAGCAGGTTGAACTGCTGAAAGATCATGCCGATGTTCTGGCGCGCCTCGCGCAGCGCGCGGCGGCCCAGGTCGGTCAGGCGCTGGCCTGCCACCACCACCTCGCCGCTGTCGGGACGCTCCAGCAGGTTGATCAGGCGCAGCAGCGTGGACTTGCCCGCGCCGCTCTTGCCGATCAGGCCGAAGACCGTGCCCTGGCCGATGTCCAGCGATACCGAACGCACGGCATCGAAGTGCTTGCCATCGGCTGTTACAAATTTCTTTTGCAGGTCGCGCAGGCGGATCAGCGCGTTTTCCGGGGCCAAATGGGCGGTCTGGACGGTCATGGAGTCTCGGTTCGGCAGTGAAAACGGTCCTGGGATCGGCAACGGCAGCCTTTGCACCGCCATCTCCAGGCAATGGCGCGCAATTTCCGGGCCCTGTGCTCCGCAGTTGGACGCAGTTGCAAGCCGATGGGCATGCGTTGTCTTGCGTCGTCGCCAAGCACAGGCGAATCCCCAGGATCTGCCGTCATTAGTGTTCTAACGAGTGTGTTGCAAAACGTTGTTCAAACAAAAGAATAAAAAATACGGTGCTTATATCGATTGCCGTCTTTCAAGCCTTGATGTACGGCCTGGACGGCATTGCTAGAATCCGCCCCCGACAGGCCTGTACAACGGCAAGATCCCTTGCGGTTGCGTGCATTACAGGTAAGTGCCCGCTTTCCTTTGCCATGCCCGAATCCTCCCGAACTGCCGACCGCCCTGCCAGCACCGCCAGCCTGCGCGTGGAAGCCGTGCGCCTGCGGCGCGGCATCACAACAGTCTTTGACGGCCTCGACCTGCGGCTGGACGAGCCGCGCGTGGGCCTCATCGGCGACAACGGCGCCGGCAAGACCAGCCTGTTCCGCCTGCTGTGCGGCCTGGATGCGCCCGAGGCCGGGCGCGTGCTGCTGGACGGCACCGAACTGCACGAGGCCCGTGCACAGCGCCCGGGCCAGGTCGGGCTGATGTTCCAGAACCCCGACGACCAGATCATCTTCCCCACCGTGGAGGAAGAGCTGGCCCTGGGTCTGCGCCCTTCGGGCATCTCGCGGCGCGAGGCCACGGAGCGCGCCCGTGCCCTGCTGGCCAGCCGCGGCCTGGCCGACTGGGCACCGCGCGCCGTGGCCGGGCTCAGCCAGGGCCAGCGCCAGCAGGTGTGCTGGCTGGCCCTGCTCATTGCCGCGCCGCGCGTGCTGCTGCTGGACGAGCCCTTCGCCAGCCTGGACCTGCCGGGCCAGGCGCGGCTGGCCCGGGACATCGCGGCCGCCGAGCAGCAGGTGCTGGTCTCCACCCATGTGCTGGACCACGTGCGCAGCTTTGGCCGCGTGCTCTGGCTGGAGCGCGGCAAAGTGCGCGCAGAGGGCCCCGGCCATGAGGTCTGCGCGGCCTATGAAGCCGACGTGGCCCGGCGGCTGCAAGCGCAGGACTGACGCAGGAGCCGGCCGCCATGGGAAGCCTCTACAGCGAATACACCAGCTGGCTCCATGCCTGGAGCGCGGGCCGCAAGCTGCTGCTCATGGCGCTGCTGGGAACGGGCCTGTTCCTCATCGATTCACCGTGGCTGCTGGCCCTGGCCGGCGCCGCCTGCGGCCTGCTGTGGCTGTCGCTGGGCCGCGCCACCGAGGGCGCACGGCGGCTCATGCTGTCGGTCACCGTGGCCGCCTTGCTGGTCGCTGCCTTCCATGCGTGGATGCAGCACTACGCCCTGGCCGCCGCCAGCGCGCTGCGCCTGGTCTGCGCCTCCACGCTGGGCATGGCGCTGACCGTGAGCACACGCCCCAGCGATCTGGTCGATGTGCTGGAGCGGCTGCTGGCGCCGCTGGAGCGCATCGGCATCTCCCCCGAACAGGTGGCCCTGCAGCTGGCATTGATGCTGCGTTTCACCGAGCATTTCTTCGTGCAGTGGAAGCGCATGGACGATGCCCACCGGCTGCGCACGGGCCGTGCCGGCGGCCTGCGCCTGATTGCGCCGCTGACCATCCACATGCTGCAGGCCACGCGCCGCGTGTCCGACGCGCTGTGGGCGCGCCTGGGCCGCTGAGGCCTGCCCTGCCCCATTTCCCGACCGATCCATACGCAAGAGCCTTGCGAGAACCTTCCGAGAAACGTCCATGACCGCCCCCTCCACCGTCTCACGCGCCTCCGCGCGCTCCATGGCCCAGGTCTCGCTGTTTGCGGCGCTGATGGCGGTCATGGGCCTGATTCCCAAGATCGACCTGCCGCTGGGCGTGCCCATCACCATCCAGTCGCTGGGCGTGATGCTGGCCGGCGTGATGCTCGGCCCCTGGCGCGGCATGCAGTCCATGCTGCTGTTCCTCGCGGCCGTGGCCGTGGGCCTGCCCCTGCTGTCGGGCGGGCGCGGCGGCATTGCCGTCTTCATGGCGCCCTCGGCCGGCTACCTGCTGGGCTACCCGCTGGCGGCCTGCATTGCCGGCCTGGTCATGCGTGCGCTGCCCCAGGGCGCGCCCCGGCGCGTGGCATTCAGCGCCTTTGCAGCCTCGGCGCTGGGCGGGCTGGTGGCCCTGCATGCCTTTGGCGTGCTGGGCCTCATGCTGATGGCCAAGCTCAGCCTGTCGCAGGCCTTCATGGCCACCTTGCTGTTCGTGCCCGGCGATCTGATCAAGTGCGTGCTGTGCGCCCTGGTGGTGCACACGGTGGCGCGCGGCATGCCGGACTGGCCGTTCGGAGGCCGTCAGCATGGTTGAGCCACTCGCGCCCCACCCGCTGGCCGCGCCGCTGCAGTACCCGTGGACCCTGGTCCATGGCCCGCTGGAGCATTGGGCCCGGCAGCGCCCCGATGCGCTGGCGCTGCAAAGCGAGGCGGGCCAATGGAGCTTTGCCGCGCTGCATGCCGCCGTGCTGCAGCGCTCGGCCGCGCTGGTGGCCGGCCAGGCGCCAGAGATGCTGCTGCTGGACACGGGCGGCAGCGCCAGCACCGTGGATGCCATCGTCGAATTCCTCGCCATCCTGCACAGCGGCCGCTGCGCCGCCGTGGCCGACCCTGATTGGCCCGATGCCGTGCGCAGCCGCATCGAGGGCTGGCTACCCACGGCGCCCAGCGCTCTGGCCGAGGCCACCGCCACCGGCGCCTTCTACACCGGCTTCACCTCGGGCAGCACCGGGCTGCCCAAGGGCTTCATGCGCCACCACCGTTCGTGGACAGAGAGCTTTCGCGTCTGCCTGCAGGACTTCGGCGCCGTGGCCGCGCAGCGCACCATGGCGCCCGGGCGCATCTCGCATTCGCTGTTCCTGTTCGGCGTGATGCAGGGCCTGTGGTGCGGCGAAGGCGCCGTGGTGCAGGAGCGGTTCTCGGCGGCGCGCTGCCTGGCCTCGCTGGCGCGCGGCGAGGCGCCCTGTCTGGTCGCCGTGCCCAGCCAGTTGCTGCTGATGCTGCAATGGGCCGCACACCGCGCGCTGGCGCCCATCCCCGAGGTGGAGCTGATCATGATCAGCGGCGCGCGCTGGATGCGCGCCCAGACCCCGGCCCTGCGCGCGCTGTTTCCGCGCGCACGCATCATCGAGTTCTACGGCGCCTCGGAAGCCAGCTTCATCGCCTGGATGGAGGCCGACGAACAGGCCCCGCCCCAGGCCGTGGGCCGGCCCTTCAGCAATGTGCAGTTACAGATCCGCCCCGCCACGCAGCAGCCCGGCGACCAGCCCCTGCAGCCGGGCGAGGACGGCCTGATCTACATGCGCAGCCCCATGCTGTTCATGGACTATGTGGGCGAGGCGCGCGATGGCACGGCCGCGCTGCGCGATGGCGAATGGCTGTCCGTGCGCGACATGGGCCATATCGATGCCGGCGGCCAGCTGTGCCTGGCCGGGCGCCAGAGCCGCATGCTCGTCACCCAGGGCAAGAACCTGTTCCCCGAAGAAGTCGAAACCCTGCTGGCCGCGCACCCGGGCGTGGCCCAGGTCTCCATCCAAGGCCTGCCCGACGCGCTGCGCGGCATGCAGGTGCACGCCGTCGTGCAATGGCACGGCGCCGCGCCCGCAGGCTCCGCACAGGCGCTGGCGGCCTGGCTGCGCGAGCGGCTGGAAAGCTACAAGCTGCCGCGCCAATGGTGGAGCTGCGCCGACTGGCCGCAGACCGCCAGCGGCAAGACCGACCACGGCCGTCTGGCGCGCATGCTGGCGGCCACGGACACTGGCCAGGCCCTGCCCGGCGAACCCGCGCTGCTGCCCCTGCCATGAACCCGCAAGACGCCCCCGTCATCCTGGCCTGGGCGCGCAGCCCCGTCGCCCCCGTGGGCGGTGCGCTGCGCGAGCTTGCGGCGCACGAACTGGGCGCGCCCGTGCTCCAGGCCCTGCTGGCCCGGGCCGGCCTGCCTGCCCGGGCCGTGGATGCCGTGGATGCCGTGGTCTTAGGCAACGCCCTGGGCGCAGGCGGCAACCCGGCCCGCATGCTGGCCCTGGCTGCGGGCCTGCCGGAGCGCTGCGCGGCCCACAGCGTGGATACCCAGTGCTGCTCAGGCCTGGACAGCGTGGCCCTGGCTGCGGGCCTGCTGCTGTCGGGCCAGGCCGATATCGTGGTGGCCGGTGGTGCCGAGGCCTGGAGCCGTGCCCCCATCCGCCAGACACGCCCGCGCCATGCAGGCGAGTTGCCCGTCACCTATGACCGCCCCGCGTTCGCTCCCGACCCCGCACGCGACCTGGACCTGCTGCAATCGGCCGCAGACCATGCACTGGCCCACGGCATCACCCGCGCCGTTCAGGAGGCCCATGCCATCCACAGCCACGCGCTGGCGCTCGCGCACCGCGACCGGCTGGCCCAAGAGATCGTGCCCATGGCCGGGCTGGACCATGACGCCTATCCGCGCGCCTTGAACCCGGCCCGCGTTGCCCGCATGCCCGTGGTGGCCGAAGCGGCTGGCGCCGTTGACGCCCATGCACGCCAGCGCCATGCGCTGAGCACGCCCACCATCTCGCCCAAGGCCGATGGCGCAGCCCTGGTGCTGCTGGCCACGCCGCAGGCCTGTGCACGCCTGGGCCTGCAGCCACGCGCCCGCTGGGTGGCCAGTGCCTCGCTGGGCCATGCGCCCGAAACACCGCTGGTCGCCGCCGCACTGGCGGCCCAGCAGGTGCTGGAGCGTGCAGCCGCAGCGCTGCAGCTGCCTTGCCTGACTGCGGCAGAGCTCCAGGCTGTGGAGTTGCACGATGCCTTCGCCGTGCAGGCCCTGGCCTTTGCCGAAACCCTGGGCCTGCCGCTGCAGCAGCTCAACACCGGCGGCGGTGGCCTGGCGCGCGGCCATCCCATAGGCGCATCGGGCGCGGTTGCGCTGGTGCGCATGCTCTGCGACCTGCACCGCACGCCAGCAGCCCACAGACCGGCCCTGGGGCTGGCCGCCATTGCCGGTGCGGGCGGCATAGGCGCGGCCTGCCTGGTGCAGGCGCTTTGAATCCATGGACTCCGCATTTCCCATGTCCGCCAACCCACCGTCCGACACCCTTCCCTTTGGCGATGCGCATGAAGCCCTGGTGCACGCGCGCCGCTCCGTGCGCGCCTACCGGCCCGATCCCGTGCCGGACGCGCTGCTGCACCAGTTGCTGCAATCGGCCCGCCGGGCGCCCAGCGGCGGCAACCTGCAGCCCGGCCAGTTCATCCAGGTGCGCGGCAGCCTGCGCGGCGCACTCACACAGGCGCTGCTGGCCGACTGGCAAGGCGGAGCACCTGAGCGCGAGGACTACGGCTACTTCCCCCGCCCCATGCCCATGGCGCTGCGCAAGCGCCAGGTGGCGTCGGCCCAGGCCCTGTACAGCGCCCTGGGCGTGGCCCGCGAGGACCGCGCAGGGCGCGACGCGCAGTTCGGCCGCAACTACCGCTTCTTCGACGCGCCCGTGGCCCTGGTCGTGAGCATCGACGCCCGCTTCGGCGCAGGCGGCTACATGGACCTGGGCATGACCCTGTACGGCCTGCAAATGGCCGCAGCCGCCCAGGGCCTGGGCAGCTGCGCCATCGGCGCCCTGGCCTCCTACCCCGACACCGTGCGCCGCGTGCTCGACCTTGCGCCCGGCGAGCACATCGTCTGCGGCCTGGCCCTGGGCTGGCCCGACGAGGCCGCCCCCGTCAACCGAACCCAGACCACCCGCGCACCGCTGACCGAATACTTCAGAGTGCTGGGAGAATAAAAAAAGCTGCCGAAATCGGCAGCTTTGCGAGCTCGCGCCCACTAGTACGGGTCATGGCGATGGCACCACCAAGGCCCAACCCGGGGGACACCGAGGAAGGGCCTACGCCGGCCGCGCCGCCCCGCACCGAGGGTGTCGTCCCCCTCCCCCGCGAAGCGGGTAGAGAGGGGGAAGGCGCGTCAGCGCCTCAGGGGGTGCGTTCTTCAAAACGCAGGAATCACCGATCCCTTGAACTGCACATCGATGAACTGGCGCACTTCATCGGAGTGGTAGGCCTTGATCAGCTGCGCCACCCAGGGCTTGCCCTTGTCGGCATCGCGCGCGACCAGGATGTTCACATAGGGGTTCTTGGCGTTTTCCTGCGCAATGGCATCGGTCTTGGGGTTCAGGCCCGCCGAGATCGCGAAGTTGGTGTTGATGGCCGAGGCGTCCAGGTCATCCAGCGAGCGTGGCAGCTGGGCTGCGTCCAGCTCCACGAAGCGCAGCTTCTTGGGGTTGGAGACCACGTCCAGCGGCGTGGCCTTCAGGCCCGCGCTTTCCTTGAGCTTGATCAGGCCCTGGGCCTGCAGCAGCAGCAGCACGCGGCCACCGTTGGTGGGATCGTTGGGGATGCCGAACTTGGCGCCCTGGGGCAGGTCGGCCAGCTGCTTGATCTTCTTGGAATAGATGCCGATGGGGAAATTCACCGTGTCGGCCACCCAGCCGATCTTGTAGCCGCGGTCGCGCACCTGGGCGTCGAGGTAGGGGCGGTGCTGGTAGCTGTTGGCGTCCAGGTCACCGGCAGACAGCGCGGCATTGGGCTGCACGTAGTCGCCGAATTCCACGATCTGGATCTTCAGGCCGTTCTTCTCGGCGACCTTCTTGACCTGCTCCATGATCTGGGCGTGCGGGCCGGCCGTGACGCCGACCTTGATGGGCTTGTCCTGCGCCTGCGCGGGCATGGCCAGCAGGGTCATGGCGGCGGTGCTGGCAATCGCGGCGGCCGTGAGCGTGCGGCGGAGGAAATGGCGCTTGGTGGGCATGGATGCGGTTCCTTGTAACCTGTCAAAAACACAGGCGCACACTGTAGCGCCAACACAGCGCGCGGCGGCCGTACCGGCACACTGCGGCTAGACAGTTTTTTCAGTAGCTCACAACCGGCGCCGCAGCGCGGGCGTCAGCGGTCCTGGAACTCGGGCGTTGCCATTACCTGGTGGGCCACGACGTCCAGCACAGGGTGGGGTTGTTCCTGGCGGTCTATCCAGACCTTGGGCGTGAAGCTGCCACGCAGCGCCACGGCATCGCCTTCGATCAGATTGCGCAGCACCTCGCAGGCCTGGGCATCGAATGCAACCACGTTGACCGGGATGGAGGTGCCATCGGATGCCTCGGAACGCACGCGGGCCACCATGAAGGGGCGCCGATTGCGGTCGCTGCGGTGTTCGGGCGTACCGGTGAGTCTGCCGGTAATCAGTCCATCCATCATGTGCGAGACCAGGAAGAAATCGTCAGTTACAAAAGACGCCATTGTAGGTGCAGGTTTTACGTGCCCAGACCGGGACGCGCATCTTCGCGGTGCATGGACTTTTCATGCGCTGGCTGCCCTCGCCATCCGTGATGGACCTGCCTGGCGAAGCTGCACTTGCACATGCCCTTGCTCTTCGCGGCAAGGCGCCATCGCGCGCAAAATCGAACGCGCAAAAAAACGAACGCACAAAGCAAAAAGCTCCTGACGTTTCCGTCAGGAGCTTTGCGTTTTGGTCGGCGTGGCGGGATTCGAACTCGCGACCCCTTGCACCCCATGCAAGTGCGCTACCAGGCTGCGCTACACGCCGAAGCATTGAATTATAGGGACTAAAAACAGGCCTTCAGGGAAAACGCAGAGATTTTTCAAAAATGTCTGCAAATTCCTGAAATGGCGACGATCAGCCCCCGCATCTTCTCACCCCTGATGCGTGGCGCGCACGTGGTCCAGCAAGGCCTCCAACGGATGGCGCAGCTGGCGTGCAGACAGTCGCTTGACCTGGCTGCGGCAGGAATAGCCGGTGGCCAGCGGCTCGCCCAGGTTCTGCTTGCTCTCGATCTGTTTCTCCCATGACTGGGCATAGATGGTCTTGGAGGTTTCGAGGTTGCGCGCCTCATGCCCGTAGGTGCCCGACATGCCGCAGCAGCCCGTCGCCTCCACGCTCAGGCGCAGCCCCCGTCGCTCGAAAAGCTGCGTCCACTGCTTGCCGCTGTCGGGCGCGTTGGTCTTTTCAGTGCAGTGCGGCAGCAGCCGGTAGGCCACGCTGGCCACGCTGGTCACTGCCTCGGGCAGCACCTGCAGCAGCCACTCCTGGGGCAGCGCGACCTTCGGCACCTCGCCCATGCCCGGCACCTTGAGGTATTCCTGCCGATAGGCCAGCGTCATGGCCGGGTCCAGCCCCACCAGCGCAACGCCGGACTGCGCCAGTTGCGCCAGCTGCGCGGCATTGCGGATGGCCGCCTTGGCAAAGGCGCCCATGAATCCCTGCACATGCAGCGGCTTGCCATTGGGCAGCAGCGGCGCCAGCCAGACCTGGAATCCCAGGCGCGCCGCCAGCTCGATCAGCACCTGCACCTGGCCGGTCTCGAAGTAGCGGGTAAAGCTGTCCTGCACGATGACCACGCTGCGTGCGCGCTGCTCGGGCGTGAGCGCAGCCAGCGCCTGGGCATCGGCCGCGCGCACCTTCCATTGCCGCAAGGTGGCTGCCAGGTCCAGCCGGCTCAGCAGCGGGCCATCGACCATGCCGATGCGACGGCTGAGCACATCGCGCATCCATGGCGAGCCCATCACCCCGTTGTAGAGCGCGGGCATGCGCGCCAGCCACGGCATGGTGAACTCCAGCGAGCCGATCAGGTAGTCGCGCACGGGCCGCAGGTAGCGGCGGTGGTAGAGCTCCAGAAAGCGCGAGCGGAATTCGGGCACGTTGACCTTGACGGGACATTGCCCGGCGCAGGACTTGCAGGCCAGGCAGCCGGCCATGGCGTCATAGACCTCGTGCGAGAAATCGGCCTCGCCGCGGCGCGCCGCGCGGCTGTTGCGCCAGCGCGCGGCCAGGCTGGACAGGAAGGGCTGGGGCTGCTGCGCGACCTCCAGCACGTTCACGCCGGCCTGCCCCTGCAGGCGCAGCCATTCGCGCATCAGCGAGGCCCGGCCCTTGGGCGAATGCACGCGCTGGCGCGTGGCCTTCCAGGAAGGGCACATGGCATCGTCCGGATCGAAGTTGTAGCAGGCGCCATTGCCGTTGCAGTGCATGGCCGCGCCATAGCTTTGCCATACGCGCTCGTCGATCTGCCGGTCCAGCTCGCCGCGCGTGGTGACGCCGTCCACCTTGAGCAGCAAGGTCTTGCTGGCCGGCGGCGTGGCGATCTTGCCGGGGTTGAGCTGGTTGTGCGGGTCGAAGGCGGCCTTGAGCTGCTGCAGCGAGGGATACAGCTCGCCGAAGAAGGCCGGCACATATTCGGAGCGCAGGCCCTTGCCATGCTCGCCCCACAGCAGGCCGCCATGGCGCTGCGTGAGTTCGGCCACCGCGTCGGAGATGGGGCGCACCAGGGCGGCGTCCACGGGGTTCTTCATGTCCAGGATGGGGCGCACATGCAGCACGCCGGCATCGACGTGGCCGAACATGCCGTACTGCAGGCCGTGGCTGTCCAGCAGCGCGCGGAACTCGGCAATGAACTCGGGCAGGTTCTCGGGCGGCACGGCCGTGTCTTCGACAAAGGGCTGGGGCCTCGCCTCGCCCGCCACGTTGCCCAGCAGGCCCACGGCGCGCTTGCGCATGGCATAGACGCGGTGCACCGCCGCATTGCCGGCCGCCAGCGTGTGGCCCAGCCGCTCCACCGAGGCGTCGGCGCCCAGGTGGCCGAGGAAGGCCTGCACGCGGCCATCGACCTCCTGCGGATCGTCGCCGCTGAATTCCACCAGGTTGATGCCCAGCGTAGGGCGCTGGCCGTCCTGCGGGAAGTACTCGGCCACGCTGCTCCAGACGAAGTCCTTCATGGCCAGCAACAGCACCTTGGAATCCACCGTCTCGATGGACAGCGGCCGGTGCGCCATCAGCGCGCGCGCATCGCGCAGCGCATCCATGAAGCCCGCATAGCGCACGTTGACCAGGACCGAGTAGCGGGGAATGGGCAGCACGTTGAGCCGCGCCTCCACCACGAAGCCCAGCGAGCCTTCGGCGCCGCACAGCACGCTGTTGAGGTTGAAGCGCCCGTCGCCTTCGCGCAGATGGGCCAGGTCATAGCCGGTGAGGCAGCGGTTGAGCTTGGGGAATCTGGCCTCGATCAACTCCGCCTGGTCCTCGCTGATGCGCCGTGCCGTGCGGTGCACCTTGCCGATGCGGCCCGAATCGGCGCACATGCGCTCCAGCGCCTCGGCATCCAGCGGCACGCTGTGCAGGCGCTCGCCGCCGAGCAGCACGAAGTCCAGCGCCAGCACGTGGTCGCGCGTCTTGCCATAGGTGCAGCTGCCCTGCCCGCTGGCATCGGTGTTGATCATGCCGCCGATGGTGGCGCGGTTGGAGGTGGACAGCTCGGGGGCAAAGAACAGCCCGTATGGCTTGAGCGCGGCGTTGAGCTGGTCCTTGACCACGCCGGCCTGCACGCGCACCCAGCGCTGCTCGGCATTGATTTCGAGGATGCCGTTCATGTGCCGCGACAAGTCCATGGTCACGCCATGCGTGAGCGACTGCCCGTTCGTGCCCGTGCCGCCGCCGCGCGGTGTCAGCACCACATCGCGGAACTCAGGCCGCGCCAGCACCTGCGCCGCCCTGGCCACATCCTCGGCGTGACGCGGGTAGATGGCCGCCTGCGGCATGCGCTGGTAGATGGAGTTGTCCGTGGCCAGCACGGTGCGGCTGGCATGGTCCGTGTCCACGTCGCCCTCGAAGCCGGCGGCCTTCAGTGCTTCAAGAAACTCAAGGTATTGGGCAGGCACGGGGGCGCCGGCGTGGGGCAGTGGGGCAATCGACATGGAGGGCAAGGTGGGGAGTTTTGTTGCAGGCGATCAGCCCAGGAAACCCATGCATGCAATACACGATTTCAGGCCGACCATGGCCGCAAGTATCTCTACACTCTTCCTCTGGAACAAACGAAAATTGCTGCCGTAAACACTGCATAAAACTCATGAATTACCGACGCCTGACGCCCTCCATGTCCCTGCTGCTGGTCTTCGAGGCGGCCGCGCGCCACGAAAGCTATGCGCGTGCGGCCGAGGAGCTGTCGCTCAGCCAGAGCGCCATCAGCCGGCAGGTGCAGACGCTGGAGGCGCAGCTGGGCATCAGCCTGTTCCGCCGCGAGGGCCGCACGGTGCGCCTGACCGACGTGGGGCGCCGCTACTTCATCGACCTGGGCGCCGCGCTGGGCCGCATACGCAGCGCCACCCTGCAGGCCATGTCACGCCAGTCCGGCGGTGGCACCCTCAATCTGGCCACCCTGCCCACCTTCGGCTCCAAATGGCTGCTGCCGCACCTGCATGGCTTCTACCAGGCGCAGCCCGGGGTGACGATGCACATCCACTCGCGCATCGGCGATATCGATTTCGACAGCGCAGAGATAGACGCCGCCATCACCGTGGGCACGGGAGACTGGCCCGGGCTGACCGCACATCGCCTGTACCACGAGTTTCTGGTGGCGGTGGCCAGCCCGCAGGCGCTGCAGCAGGCCGGGCAGGCAGCAGCCTCGCCGGACTGGGCGGGCCAGCAGGTGCTGCTCACGGTGGCCAGCAACCGGCAGGCCTGGAGCGAGTGGTTCACGCACTATCGGCTCGATCACCGGCAGATGCGGATAGGGCCGAGCTTCGAGCTGACCTCGCACCTGATACAGGCCGTGCTGGCAGGCATGGGCGTGGGCCTGGTGCCACGGGTGCTGGTGGAAGAGGAGATAGCGCGCGGTGAGCTGCACGTGGTGGGAGACGCCATCCCCAGCCAGCGCAGCTACTACCTGGTCTATCCCGAGAGGAACGCGACACTGCCGGCGCTGGCAGCCTTCCGGCAATGGCTGCTTGCAACCTGCGCCCAGGGCTGATCTCTGCGCAACGGCCGCTCCCCTTCAGCGGTTGGTAGCGGTTGGCAATGGCACAAAGAAAAACGGACCACAGCCAGAAGCTGTGGTCCGTATTCATTTATGGTCGGCGTGGCGGGATTCGAACTCGCGACCCCTTGCACCCCATGCAAGTGCGCTACCAGGCTGCGCTACACGCCGAAGAATTCAATTATATACAGCTTTTTGCTCTCAAATAGAAAGCAGCGCACGAATCTGCAAAAGCTCCTCGCGCACGGCCTCCGGTTCCAGCGGAACGCTGGCCGCGGCATCGCCGCCGAGCAGCGGCGCGGCAGCCGGCGCCGACACCACGACACCGGCCTGCAGCGCGGGAACCACGGCAGACCCCGAGGCCTCACGCAGGCGGTTGCGCGCGCCGTTGATGGTGAAGCCCTGTTCGTACAGCAGCTCACGGATGCGCCGGATCATGAGCACTTCGTGGTGCTGGTAGTAGCGGCGATTGCCGCGCCGCTTCATGGGACGCAGCTGCGTGAACTCCTGCTCCCAATAGCGCAGCACATGCGGCTTGACGTCGCACAGATCCGCGACCTCACCGATGGTGAAGTAGCGCTTGGCGGGAATCTGGGGCAGAAGTGAAGCCATGGCAAATGTGGATGAGGTCAGGATGTGCAATGCCGCTGGTGCGCGGACGCCGATCCGGGAAGAAGGCCGAGCCTACTGCACAGCTCGCTTGCAGGCCAGCACCCTGTCGTAAAAACAGCCCATCCACCGCAAGGCAGACAGGCTGACGACAGCTGGGCCACGGCAAGCCGGGCCCCGGGGGGCGACCCTTCAGGACGCGGAGCCCGTCGTGCCTTCCTGGATCTGCTCCTTGAGCTTGCTGCTCGCATGGAAGGTCACGACGCGGCGCGCCTCGATCGGAATGGCCTCGCCCGTGCGCGGGTTGCGCCCCGGACGCGGTGCCTTGGTGCGGATCTGGAAGTTGCCGAAGCCCGACAGCTTCACATCCTCGCCCGTCACCAGGCTTTGCGAGATCAGCTCGAAGAACGCATCCACCATTTCCTTGGATTCGCGCTTGTTCAGGCCGATCTCGTCGAACAGCAGGTCCGCCAGCTGCGCCTTGGTCAGCGCGGGCGAATCAAGACTTTCCACCGTCAGTTCCATCACGGGATCTCCTTTCACGGCATGGGCCTTCCATCAGGCGCGCAGGCGCGCGCCCAGGCGTTGCTGCAGCTGCTCGAGCACGGCCTGCACGGCCTGTTCGATCTGCACATCGGTCAGCGAGCTGTCGTCATGGCCCAGCGTCAGGCGCACGGCCAGGCTCTTTTCGTCCTGCGCCAGCGCGCCCGGTGCCGCTGTCTCGCCGGCCTTGAGCGCCTTGGGGCGGAACACATCGAACAGCACGGCGGAGCGCAGCAGGCCGCCGGTCTGGGCAGCTTCCACCGCCTGCATCAGCTGGGCATGCGTGGCCTTTTCGTTCACGACCACGGCAATGTCGCGCTCCACGGCCTGGTGCTTGGCCACGGGCTTGAACACCGGCACCTCGCGCGCCAGCACGGCATCGAGCTCCAGCTCGAACAGCACAGGCGCCTGGGCCAGATCCCATTGCTGGCGCCACTGGGGATGCAGCTCGCCGATGAAGCCGATGGACTGACCATCGAGCAGCACGCGCGCGCAGCGGCCCGGGTGCATGGCCGGATGCTCGGCCGGCTCGAACACGGGCTTGCGCGGCGCCAGCAGCGCCTCGACATCGCCCTTGACGTCGTAGAAGTCCACCTTGGCTTCGGCGCGGCCCCATTGCAGCTGTTCTCCAGCACCCCAGGCCAGGCCCGCCACGCGCATGGGCTGGTAGAAGCCCTTGACCGTGGTGTCGCTGTCAACAACGCTGTCATCCTTGAGGAAGACACGGCCCAGCTCGAACACGCGCACGCGCTCGGCCTTGCGGTCGGCATTGAACTTGAGCACCTGCATGAGCGAGCCGATGAGGCTGGAGCGCATCACGCTGAGCTGGCTTGCGATGGGGTTGAGCAGCTGGATGGGATTGGCGTTGCCGGCCAGATCCTTCTCCCACGCGGCTTCCACAAAGCTGAAGTTGATGGTTTCCTGGTAGCCCAGATCGGCCAGCGCGCGGCGCACGGCGAACTGGCTGCGGCGGTTTTCGGCGCGCAGCTTGGGCGCAATGGGCGCCAGCGGCTTGGTCGTGGGCAGGTTCTCGTAACCCACCATGCGCGCCACTTCCTCGATCAGGTCTTCCTCGATGTTGATGTCGAAGCGGAAGCTGGGCGGCGTGACGGTGAGCACGCCATCGCCCTGCTCCACCGGCAGGCCCAGGCCGGCCAGCGCATCGTGGCACTGCTGCTGCGTGAGCGGCATGCCGATGACCTTGGCCGCACGCGCCACGCGCAGCGTGACGGGCTTGGGCTGGGGCATGTTGGCCTGCTGGTCGTCGATGGGGCCGCAGACGGTCTCGGGCGTGCCGCAGATCTGCAGCACCAGCTCGGTGATGCGCTCGATGTGCTCGACCGTCAGTTCGGGATCGACACCCCGCTCGAAGCGGTGGCCCGCATCGGTGGAGAAGTTGTAGCGGCGCGAACGGCCGGCAATCGACTTGGGCCACCAGAATGCGGCCTCGATGTAGATGTGGCGCGTGTCGTCGGACACGGCCGTGGCGTCGCCGCCCATGATGCCGGCCAGCGACTCGACTTCGCGCTCATCGGCGATCACGCCCACCTGTCCATCCACGGTGACGGTGTTGCCGTTGAGCAGCTTGAGCTGCTCGCCTTCCTTGCCCCAGCGCACCTGCAGGCCGCCGTGGATCTTGTCCAGGTCGAAGATGTGCGAAGGACGGCCCAGCTCGAACATCACATAGTTGGAGATGTCCACCAGCGGCGCCACGCTGCGCTGGCCGCAGCGCGCCAGGCGATCGACCATCCACTGCGGCGTCTTCGCCTGGGTGTTGACATTGCGCACCACGCGGCCCGAGAAGCGGCCGCACAGGTCGGGCGCCTCGATCTTCACGGCCAGCCTGTCCTGCACGCCCACGGCGGCAGGCGTGAACGACTGGGGCTTGAGCGGCGCGCCGGTCAGCGCAGCCACTTCGCGCGCCACGCCGTAGACGCTCAGGCAATGCGCCAGATTGGGCGTGAGCTTGAGCGTGAGCAGCGTGTCATCCAGGTTCAGGTACTCGCGGATGTTCTGGCCCAGGGGCGCGTCCAGCGGCAGCTCCATCAGGCCGCCATGATCCTCGGACAGCTTGAGCTCGCGTGCCGAGCACAGCATGCCGAAGCTCTCCACACCGCGCAGCTTGCCGATCTTGATCAGGAAAGGCTTGCCATCTTCACCGGGCGGCAGCTCGGCGCCCACCGTGGCGCAGGGCACGCGGATGCCCACGCGCGCGTTGGGCGCGCCGCAGACGATGGTCAGCAGCTCGGGTCCGCCCACATCGACCTGGCACACGCGCAGGCGATCGGCATTGGGATGCTGCTCGGCAGCCTTGATCTCACCGACGACGATCTTGGTGAACGGCGGCGCCACGGGCTCCAGCTCCTCCACCTCCAGGCCGGCCATGGTCAGGGTGTCGGCCAGTTCTTGGGTGGTCAGCGGCGGATTGCAGAACTCGCGCAGCCAGGATTCGGGAAATTGCATATCAGACTCTTTGGCGTTGGTTCAGTCCGCGCGCCGTGGCGCTGGCGGACTCTTTGGCGAAGGCTTGCAGCCGGATCAACGGAATTGCGACAGGAAGCGGATATCGCCGTCAAAAAACAGTCGCAGATCGTTGACGCCATAGCGCAGCATGGTCAGGCGGTCAGGCCCCATGCCAAAGGCAAAGCCGATGTACTTTTCGGGGTCCAGCCCCATGTTGCGCACCACGTTGGGGTGCACCTGGCCGGAGCCAGCCACTTCCAGCCAGCGGCCGGCCAGCGGGCCGCTCTGGAACTGGATGTCGATCTCGGCGCTGGGCTCGGTGAAGGGGAAGAAGCTGGGACGGAAGCGCAGCACCAGGTCGTCGCTCTCGAAGAAGGTCTTGCAGAAGTCGGTGAAGACCACCTTCAGGTCCTTGAAGCTGACGTTCTCACCGATCCACAGGCCTTCGCACTGGTGGAACATGGGCGAGTGCGTGGCATCGCTGTCCACGCGGTAGGTGCGGCCCGGCGCGATCACGCGGATCTCGGGCATGCCCTGGCCGGCGTCCAGCCGCTCACGGTATTTCTTGACGTGCTGCACAGCGTGGCGCACCTGCATCGGGCTGGTGTGCGTGCGCAGCAGATTGGGAGCCTGTTCCGTGCCGCCTTCCACGTAGAAGGTGTCGTGCATGGAACGGGCGGGATGGTCTTCAGGCGTGTTCAGCGCCGTGAAGTTGAACCAGTCGGACTCGATCTCGGGGCCCTCGGCCACATCGAAGCCCATGGAGCCGAAGATGCCCTCGATGCGCTCCAGCGTCAGCGACACGGGGTGCAGGCCGCCCTGCCCGCGGCGACGGCCCGGCAAGGTCACATCCAGCACCTCGGCCTTCAGGTGGGCCTGCAGTTCGGCATCGGCCAGGGCCTTGCGGCGCGCGGTCAGCGCGGCCTCGATGCCTTGCTTGGCCACGTTGATGGCGGCTCCGCGCGACTTCTTCTCTTCGACGGAAAGCTGCGCCATGCCCTTCATGAGCTCGGTCACCTTGCCCGACTTGCCCAGAAACTGCGCCTTGGCGTTTTCCAGATCAGCGGGGGTTTGTGCCTGCGCGAACAGCTGCTGCGCGCTCTCGACCAGAGAATCCAACTCGTTCATATCGACTCTTTATCGACTGTGAAAAGAAACAAGGGCTAGCAGCCTTTTCAAGCCCTAGCCCTTGCTGTTTGCGCTGCAGACCATCACGAGGATGGCCGCAGACCGTTATCTCAAGCAGCCAGCTTGGCCTTGACTTGATCAACGATGCTGCTAAACGCAGCCTTGTCGTGCACCGCGATATCGGCCAGCATCTTGCGGTCGATCTCGATGGCTGCCTTCTTCAGGCCGTTGGCGAACTGGCTGTATGTCAGGCCCAGTTCACGTGCAGCGGCGTTGATACGGGCGATCCACAGACGGCGGAACACGCGCTTCTTGGCACGGCGGTCACGGTAGGCATATTGCCCAGCCTTCATCACCGCCTGCTTGGCGATGCGGAAGACATTGCCGCGGCGGCCGCGGAAACCCTTGGAAAGGGCCAGAACTTTTTTGTGACGGGCGCGGGCCGTTACACCACGTTTGACGCGAGGCATGTGTTTTCTCCTTGTTCGTCAGTGAATTACAGGCCAGCCATCGGCAGCATTTGTGCGATAGAGCCCATGTTGGTCTCATGCACAGACACTGCACCACGCAGGTGACGCTTGTTCTTGGTGGTCTTCTTGGTCAAGATGTGACGCTTGAAGGCTTGACCGCGCTTGACGGTGCCACCGGGACGAACGCGAAAACGCTTCTTCGCGCTGCTCTTGGTCTTCATTTTGGGCATTTGAATGCTCCTGTTGTTTGTGCTCGTGAGGCGGCTCGCAACACTGCGCGCACTTGCTGGCCCCGAGACACTTCTGTGCCAGCCCGGAGGCCGGCAAGAACAAGGGACATGGAAACCATGTCCCTTGCATCGCACGCCCAGCGCAATCAACTCGCGCACGGCCTGCAAATTCTGTCGCCCCTCAACGAAGGGCGAAACCGCGATTATGCCTTATCAGCCACCGCAGGTGCAGCAGAAACTTCTGCCGGCTTGCCGCCAGCTGTGGGCTTCTTGCGCGCAGGGGCGATCATCATCACCATCTGGCGGCCTTCCAGCTTGGGGAACTGCTCCACCTGGATGGAATCCGCCAGATCGTCACGCAGACGGTTCAGCAGATCCAGACCAATCTGCTGGTGCGTGATTTCACGGCCGCGGAACCGCAGCGTGATCTTGCACTTGTCACCATCGGCCAGGAAACGGCGGATGTTGCGCAGCTTGATGTTGTAGTCGCCGTCGTCGGTACCAGGGCGGAATTTCACTTCCTTGATTTCGATGACGGTCTGCTTGGCCTTGGCTTCGGCAGCCTTCTTCTGTTCAAGGTACTTGAACTTGCCATAGTCCATCAACCGGCAGACAGGTGGAGTGGCAGTGGCGGCAATTTCCACCAGATCCACGTCCAGCTCGCCCGCCATGCGCAGCGCTTCCTGCAGAGGCACGATGCCCAGCGGCTCGTTCTCCGGGCCGGACAGACGCACTTCAGGCGCCATGATTTCACGGTTGAGACGATGCTTGCGCTCTTCACGGTGGCGCCGATCACGAAATTCAGTAGCTATGGTTCTCACCCTTGGATTTAAGTTGCTACAACAGCGTAGCCGCTTGTGTGCAGTACACGCAAGCGGCTACCGCCTTTGGAGATGCTCCATCAGGCCTTCGCCGCGATGTCCTTGGCCACGAGTTCAATGAACGCATCAACCGACATCACACCGAGGTCCTTGTTGCCCCGTGCGCGCACTGCCACTGCACCAGCGGCCTTCTCCTTGTCGCCAGCAACAAGGATGTAAGGCAGCTTTTGCAACGAATGCTCCCGTATTTTATACGTAATCTTTTCGTTGCGCAGATCTGTCGCCACCCTAAGGCCTTGATTCGGAAATGCTTTTTGCAGCTTTTGTGCGACTTCCCGCACATAGTCCGCCTGCGCGTCGGTGATATTGAGCACGGCGGCCTGCACGGGAGCCAGCCACGTCGGCATGGCGCCAGCGTGCTGCTCGATGAGAATGCCGATGAAACGCTCCAGGCTGCCGACGATGGCACGGTGCAGCATCACGGGGCGATGGCGGTCGCCATCCTCGCCCACGTACTCCGCATCCAGGCGCTCGGGCATGGAGAAATCCACCTGGATGGTTCCGCACTGCCACTGGCGGCCGATGGCGTCCTTGAGCGTGTACTCGATCTTGGGGCCGTAGAACGCGCCATCGCCGGGCGAGATCACGTACTCGCAGCCCGAAGCCTCCAGGCTGTTGATCAGCGCAGCTTCTGCCTTGTCCCAGCTTTCATCGGAGCCGATGCGCGCCTCGGGGCGCGTGGCGACCTTGTAGATGATGTCGCTGAAGCCGAAGTCCGCGTAGACCTTTTGCAGCAGCGTGGTGAAGGCCAGCACCTCGGGCTGGATCTGGTCTTCGGTACAGAAGACGTGGCCGTCATCCTGCGTGAAGCCGCGCACGCGCATGATGCCGTGCAGGCCGCCCGTGGGCTCGTTGCGGTGGCACTGGCCGAATTCGCCGTAGCGCAGCGGCAGGTCGCGGTAGCTCTTGATGCCCTGCTTGAAGATCAGGATGTGGCCAGGGCAGTTCATCGGCTTGAGCGCGTAGTCGCGCTTTTCCGACTCGGTCGTGAACATGTTTTCGCGGTACTTGTCCCAGTGACCCGTCTTCTCCCACAGGGTCTTGTCCAGGATCTGCGGACCCTTGACTTCCTGATAGCCGTTGTCGCGGTACACGCGGCGCATGTACTGCTCGACCTCTTGCCACAGGGACCAGCCCTTCGGGTGCCAGAACACGGTGCCCGGCGAATGCTCGTCGATGTGGAACAGGTCCAGTTCGCGGCCCAGCTTGCGGTGGTCGCGCTTTTCAGCCTCCTCCAGCATGTGCAGGTACTGCTGCAGGTCGTCCTTCGATGCCCAGGCCGTGCCGTATACGCGCTGCAGCATCTCGTTGCGATGGTCGCCACGCCAGTAGGCGCCAGCCACCTTCATCAGCTTGAAGAACTTGAGCTTGCCGGTGCTGGGCACGTGCGGGCCGCGGCACAGATCCTCGAAGCTGCCTTCGCGGTACAGGCTCACATCCTCATTGGAGGGGATGCTGGCGATGATCTCGGCCTTGTAGTTCTCGCCGATGCCCTTGAAGTACGCAACGGCCTCGTCGCGCGGCAGCACGCGGCGCACCACGGGCTCGTCCTTGGCGGCCAGTTCGGCCATGCGCTTTTCAATGGCAACCAGGTCCTCGGGCGTGAAGGGGCGCTTGTACGAGAAGTCGTAGTAGAAGCCGTTCTCGATCACGGGACCGATGGTGACCTGGGCCTCCGGGAACAGTTCCTTGACCGCATAGGCCAGCAAGTGGGCCGTGGAATGGCGGATCACCTCCAGGCCATCGGCGTCCTTGGCCGTCACGATGGACAAGGGCATGTCCTTGTCGATGACGAAGCTGGTGTCCACCACCTTGGCGTCGTCGCCCGTGCCAACCTTGCCAGCCAGTGCAGCCTTGGCAAGGCCCGTGCCTATGGATGCGGCCACTTCGGCCACGGTGACCGGGCCGGGGTACTCACGTTGCGAACCATCGGGAAGCGTAATGTGGATCATGGGATTCCTAAAATATTTCTCAGGGGGCGCGCATCCCCCAAAAGCAAAAAGCGCGGAGCCAGGTCCGCGCTTTCTTGGGGTCGAGTGAATCTCGTGCAGGCGCGAACCGCCAGCCGCTAGCGGCCGGTGTACATCTCCGATGTAGTTCGCGGTGTCATAACCATGATGCCTTTCTCGCCCTTGTCAGTTGTTGTCAATTGAAAACTTCCGCCATTTTAACCCCAGCAAAGAAAAAGCGCCCGAAGCACAAGGCCCCGGACGCTTCTTCACCCCTATCTACCTGAAGTTGCACTCACCGAAGCCGCGCTTCAGTGGAATTGCTCCTCTTCCGTGGAGCCGGTCAGTGCCTTGACGCTGGACGAGCCACCCTGGATCACCGTGGTCACGTCGTCGAAGTAGCCTGCGCCCACTTCCTGCTGGTGCGACACGAAGGTGTAGCCTTGTTCGCGGGCTGCGAATTCGGGCTCTTGCACCATGTTCACGTAGTGCTTCATGCCTTCGCCGTTGGCGTAGGCGTGGGCAAACTTGAACGTGTTGAACCAGTTGATGTGAATGCCGGCCAGCGTGATGAACTGGAACTTGTAGCCCAGCGCAGACAGGTCTTCCTGGAAGGAGGCGATCTGGCTGTCGTTGAGGTTCTTCTTCCAGTTGAACGAAGGCGAGCAGTTGTAGCTCAGCAGCTTGCCTGGGCAGGCGGCATGCACGGCCTGGGCGAACTCGCGGGCAAAGCCGATGTCGGGCACGCCGGTTTCGCACCACACCAGGTCGGCATAGGGCGCATAGGCCACACCGCGGCTGATGGACTGCTCCATGCCATTGCGGACACGGTAGAAGCCTTCCTGTGTGCGCTCGCCGGTCAGGAACGGCTTGTCGTTGGCGTCGTGATCGGAGGTGATCAGGTTGGCGGCTTCAGCATCGGTGCGGGCCAGCACGATGGTAGGCACGCCCATCACGTCAGCGGCAAAGCGGGCGGAGATCAGCTTCTCGACGGCTTCCTGGGTGGGCACCAGAACCTTGCCGCCCATGTGACCGCACTTCTTCACGGCAGCCAGTTGGTCCTCGAAGTGCACGCCGGCTGCGCCAGCGGCAATCATGTTCTTCATCAGTTCGAACGCGTTGAGCACGCCGCCAAAACCGGCTTCCGCATCGGCAACGATAGGCAGGAAGTAGTCGATGAACTCCTTGTCGCCGGGGTTGATGCCACGGCCCCACTGGATTTCGTCGGCACGCTTGAAGGTGTTGTTGATGCGGCGCACCATGGTGGGCACCGAGTCATAGGCGTACAGCGACTGGTCGGGGTACATGGTTTCGCTGGTGTTGCCATCGGCAGCCACCTGCCAGCCCGACAGGTACACCGCTTCCAGGCCAGCCTTGGCCTGTTGCATGGCCTGGCCTGCGGAGATGGCGCCAAAGGCATTCACATAGCCTTTCTTGGCACCGCCGTTGATCCTGTCCCAGAGCAGTTCCGCGCCACGCTGGGCCAGCGTGTACTCGGGCTGCAGGCTGCCGCGCAGACGCACCACGTCGGCGGCGCTGTAGCCGCGCTTGACGCCCTTCCAACGGGGGTTCTGCGCCCAGTCTTTCTCAAGGGCGGAAATCTGCTGTTCACGGCTCAGTTGCTGGGTCAGGGATTGGGGCATGTTGCTCTCCTGGGAGGTGGTTGAAACAAGCGGCTTTCTTGCGTCGGCCTTGGGATCAAATTTAAGTCTTATAGAAGACCTCATCAACATCTTGTGTCTTATACAAGACTAAATTTTTCATCATATAAATCAACGAGTTATTTTCATATTTTTCAATATGAAATCACATTTCTCGTATTGAGAAAAATTGACGCATTGCAGCATTTCAATATTTCACAATGCAAAACATGAATTCCATGCCATGAAAAGTCACCACAGCATGGCAAGCGTCCGCGACAGGCACATGTCACGCACACCGGACGCGCTCACAGGTACCATCGCGCGTTCAGGTGGCGCTCCCGCCTCTCAAACCTGCACTTGCCGTGAACACCTCCCATCGCAGATCTGCCTATGCCTGCCTGGCGCTGAGCATGTCCCTGGTCGGCAGCTATGTCGCCCTCTCCAAGCCTCTGGCGGCCATTTTTCCAGTGCTCCTGCTGGCCTGGCTGCGCTTTGGCATCGGGGCCATCGCCATGCTGCGCTGGCTGCGCAAGCCGACTGACGAGCCACCCCTGTCTCGGCGCACGCAGGGCCTGCTGTTTCTTGAGTCGCTGTTCGGCAACTTTCTCTTCACCATCTGCATGGTGACTGGCGTGAGCCTGACGAGCGCCGTCACGGCCGGCGTGACCATGGCTGCCATCCCTGCTGCCGTGGCCTTGATGAGCTGGCTGTTTCTGCGCGAGCGCGTGGCTGCGCGCACCTGGCTGGCCATCGCGCTGGCCGTGGCGGGCATCGGCCTGTATGCACTGTCCCGCCCGGACGCTGGCGCCGCCTCGGCAGCATCAGCCTCACCGCAGGCGTGGCTGGGGCAGATGCTGCTGGTCGGTGCCGTGCTTTGCGAGGCGTTCTACGCCGTCATCGGCAAGCGCCTGACCACGTCCCTGGGGCCCAAGCGCATCACATCCATCGTCAATCTCTGGGGATTTGCGCTGTCTACGCCCTTCGGGCTGTATCTGGCGTGGCGCTTCGACTTCGGCAGCGTGGCATGGAGCATCTGGGGTCTGTTGCTGTTCTACGCCCTTGCCGCCTGCGTGTGGACCGTGTGGTTGTGGATGACAGGCTTGCGCAACGTGCCAGCCTCCCAGGCCGGCACCTTTACGGTACTGCTGCCGATCAGCGCTGCCGTGGTCGGCATGTGCGTGCTGGGCGAACGGGTCACATCCATGCAGGCGCTGGCCTTTGCGATCGCCCTGCTGGGCATTCTCGTGGCCACCTGGCCGGGCAGAAAACGCCTTGCACAACACCCTTCCGCGAGCGGTGCCAGCCCCCTCTGAAGACGCTGCCGCCGACGGCCAACCTGCCAGTGCGCCCCTCGAAAGCGAGCCAGAATGCAAAAACTCCTCAAAAAACAGCGCCACAGCAACAAATCGAGGCAAAAATTTGACGGGTAAGCTTGGAAGAGCGTTTTTTTCCCATTAGCATCAGCCTGCCAGTGGATAGCGACGGTTTTTCGCTGGTAAAGAATCCACTCCATACTAGGAACAAGCAACATGGCAACTGCAAAGAAGGCAACGGCTGCTCCGGCAGCTCCCGCAAAGAAGCGCACTCCCAACGCCGCCTTCATGAAACCCCTCACCCCCAGCCCCGCTCTGGCTGCCGTGGTGGGTTCCACTCCCCTGCCCCGCACCGAGATCATCAGCAAGCTGTGGGTCTACATCAAGGCCAACAAGCTGCAAGACGCTGCCAACAAGCGCATGATCAACGCCGACGCGAAGCTCAAGGAAGTGTTCGGCAAGCCCCAAGTCTCGATGTTCGAGATGGCTGGCCTGATCGGCAAGCACGTCAAGTAATCCTCGGGCCTGCGCCACGACGGATGAAAGCCGGCCCCCTGGGCCGGCTTTTCTTTTTTCCGGGATGCCACCTCCTCTTCTTGCCGGAGATGCTGCACACCGACAACATTCCAATGCCATGAGCCAAGTGCCCGCGCTGCAAGCCGTTCCCGACGGCATCATCAATCTGGCCGACCACGAGGCGCATGCGCGGCAGCGGATGGACGACAACGCCTGGGCCTATTTCTCGGGCGGCGCGGCCGATGAGCGCAGTCTTGCGGCCAACCGCAGCGCCTGGGACGCGCTCACACTGTGGCCGCGCGTGCTCCGCCCCCTTGCAGGCGGCCATACCCGGCTGCAGTTGCTGGGCAGGGAGCTGGCCTGCCCGCTGCTGGTGGCCCCCATGGCCTTCCAGCGCATGGCCCATGAGGACGCAGAGCTTGCAACGGCCTATGCCGCTGCGGCGCTGGGCGCGGGCATGGTGCTCAGCACACAGGCCAGCCTGCCGCTGGAGACAGTGGCACAGGCCGCACGGCTCACGCCGGGCCATGGCCCTTTGTGGTTCCAACTCTATCTGCAGCATGACCGTGGCTTCACCACGCAACTGATCAAGCGCGCAGAGGCCGCAGGCTACGAAGCGCTGGTGCTGACGGTGGACGCGCCCACCAGCGGTGTGCGGGACCGTGAACGCCGCGCGCGCTTTTGTCTTCCGCCGGGAGTGTCGGCCGTCAATCTGCAGGGGATGGCGCCACTTGCAGCCATGCAACTCGCATCAGGCCATAGCCCCCTGTTCGACGGCCTGCTCCACCATGCCCCTACCTGGGATGACGTCGCCTGGCTGCAGCAGCAGACACGACTGCCGCTGCTGCTCAAGGGAGTGCTCCACCCGGCCGATGCGCTGCAGGCCGCGAGATTGGGAGTAGCGGGCATCATCGTCTCCAACCATGGAGGGCGCACGCTGGACACCGCACCGGCCACGGCAACAGCCCTAGCCCGCGTGGCCAGGGCCGTGCGCGGCGCGGGCCACGAGCTCCCCTTGCTGGCCGACGGGGGCATACGGCGCGGCACAGACGTGCTCAAGGCGATCGCCCTCGGGGCGACGGCGGTTCTGATAGGCCGCCCCGTACTCTGGGGGCTGGCCAATGCGGGCGCCGCCGGCACCACCGGCTCCGCCCAAGATCGAATTGCCGTCCAACAACGCGGCCTACCTCAACAACCCGGCCCCCAACTACCCCGCCATCAGCAGACGCATGGGGGAACAGGGAACGGTCACGCTGCGCATCTTCGTGGACGCGCAAGGCCTGCCTCAAAAGATCGAGGTCAGCAAATCCAGCGGCTACGACCGTCTGGACCAGCAGGCCGTGGACGGCGTCAAGAACTGGAAATTCGTCCCCGGCAAGAGCAACGGCACGCCAACCCCCATGTGGGTCACCGTCCCGGTCAAATTCACCCTCAATTGATTCTCAGGAGTATCCATGGATTCCCAATTCGGCATTGCCCACGTCTGGACGCAGGGAGACTTCGTCACCCGTGCCGTCGCCATCATCCTGCTGGCCATGTCGGTGGCCTCTTGGCTCGTGATGATCATCAAGGCCCTGGACATCGTGAAGTTCAAGAAGCTGGCGCGCAACGCCCAGGACTTCTGGCACAGCCCCGACCTGGCCAGCGGCCTGGAAAAGCTGGGCAATGACCGCTCCAACCCCTTCCGCTACCTGGTGCTCGAAGGCCGCGAAGCCACCGCCCACCACCGCAAGACCAGCGCCCACCTGCATGACACGCTGGACATCAGCGACTGGGTGACCCGCTGCATGCGCAACGGCATCAGCGAATTCACCGCCCGCCTGCAATCGGGCCTGGCCATTCTGGCCTCCGTGGGCTCGACCGCTCCCTTCATCGGCCTGTTCGGCACCGTCTGGGGCATCTACCACGCGCTGGTCGCCATCGGCCTGTCCGGCCAGTCCTCGATCGACAAGGTCGCGGGCCCCATCGGTGAAGCGCTGATCATGACCGCCCTGGGCCTGGCCGTGGCGATTCCCGCCGTGCTCGGCTACAACGCCGTGGTGCGTGGCAACAAGTCCATCCTCAACGCCCTCAACAGCTTTGCCCACGACATGCACGCCTACTTCGTGACCGGCGCCCGCGTGTCCATCGACGGCAAGGAAGCCGGCAACGTGCTGCCGCTGAAGAAAGGCGCGTAAGCCATGGCATTCGGAACAATGGACGATGACGGCGAAGAGGTAATGAACGAGATCAACATGACGCCGCTGGTCGACGTCATGCTGGTGCTCCTGATCATCTTCATCATCACCGTGCCGGTGATGAAGCATTCGGTGAACGTGGACCTGCCCCGCGCCACCAACCAGCCAGAGGACGTCAAGCCCGCCACCGTGCGCCTAGCCGTCTCCGCCGATGGCCAGTACCACTGGAATGGCGTTGCCGTCAGCGATACGCAGTTCGAGGAGAACCTCAAGGCCGAGGCGGCCAAGGAGCCGCAACCTGACCTGCATATCCAGGGTGACAAGGAAGTGCGCTACGAGCGCGTGGCCCAGGCCATGGCCGCCGCACAGCGTGCAGGCGTGCGCAAGATCGGCTTCGTGACGGACCCGGCCAAGTAGGCCGTGGCAGGCATTCCTTGCCTGGCGATCAACGACAACGGCCCTTCGGGGCCGTTTTTCATTCTCTTTGCGTTGGCAGTGCATCGAGTCGCAGGGATAGGACTGGTCCCAGAAACCACAATGCGAGTAAGTCTCACTTGATTTTTAATTGAGAATTGTTATCATTCACAAAACTTTCCAATTTTTGAGGAATTCCCTGCATGTCTGCCACTTCCGCCGCCACCTCGCATCTGTCCGGCAACTCCAACGCCCAGGCCTTTGCAGCGCTGCAGGCCGCAGCATCTGCAGCCCTGACCGGGGCCGCCAGCGGACTCGACAGCACCTTGCTGCTCAATGGACAAAAGGCTGTGACCATCGTGCACAACGGCACGCCCTACCGCCTGCAGGCCACAAAGCTGGGCAAGCTCATCCTGACCAAATAAGCAAGATTCCGGCCGTCGTCGGATGCCCGACCGGCGGCTTCTTCGTTTCATCGTGGGGCGACCTTGGGACTTCCAGTCTCAGAGGTCGATTAGCCAGCCAACAAAATCTTCGGATTTTGCGTAGCCAAGCATTTTTTCCCCGTGCTGCAGCGCAGATTGACCAAAGAAAAAGCCCCTGTCCATCGGCACAGGGGCTTTTTCTTGGTTGCATGGATCAGTCCCCAGGGACCGATTCACGCAGCATGGGTGCACAAGGGCTATTACAGGCCCAGAGCAGCGATGCCGGCGCTGGCAACCTGCGCATCCTCGCTGGCCTTGACGCCGCTGACGCCCACGGCGCCCAGGCATTGGCCGTCCTTCATGATGGCCACGCCACCTTCGAGCAGGCCGTCCAGCGTGGGCGCGCTCAGGAAGGCCGTGCGGCCGTTGTTGATCATGTCTTCATAGCCCTTGGTATCGCGGCGGCCCAGGGCCGCCGAGCGGGCCTTGGACGGAGCGATGTGGGCCGACACGGCGGCGGCGCCATCCAGGCGCTGCAGCCACAGCAGGTGGCCGCCGTCATCGACGATGGCAATGGTCACGGCCCACTTGTTCTTCAGCGCCTCGGCTTCTGCGGCGGCGGCAATGGCCTTCACGTCGGCCAGTTCGAGTTCATGCTTGGTCTTCATAAGATTCCAATTATCCATTCCATCACAAATGTCCTATAAGCATAGCAATCGTATGAGGACTGACAATGCATGCGCAGAACAAAACATTCGAAACCAAACCATGGCGGCGGCTCGGGGTATTGCAAGTCGCGCGCAAGCCGCCACCTAGAATGGGCAAGTCGCAACAACACTCCTTCGGAGGACTGGCCACATGAATGATCAAGTCACCACACTGGGCTCTGCGGGCTACGGTGTCTCGCAGCAAGAGCGCAATCGCGTATTGCGCAACACCTACTGGCTGCTGGCCCTGAGTCTTCTCCCCACCGTGCTGGGCGCTTGGCTGGGCGTGGCCACGGGCATCACGCGCTCGCTGAGCGGCGGGTTGGGGCTCATCGTCTTCCTGGGCGGCGCCTTCGGCTTCATGTTCGCCATCGAGAAGACAAAGCACTCGGCAGCCGGCATTCCCGTGCTCCTGGGCTTCACGTTCTTCATGGGCCTGATGCTGTCGCGCATGATCGGCATGATCCTGGGCTTCAAGAACGGCTCCGAGCTGATCATGACCGCCTTTGCAGGCACGGCCGGCGTGTTCCTGGTCATGGCCTCGCTGGCCACGGTGATCAAGCGCGACCTGTCGGGCATGGGCAAGTTCCTGTTCGTCGGCGTGCTGGTGCTGTTCGTGGGCTCCATCATCAACGTCTTCATCGGCTCCACGGCCGGCATGATGGCGATCTCGGTGGCGGCCATCGGCATCTTCAGCGCCTACATGCTCTATGACCTCAAGCAGATCATGGACGGCGGCGAGACCAACTACATCAGCGCCACGCTGGCTCTGTACCTGGACCTGTTCAACGTGTTCCAGAGCCTGCTGGCCCTGCTGGGCATCATGGGCGGCGAACGCGACTGATGCCGCACGCGGAAGGCTTCGCCTTCCCTGCTGCACACCAGAGGCCTCCTTCGGGAGGCCTTTTGCATGTCCGGGATCATCATTTGTGCAAAGCGGACTCAACTTCTTCCGAGGCCTGCCGATAATCTCCTCAAGATGACCATGCCTAATCTTCCCCGCACCTTCGCCATCCTGCTGCTGCCCACGCTGCTCGCCGGCTGCAAGCTGGATGATATTCCGGGCCTGGGACCGGACCCCCGCACCGTCGCCAAGGAGGCCGAGGCCAAGGCCATCGGCGGGGCGTGCCGCCATGCCCTGCGCGGGCTGGAGGATTGCTACACGCTCAACCCCAAATCGTCCAAGGCCCTGGTGTTTGCAGGCTGGAAGGATATGGACGAATACATGCGCGCCAACAAGATGGAAGGCACGCCTTCGGTCCTGGGCCAGAGCGACCGCCGCCGCAGCGACAAGGACGAGGCACCTGCCGAGCCGACCTCAGGCCGCAATCGCAGCTGACCCCTTTTGAGATCCGGATTTGAGATCTGGATCTGCCCGTCAAAAAGCCGTGGCCGCCCGAGGGCTCCACGGCTTTTTTCATGGCACGGGCAGCCAAGCCGTCAGTCTGCGCAGCGCTCGAACACCGCCATGCTCTCCACGTG
This sequence comes from Delftia sp. SD018, assembly GCF_017355445.1. Lineage (NCBI taxonomy): Bacteria > Pseudomonadati > Pseudomonadota > Betaproteobacteria > Burkholderiales > Comamonadaceae > Delftia > Delftia sp. SD018. The sequence goes on from NZ_JADDRN010000008.1 coordinate 105,420, forward strand.
GGCCGTGTGCGGGAACATGTTGACCACGCCTGCCGACACACAGCGATAGCCGGCCAGATGCACCAGAAGGCCGGCATCGCGCGCCAGCGTTGCGGGATTGCAGCTGACATAGACGATGCGCTCGGGAAAGCGCCAGGCCTCATGCCCTGCCGGCAGGGGCTCGGCGCCTTCGGCACCGATGCGCGCCTGGTGGATGTCGGCCAGGGCCTTGGACAGCGCAAACGCGCCTTCACGCGGCGGATCCACCAGCCACTTGCCGGCCACGCCGTCGGCGAACAGCATCTCGGGCGTCATCTCGAACAGGTTGCGCGCCACAAAGCGCGTGGGCGCGAGCTTGTCGCCCTCTGCGCGCTGTGCGTTGTTGGCCGCGTAGTTTTCATGGGAGCGCTTGACCAGAGTATCGCTGCCCTCGATGCCCAGCACCTCGCGCGCCTGCGTAGCCAGGGGCAGGGTGAAGTTGCCCAGACCGCAGAACCAGTCGATCACCCGCTCGTCTTTCTTGACATCCAGCAGGCGCAGCGCGCGCGTGACCAGCACGCGGTTGATGTGCGGATTGACCTGGGTGAAGTCCGTGGGCTTGAACGGCATGGTGATGCCGAAATCGGGCAGGCCGTAGTCGAGCTGGGCGCCTCCCTGCTCCATGAGGTGCACGGTGTCCGGGCCCTTGGGCTGAAGCCACCACTGCACGTTGTGCTCGACTGCGAAAGCGCGCAGCCGGGCCTGGTCGTCCTCGGACAGCGGCTCCAGATGGCGCAGCACCAGGGCCGTGACGGAGTCGCCGCAGGCAACCTCGATCTGCGGGCAGGTTTCGCGCGCATCCATGGAGGCGATCAGCGCGCGCATGGGCAGCAGCATGGCGTCCACATGGGGCGGCAGGATCTTGCAGGTCTCCATGTCGGCGATGTAGCGGCTCTTGCGCTCGTGAAAGCCCACCAGCACCTTGCCCTTCTTGGCCACATAGCGCACCGACAGGCGCGAGCGGAAACGGTAGGCCCAGGACGGACCTTCGATGGGGCGCAGCAGCGTCTCGGGCTTGACCTTGGCCAGATGCCAGAGATTGTCTTCCAGCACGCGCTGCTTGATGGCCACCTGGGCGCCCACGTGCAGATGCTGCATCTTGCAGCCGCCGCAGGCACCGGCATGCAGACCGAAATTCGGGCAGCCGGGGCGCACGCGCTGGGAAGATTCGCGGTGGATGGCCGTCAGGCTGGCGGCTTCCCAGTTGTTTTTCTTGCGATGGGTGTTGGCGCTGACCAGTTCGGTCGGCAGGGCGCCGTCGATGAATACCACCTTGCCATCGCTCTTGCGGGCCACGCCCTGGGCGTCCATATCCATGGACAGCACCTGCAGCCAGCCTTCGGGCAGTGCAGGGGCGTCGATGTCGGCTTCGGGCAGGTTGTCGGGGATCTTGTTGTCGCGGGGTTCACTCATGGGGCACGATTGTCTCAGGCTCTCCCCTTGCCCTGTTGGCGGCTCCCCAAAAAAGCCCCCAACTCGCTTTTGCCTCTCAGGACCGCGGAGTGCTGCTGCGGCCCAGGTCCCGCTGCCGCTCCTGGCGCGCCCGGGCCAGTTGCTCGCGTTCGGCCAGCAGGTTGATTTCGGTGATGCAGTTGAATTCGTCCAGCGTGAACACCATGGTGGCACCGCGCTCGATCTTGTCCACGGTCTGGTGCAGCGGCAAGGTCAGGTCCACCGGCGGGCGGTTGGAGCGGTAGATCAGTTCCTGCTCGGGCGTGTAGACGGAATAGCAGGCAGCAGACGCGGCCTGCGCCAGCGCGCAGGCGGCCAGCACGGTGATGGCACGCAGGTTTTGCACAGCAGTCATGGTGTTACCCTCAAAACGGCGGCCCGCCTGTGTATGTACTGGGTGGCAGGCCAAGCTGCCCAGCATTATGGAGCAGCACATGCCGCGCCACGCCAGGCGCCGCCTCCGCTCTGCAGCCGGTTTTGATTTTTCAGCTTTCATAAATTTCTCTCTTGACAGAAATTTCAGGCCTGCAGACACTGAGGCCATGCAACTGAGTTCCATCGCACACCGTTTCATCCACCATTGGGGCGACATGGGCAGCTCCTGGGGGGTGAACCGCACGGTCGCCCAGATCCACGCCCTGCTGTTCTTCCATGGCCGCCCGCTCAACGCGGAAGAGATTGCCGACACGCTGGGCGCCGCTCGCTCCAACGTGAGCAACAGCCTCAAGGAACTGCAAGGCTGGGAGCTGATCCGCACCAGCCGCAGGCCTGGTGACCGCCGCGACTACTTCGAGACCTCGTCCGATGTCTGGGAGCTGCTGCGCACCATCGTGCGAGAGCGCAAGCAGCGCGAGTTCGACCCGACCTCCGAGATGCTGCGCGAACTGATCGCCGAGCCTGGCTTCGACGACGAATCCCCCGACACCCAGGACCGCGTGCACGAGACGCTGCGCCTCATGGAGTCACTGGGCATCTGGACCGACGAGATGCTGCGGCTGTCGCCCTCCACGCTGGACAAGCTGCTGCGCCTGGGCGCCAGCGTGCAGCGCTTCGTGCGCTCCGAGGCCGCTGACACCCGCGTCAAGCGCAGACGCCGAGCCTGAAATTTCCGTCACAAGAGAAACTGGAGGTCACCATGCGCATTCTGGTCTGCGGCGGCAACGGCTTCATCGGCCGCCATATCGTCAACCTGCTGGCCCTGGCCGGCCACGATCCCGTGGCGCGCAGCCGCCATTCCCTGCCTGCGCTCGACTACGCCAAGGCCACCACGCCCGACGCCTGGCTGCCGCACCTGGCGGGCGTGGATGCCGTGGTCAATGCCGTGGGCGTGCTGCGCGACAGCGCCTCCCGGCCCATCGATGCCATGCACGCCCAGGCCCCCATCGCCCTGTTCGATGCCTGCGCGGCGGCTGGCGTGCGGCGCGTGGTGCAGATCTCTGCCCTGGGCATAGAAGGCAGTGCCACGCGCTACGCCACCACCAAGCGCGCCGCTGACGAGCATCTGCTGGCACTCACGGCAGCCGGACATCTGCAAGGCTGCGTGGTGCGCCCCAGCGTGGTGTTCGGCGCTGGCGGCGCCAGCAGCGAGATGTTCCTGTCCATGGCGCGCCTGCCGGCGCTGCTGCTGCCGCGCCCCGTGCTGCAGGCCCGCGTGCAGCCGGTGGCCGTGCGCGACCTGGCCGAGGCCGTGGCCGGCCTGGTGACGAGCCCCGAACCCGTGGGCATGATCGAGATCGGTGGCCCCCTGCCCTTGCCGCTGGCCGCGCTGATTGCCAGCCTGCGTGCGCAGATGGGCCGCGCTCCAGCCCGCGTGGGCACGCTGCCCGGCTGGCTCACCCGCGCCAGCGCACGCGCTGGCGACTGGGTCAGCGCCTCACCCTGGTGCAGCGAGACATTGGCACTGCTGGCCAGCGACAACGTCACCGATCCGGCGGGATTGCAAGCCCTGCTGGGCCGGCCCGGCATTGCGCCCGCCCAGTTGCTGGCCACGCTGCGCCATGGGTGAACACCGCCTGCGCCAGGTGCCCCCTTCACAGCGCACCATGCACTTGAGCCTGATCGCCGTCTGGCTGGGCACGGCCCTGGTCAGCGCCATTGAGCACCGCGGCCTGAGCGTGCAGGTGCTGGCCGATGCCGGCATCCACGATGCGCGCTGGCAGACATTCCTGATCTGGAGCGGCCTGCTCGCCGACCTGGCCGTGGGCCTGGCGCTGTGGCTGCGGCCCGGCCGGGAGAGCTATCTGGCGGCCTTGCTGCTGATGGCCGCCATGACCGTGCTGGCCACAGTGCTGCAGCCCACGCTGTGGCTGCATCCGCTGGGGCCGCTGCTCAAGAACCTGCCGATCGCCGCCATGCTTCTGCACCTGATGTCGGCACCTGTCACCCCGAAGGAGTCCGCATGAATCTCTACCTGTTGCTCAAGACGCTGCATATCGCGTCCAGCGTGCTGCTGGTCGGCACCGGCCTGGGCTCGGCCTTCTACATGTTCTTCGCCAACCGCAGCGGCAGCGTCGCTGCCCAGGCCGTGGTCAGCCGCCTGGTGGTGCGTGCGGACTGGTGGTTCACCACGCCCTGCGTGGTCATACAGCCTGTGAGCGGCATTGCCCTGGCCCACATGGCGGGCTGGCCGTTGACCACGCCGTGGCTGGCACTGTCGCTGGGCCTGTACCTGCTGGCCGGCGCCTGCTGGCTGCCCGTGGTCTGGCTGCAGGTGCGCATGGCTGCCATGGCGCGCGGCGCGCACGCAGCGCAGGCCGCCCTGCCCGCGCTGTATGCCGTCTACGCCCGGCGCTGGGAGGCGCTGGGCTACCCGGCCTTCATTGCCATGGCCGTGACCTACTACCTCATGGTCAACAAGCCGATGCTCTGGGGCGGCTGAGCATCGGCAGTGCCTTCAGTGCCTGGCCTCAGAGCTTGGCAATGGACACTTCGGTGGACTTGACCAGGGCCACCACGTCGGAGCCCACGACCAGGCCCAGCTCGTCCACCGAGCGCGTGGTGATCACCGAGGTGACCACGCCCCAGGGCGTTTGCACGTCGACTTCGGAGACGACATCGCCACGGATGATTTCGCGCACCTGGCCCTTGAATTGGTTGCGCACGTTGATGGCTTGAATGGACATGTTTTTCTCCTGGGGATCAAAAGGAATCAAAGGAAGGTTGGGGGAAAACGAAAAGTCAGACGGCCCAGCGCAGGCCATGGGCCGGTACGCCGGGCCAGGCCGTGGTGTCGGTCAGCGGGTTGGAGTCGGGCTCGGCGGCGGGCTTTTGCAGCACGCGGTCGAGAATGCGCTGCTCGATGGCCGCCAGCGCCACGCTGCCGTGCACGCGCGGCCGTGGCAGGGCGATGCGTTCATCCAGCGCGATGCGGCCGTCCTCGATCAGCACCACGCGGTCGGCCAGGGCCACTGCCTCCTGCACGTCATGCGTGACCAGCAGCGCCGTGAAGCCGTGGCGCTGCCACAGGCCTTCGATCAGGCGGTGCATCTCTATGCGGGTGAGCGCATCGAGCGCACCCAGCGGCTCGTCCAGCAGCAGCAGTTGCGGGCGATGCACCAGGGCGCGTGCCAGGGCCACGCGCTGGCGCTGGCCGCCGGACAGGCGTGCCGGCCATTCGCCCTCGCGGTCGGCCAGGCCGACCTGGGCCAGCACTTCGCGGCCACGCTCCTGGGCCGAGGCGGGCAGGCCCAGCGTCACATTGGCCAGCACACGCCGCCAGGGCAGCAGGCGCGCGTCCTGGAACATGATGCGCGTGCCGCCCTGCGCGCCCTGCACGGCGCGGGCGGGCTCGCCGTCCAGCAGCAAGGTGCCGGCCGTGGCCTGCTCCAGGCCTGCGACCAGGCGCAGCAAGGTGCTCTTGCCGCAGCCGCTGCGGCCCACGATGGCGACGAATTCGCCAGGCTCCACCTGCAGTTGCACTTCGTGCAGCACCTCGCGCTGGCCGTAGCGCTTGGTCAGCCCGCCGGCCTGCAGGCGCACGCCACGGCGCGGTGCGGATTGGGGGGATGCGGACTGCGGCGCATCGTCGTTCTGGGCCAGGCGGTCGCTGACGTCCAGGCCATCGGCATCGAACGAGGCCTCCCAGGCCATCGCCGGCGCGGTGGTGTTCAGCTCCACGGCCTGTGCCAGCGTGGTCTTCATACGGTTCCATCGGCTCATGTCGTGCTCCTTGTGTCACTTGGGCTGGTAGCCCGGATGCCAGCGCAGCCACCAGTGCTCCAGCGCACGCGCAAACCAGTCGGCCAGCTTGCCCAGCAGGGCGTACAGCAGGATGCCGACCAGCACCACGTCGGTCTGCAGGAACTCGCGGGCGTTCATGGTCAGGTAGCCGATGCCCGACTGCGCCGAGATGGTCTCGGCCACGATCAGGATCACCCACATCAGGCCCAGCGAAAAACGCAGGCCGACGAGGATGGAGGACAGCGCGCCCGGCAGGATGACCTCGCGGTACAGCTGCCAGCGCGTGAGGCCGTAGCTGCGCCCCATCTCGATCAGCGCAGGGTCCACATTGCGTATGCCGTGGAAGGTGTTCAGGTAGATGGGAAAGAACACCGACACGCTGATCAGGAACAGCTTGGCGCTCTCGTCGATGCCGAACCACAGGATGACCAGCGGAATCAGCGCCAGCGCGGGGATGTTGCGCACCATCTGGATGGTGGAGTCCAGCAGCGTCTCCGCCCAGCGCAGCGAGCCCGTGAGCAGGCCCAGCGCCAGCCCCAGCCCGCCGCCGATGGCCAGGCCACCCAGCGCGCGGCCCGCGCTCACCTGCACATGCTTGAGCAGCTCTCCCGACTCGGCCAGCGCCTGCGCGGCGCGCAGCACATCCAGCGGAGCGGGCAGCACCCGCGTGGACAGCCAGCCCCACGCCGAGGCGGCCTGCCAGACGGCGATCAGCGCCAGCGGCACCAGCCAGGGCACCAGGCGGCGGCCCACGCCGGCCGCAAAGCGCAGCAGCGGCGACCAGGAATCGCCGGTCGGGGGAGCCGAGGAGGCCGGCAGCGCAGTAACGGTACGTGCATCGGACATGCGTGACTCCCTCAGCTTTGCGACGCGCGCGGCGAGTACAGGTTGGCAACGGTCTCGCCCAGCGGCCCGCCCACGCCGCCAGCCAGCCTGTCGCGCACGGACAGCGGCAGCAGCGGGAAGACCAGTTCGGCAAAGCGGTAGGCCTCTTCCAGGTGCGGATAGCCGGACAGCACGAAGGTGTCTATGCCCAGGTCCGCGTACTCCTTGATGCGGTCGGCCACGGTCTGCGCATCGCCCACCAGGGCCGTGCCCGCGCCGCCGCGCACCAGGCCCACGCCGGCCCAGAGGTTGGGGCTGATCTCCAGCTCGGCGCGCGTGCGGCGGCTGCCGCCGGCATGCAGGGCGGCCATGCGGCGCTGACCTTCCGAGTCCATGCGCGCGAAGGCGGCCTGGGCCTGGACCACGGTCTCGTCCTTGAGGCGGCTGATCAGGCGATCGGCATCGGCCCAGGCCTCGTCCTCGGTCTCGCGCACGATGACGTGCAGGCGGATGCCGAATTTCACGCTGCGGCCATGGCGCGCCGCCTTCTCGCGCACATCGGCAATCTTTTTGGCCACCTCGGCCGGGGGCTCGCCCCAGGTCAGGTAGGCATCGACCTGCTCGGCGGCCAGGTCGTGCGCGGCCTCGGACGAACCGCCGAAGTACACGGGCGGATACGGCTTTTGCAGCGGCGGGAACAGCAGCTTGGCGCCCTTGACCGAGAGGTGTTCACCTTCGTAGTCGAGCGTGCCGCCCTCATGGCTGCGCTCAAGGATCTCGCGCCAGATGCGGATGAACTCGGCCGATTGCTCGTAGCGCTGGGCATGGTCGAGGAAGACGCCGTCTCCCTCCAGCTCGGCACGGTCGCCGCCCGTGACCAGATTGATCAGCAGCCGCCCGCCCGACAGGCGGTCGAACGAGGCCGCCATGCGCGCCGCCAGGCTGGGCTGATGCAGGCCGGGACGCACGGCAACCAGGAACTTCAGGCGCTTGGTGACCGGAATCAGGCTGGAGGCGACGACCCAGGGGTCCTCGCAGGAGCGGCCGGTGGGAATCAGCACGCCCTCGTAGCCCAGGCTGTCGGCCGCGATGGCGACCTGCTTGACATAGTCGTGGCTGAGCGGGCGGGCGCCCTCGGCCGTGCCGAGGTAGCGGCTGTCGCCGTGGGTGGGAATGAACCAGAAAACCTGCATGCGCTGCTCCAGTCAGGGGACGGAATCGAGGAAGGAAATCAAAGGGCGGAAGAAGGCCGTGCCGCCGCAGGCTCGGCCAGCCGCGCGTACTCGGCCGCCGAGGGCCGCCAGACGATGTCGGCCACCTGTACCTGGCGCGGAATCAGGCCCAGCCGAAAAAATGCATCGGCCACGCGCTGCTGGTCCACCACGGTCTGCGCAGCCAGCAGGCCCACGGGGGAGCTGGGCCGGCGCGCAATGAAGCGGCTGACCACCGCCGCATCCAGGCCGCTGAAGCCGGCCACCAGGGCCACGGCCTCCTGGCGTGCGCTCTGGGCCAGGCGATCGGCGCGCGTGAGCTCGTCGAACAGCGCGCGCAGCACCTGCGGATGGCGCTCCACCAGTCCGCGAGAGGCCAGGTAGAACGAGGCGTTGCCCGACAGGCCTTCGCCATTGGCCAGCACGCGCGGGCGAATCGCCAGCTCGGTGGCCGCGTAGAACGGGTCCCAGATGGCCCAGGCGTCCACGCTCTTGCGCTCGAAGGCGGCGCGCGCATCGGCCGGGGCCAGGTACACGGGCTGGATCTCGTTCCAGGCCAGGCCCGCCTTGTCCAGCGCGCGCACCAGCAGGTAATGGGCGCTGGAGCCTTTTTGCAGCGCCACGCGCCGGCCCTTGAGGTCGGCCAGGGCGCGCAGCGGCGAGTCCGATGGCACGAGAATCGCCGAGCTCTCGGGCTTGGGCGGCTCGGCGCCCACGTACAGCAGGTCGCGGCCCGCGGCCTGGGCAAAGACCGGGGGTGAATCGCCGGTCAGGCCGAAATCCAGGCTACCGGCGGCCAGGGCCTCCAGCAGCTGGGGGCCGGCCGGAAACTCCAGCCAGCTGACCTTGGTGCCCGCAAAGCGCTTTTCCAGCACGCCCTGCTGCTTGAGGATGACCAGGTTGACGGCCGACTTCTGGTAGCCGATGCGCAACTGCTCGGGCCCGGCCACGGCGGCCGGCGTCTCGGCGCGTGCGTACTGACCGGCCAGGCTCCAGCTGAAGGCGGTGGTGCCCAGCAGTTGCAGGGCCTGGCGGCGCACGCGGTCCAGGCGGGGCTTCTTGGGGATGGCGTTCATGGTGCGGACTCCTTGCATTGGGCTCAGGGACGCGACGCGATCAGGTCCACCGGCGCGGCATGCAGCAGGTTGAGCTTGCGGGGGATGAGCTTGAGCTCGAAGAAGGTGTCGGCGATCTGCTGCTGCTCGGCCAGGATCTCGCGCGTCACGGACGAGGTGCCGAAGCGGGCACGGCTCAGGTACAGCTCGGTGATGGACTTGTCCAGGCCCAGGATGCTGGACAGCTCGGCGGCAGCGGCCGTCTGGTTCTTCGAGGCCCAGCGGTCAATCCCATCGACCTCTTCGATGGCAATGCGCAGCACATCGGCATTGCGCGTGGCGAAATCGCGCGAGGTGAAGTAGTAGGCGCGGTTGTTGACCACGCCCGTGGCATCGGCCAGCAGGCGGGCGTCCAGCGTCTTTTGCGCGGCAGCCAGGAAGGGATCCCAGATCAGCCAGGCATCGACGGAGCCGCGCTCGAAGGCGGCGCGTGCATCGGCCGGCGCCAGGAAGACGGACTGCACATCGCCGTACTTCAGGCCATGCTTTTCCAGCAGCTTGACCAGGAAGTACTGCACGTTCGAGCCCTTGTTGTAGGCCACGCGCTTGCCCTTGAGGTCCTGCACGCTGCGGATGGGCGAATCCTTGGGAACGATCACCGCCTCCAGCCCGGGGCGCGGCACGGTGGCGCCCGCATAGACCAGGGGTGCGCCTGCGGCCTGCGCAAAGATGGGCGGGGCCTCGCCCACATCGCCGAAGTCGATGGAGCCCACGTTCAGCGCCTCCAGCTGCACGGGGCCGGCGTTGAACTCGATCCAGCGCACCGACACGCCCAGCGGCGCCAGCCGCTTTTCCAGCGTGCCCCGGCTCTTCAGGATGGACAGCCAGCCCTTCTGGTGGCCCACGCGCAGCACGCGGTCACCCGCCTTGTCCTGGGCCAGGGCCGGGCCGGCCACCGTGGCGACTGCTGCGGCAAGGCCCGCGCCCAGCAGTTGGCGTCGGCGCCAGTTGGCTGTGTGTCGGGGGAAAGAATCAAACGAGACCATGACGGACATCCTTGGAAGAGTGGTGCGTGGCGCAGGCAAAGCGCTGCCCATGCATGCGCGCGGCATGCAGCCAGAAAACAAAAAAGGGAAGGCGGAGCAAGGGGCAGCCGCCTGCAGGACCAGGCCTGCAGACGCGCCGCACGGAGTCGTCAGGTGCTACATCGCCGGCTGGCGAAGGCCATGGTCTCGAAGCGAGGAAAAGGGCTGGATGCCACCACGCCTGCCACGCCTGCATTGCCTGCCACTCCTGCCTTGTGCATCCGCACGCCTGCCTGCGCCGTGCGGCGCGCGGCCTGCAAAGAGTGGCGGGAGGTCAGGAAGATGGACATGGCGGATCGTGGGGGTTGGCAGGGGTCTGGGAAAGCGGGTGAATCAGTGGGTGGGCGCCGGCCGGGCCGGCGCGCCGCACTCACTTCTTGGTGTAGATCTGGTCGAAGCTGCCGCCGTCGGCAAAGTGGTCCTTGTCGGCCTTGGCCCAGCCGCCAAAGGCCTGGTCGATGGTGACCAGCTCCAGCTTGGGGAACTTGTCCGCGAACTCGGCCTTGACCTTGGCATCGGTGGGACGGTAGTAGTTGCGGCCGGCGATGCGCTGGCCTTCCTCGGAGTACAGGTACTTCAGGTACTCCTCGGCCACGGCGCGCGTGCCCTTCTTGTCCACGACCTTGTCGACCACGGCCACCGAAGGCTCGGCCAGGATGGACAGCGAAGGCACGACGATCTGGAACTTCTCGGGACCGAACTCCTTGAGCGCCAGGAAGGCCTCGTTCTCCCAGGCCAGCAGCACATCGCCCACGCCGCGCTGCACGAAGGTGATGGTGGCGCCGCGCGCGCCCGTGTCCAGCACGGGCACGTTCTTGAACAGCTTGCCGATGAAGTCCTTGGCCTGTGCGTCGCCGCCGTACTTGCGCTTGGCGAATTCCCAGGCGGCCAGGTAGTTCCAGCGCGCACCGCCGCTGGTCTTGGGGTTGGGCGTGATCACCTGCACGCCGGGCTTGACCAGGTCGTCCCAGTCCTTGAGGTTCTTGGGATTGCCCTTCTTCACCAGGAAGACGATGGTGGAGCTGTAGGGCGCCGAGTTGTGCGGCAGGCGCTTTTGCCAGTCGGCCTTGAGCAGGTTGCCGTTCTTGACCAGGGCGTCGATGTCGCCGGCCAGCGCCAGCGTGGCCACGTCGGCGTCGATGCCGTCGATGATGGAACGCGCCTGCTTGCCCGAGCCGCCGTGCGACTGCTTGACGCTCACGTCCTGGCCGCTCTTGGCCTTCCAGTGCTTGGCGAAGGCCTGGTTGTATTCCACGTACAGCTCGCGCGTCGGATCGTAGGAGACATTGAGCAGTTGCACCGACTGGGCCAACGCCGGCAGAGCCGACAGGGTCAAGCCCGCGATCAGGCCGGCGGCGACAGGAAACTTGATAAAGTGGCGGCGAATTTTCATTGGAGTGTCGGTAGAGAGTGGAGACGACGGTCTGGTGCCGTGGAAAGCATTCTCAAAGCCAACTCTTAAAACTCAAACCAATAAGATTTCAGTTTGTTATTCCCAAAACATCTGAATCTCCACAAGACAAGGACTCAATTCCCCATGGCACGTACCGTTCACTGCATCAAGCTTGGCGTTGACGCTGAAGGCCTGGACTTCCCGCCCTACCCCGGCGAGCTGGGCAAGCGCATTTTTGAAGGCGTGAGCAAGCAGGCCTGGGCCGACTGGCTCAAGCACCAGACGATGCTGGTCAACGAAAACCGCCTGAACCTGGCCGACGCACGCGCCCGCCAGTACCTGGCCCGCCAGATGGAAAACCACTTCTTCGGCGGCGGCGCCGATGCTGCGGCCGGCTACGTGCCTCCTACGGCCTGAGCCGCTTCGTGCCCTTTCACCGCCCCCGTCGCACCGCGCCGGGGGCGGTTTCATTTGCGGTGCCGCAAACGGCCGCCGCCCAGAGACCGCCTACAATGCCCGCCTTCTTGCGCTGGACGGCGCAGTGGCCGCACACCCTGCGGCGCGGGCCGGTCTTCATCCGAGGTTTTCCGTGCTTCCATCCGTCTCCCTGCTGGAATCGTTCCAGGCATCGCAGTTCACCGTCATGCTGGTGATCTACCTCGTGGCCATCACGGCCGAAGCCATGTCGGGCGCGCTGGCGGCGGGCCGGCGCAACATGGACATCTTCGGCGTGGCCGTGATCGCCTTCGTCACCGCGCTGGGCGGCGGCACCATCCGCGACATGGTGCTGGGCCACTACCCCATCGGCTGGACGCAGCACCCTGAATATGTCTACCTGGTCATCTCGGCCGGGCTGCTGACCATCGTCGTGGCGCGCCACATGCACCATCTCAAGCAGGTCTTTCTGCTGCTGGACGCCATGGGGCTGATCGCCTTCTCGCTGATCGGCTGCAACGTGGCGCTGGAGCTTGGCTACCCGCCCGTGGTGGTGGTGATGTCGGGCATGCTGACCGGCATCAGCGGCGGCATTCTGCGCGACGTGCTGTGCAACCAGGTGCCGGTCGTCTTCCGGCGCGAGCTGTACGCCAGCGTGTCCCTGGCCGTGTGCCTGCTGTTCCTGGGACTGCGCACGCTGGAAGTGGGCTCCAACCTCAGCACCGTCGTCTGCTTTGCCGGCGGACTCACGCTGCGCCTGGCCGCCATCCGCTTCAAGTGGAGGTTGCCCGTGTTCTCCTACCAGCAGCGCTGGGAGGAGTAGTTCTGCCCCTTGCCCATGTCCGAACCCATTGACTGGCTGCCCGATGGCACGCCCTACAGCCCGCGCTTCGGCGACCGCTACCACAGCGAACTCGGCGGCCTGGACCAGGCCCGCCACGTCTTTCTGGGCGGCTGCGGCCTGCCGGCGGCCTGGGCCGATGCGCCGCAATGGCGCATCCTGGAGACCGGTTTCGGGTTCGGGCTGAATTTCCTCGTGGCCTGGGAAGCCTGGAAGGCCGATCCCCGGCGCCCGAGGCTGCTGCATTTCGTCTCGGCCGAGGCCTTTCCCGTCAGTGCCGACGCCATGCGCCAGGCCATGCCGCACGAGCCAGGATTGCGCCTGCTGGCGGAAGAGCTGGCCACCCGGTTCCAGGGCCTGCTGCCCGGCGTGCACCGCCTCGCCTTCGAGCAAGGGCGCGTGCTGCTGACGCTGTACATCGGCGATGCCCAGGCGATGCTGCGGCGCCAGCAGCTCACGGCCGACAGCATCTACCTGGACGGCTTCACGCCGGAACTCAACCCCGACCTCTGGAGCGCCGATACCCTGCGCGCGCTGGCGCGCCATTGCCGGCGCGGCACGCAGCTGTCCACCTGGTGCGTGGCGCGCACGGTGCGCGATGGCCTGGCCCAGCACGGCTTTCAGGTCCGCAAGGTGGATGGCGTGCGCCCCAAGCGCCACAACCTGCATGCCGTCTTCGACCCGGCCTGGCAACCGCGTGGGCCGCGCGGGCCGCGTGCACAGCCGCAGGAAGCCATTACCCCACAGCGCTGCATGGTGCTGGGTGCAGGCATCGCCGGTGCGGCCGCCGCCGCCAGCCTGTCGCGCCGTGGCTGGCAGGTCACTGTGCTGGATGCTGCCGACGCGCCTGCAGCGGGCGCCTCGGCCCTGCCCGCGGGCCTGTTCTGCCCCCATGTCTCGCCCGATGACAGCCTGCTGTCCCGCCTGAGCCGCGACGGCGCACGCCTGACCCTGGCGCAGCTGCAAATGCTCTCCGGCCAGGGCCTGCTGCAACCGGGCACGGACTGGTGCGATACCGGCGTGCTGGAGCACGGCGTGGAAGCCGCCCCGCGGCTGCCGCGCGACTGGCAATCCCCCGGCCCGGGCGACCACTGGAGCCGGCCCGCCAGCGCCGATCAACTCTCGGCGGCCGGCCTGCCTGCCGACGCCCCGGCCTGCTGGCATGTGCAGGCCGGCTGGGTGTGCCCCGCGCGGCTGGTGCAGGCGCAGCTGGCGCTGCCGGGCGTGCGCTGGCAGGGCCGCGCCTGCGTGGCGCGTCTTGCATGCATCGACACAGCCGGTGGCGCGCCCGTCTGGCAGGCCCTGGATGCACAGGGCAATCTGCTGGCCGAGGCTGAACTGGTTGTTCTCGCCCTGGGCCCCGCCACGAATACGCTGCTGGAGCACAGCCTGGGTGCGCAGGCCGCCTGGCCGCTGCAGCCCATACGCGGCCAGGTCAGCTGGGATGTGCACACCCCGGCCAGCGCGCAGGCCATGCCGCCCTTTCCCGTCAACGGCCATGGCAACCTGGTGCCTGCCATGCCGCTGCCCGGCGATGCAGCCGGGCCAGGCTGGGTCATGGGATCGACCTTCGAGCGCGACCAGACCGCGCTGCCGCCAAGTCCCGAAGACCAGGCCGCAGCCCATGCAGCCAATGGCGCCAAGCTGGCGCAGCTGCTGCCACGTGCCTACCAGGGCCTGCAAGGCTTCTTCGACGCGCCACCGCGCGCCACCTGGGGCGCCGTGCGCGTGGCCTCGCCAGACCGGCTGCCCGTGGTCGGACCGGTGTCCGATCAGGCTCCTGGCCTGTGGGCGATGACGGCCATGGGCTCGCGCGGGCTCACGCTGTCGCTGCTGTGCGGCGAGCTGCTGGCAGCACGCCTGCACGACGAACCGCTGCCCCTGGATGCCAGGCTGGCGGCTGCCCTGGCCAGCGAGCGCCTGGGCCGCAGGCGCTGAGCCGTTGAACCGCCCGGCCGCTGAACGGCCCGGCATTCACACAACGGCCTGAAAGAAAACCCGAGTCTTCCCGCAGACGGTTTTTTGTCACTCGTTATGCTTTCTAGTGCATATCGCTAGAATCCGGAACCTGTTTTCAAAAGGAAACAACCAGCCGCTCCCCGCGTTCAACCACACAAGAACCTGAAACCGTGACCCGCCAGCCCCGCTTTTGCGCTCCCGCATCCTCACCCGCCCTCTGCTCACCCTCGTTCCGCCTTCGCTCCGCACTGACACAAGCCCTGCTGCTCGCAGGCCTGGCCGCCAGCACGCAGGCGCAAGCCCAGGTCGAGGCCCAATCGGGTGCACCTGCAGCACCGGCTTCGCAGACCTTCCAGCTGGGCACGGTCGATGTGCACGGTGCGCGTGATGAAGCAGAGGCCATATCCGGCGATGAACAGCGACTGGACGCCGCCGAGATGCGCCAGCGCAATGCCGACACCGTGGCCGACGCCGTGCGCCTGCTGCCGGGCGCCACGCTGTCGCGCAACAATCGCAACGAGGAAATGATTTACCTGCGCGGCTTCGATCCGCGCCAGGTGCCGGTCTTCGTGGACGGCGTGCCGCTGTACGTGCCCTATGACGGCTATGTGGACTTCGGCCGCTTCACCACCTTCGACCTGTCCGAGATCCGCGTGGCCAAGGCCGGCGCCTCGCTGATGTATGGCCCCAATACGCTGGGCGGCGCCATCAACCTGGTCACGCGCAAGCCCGTCAAATCGTTCGAGGGCGATGCACGCATCGGCGCAGGCGCAGGCGGCGAACGCAAGGCCGCCGTGAACCTGGGCGGCAACCTGGGCACCTGGTACTACCAGCTGGGCGCCTCCTACCTGGACGCAGACAGTTTTCCGCTGCCCAAGGGCTTCAAGGACTTCAAGAAGCAGCCCACCGACACGGGCAACTACCGCGACAACGCCTACCGCACGGACAAGCGGCTGTCGTTCAAGCTGGGCCTCACGCCCAATGCCACGGACGAATACGCGCTGGGCTATGTGCGCCAGGAAGGCGAGAAGGGCAACCCCGTGTATACCGGCAGCGCCACGGGCAAGAACGTCATCCGCTACTGGCGCTGGCCCTATTGGGACAAGGACAGCGTGTACTTTCTGAGCACCACGCGCATCAATGCCGACAACCTGCTCAAGACACGCATCTACCACGACACCTACCAAAACGGCCTGGACATGTACACGGACGCGAGCTACACGCGCCATGACCCCACCAGCAGCTACAAGGACGTGAGCCAAGGCGCCAGCATCGAGTGGGCCAACTACAGTTTCAAGGGCCATGCGCTGCGCCTGGGCGCGCACTACAAGATCGACGAGCACACCGATGCCGCCTCGGCCAAGGACCCCAGCAAGCACTACCGCGACGTAACGCGCTCGCTGGTGGTCGAGGACACGATCTCCCTGGCCGAACGCTGGAGCCTGAACCTGGCGCTCAGCCACGACCAGCGCGATGCGCGCGAGGTCTACCAGTGGCCCACGGGCTCCGCCAGCGCCACCAATGGCGTGGCCAAGCTCGGCTATGCGCTGGGCGGCGGCAGCGAGGCGTATTTCATCGCCTCGCACAAGACGCGCTTTCCCACCATCAAGGACCGCTACTCGGCACGCATGGGCACGGCCCTGGCCAACCCCGACCTGCAGCCCGAGACCGCCAACCACCTGGAGCTGGGCGTCAGCGGCTCGCCCTGGCAGGGCGGCCAGGGCCAGGCCGCGCTGTTCTACAGCCGCGTGCGCAACCAGATCCAGACCGTGGTCGTGGCCTCGGCCGAATGCGGCGGCACCACCTGCAACCAGGCGCAGAACGTGGGGCGCACGCGCAATATCGGCATGGAGCTGTCCCTGGCCCAGCAACTGTCCGCGCAATGGGGCGTGAACGCCGGCTACACCTACCTGAACCGCCGCAACACCAGCGACTCCAGCATCACGCTGACCAACACGCCGCGCCACCGCCTGCTGGCCGGTGTCCAGTGGCGTCCGCTGGCGCAGTGGGAATTCAATGCTGAGGTCGAGTCCGAGAAGGGCCGCTACGTGCCGCTGTCAGGCAGCGGCCAGTTGCAGACGCTCAAACTGCCCGGCTACGGCATTGCCAACCTGCGCGCACGCTACAAGCCGCGCAGCGACATCACCGTGGACTTTGGCGTGGCCAATATCGGCGACAAGTGGTACCAGTTCGATGACGGCCTGCCCATGCCGGGCCGCAGCTGGTATGTCAACCTGGGCTATCGCTTCTGAAACCGGGTCGGAGACTGTGCCCGTACCCGATTCCATGGAACCGATCTGCCACCCTCGCCGCCGCCTGCTGGGCGCCCTGCCCGCGCTGGCAGCCCTGAGCGGCTGCGCCGCCCAGCCGGCCGAACCTGCCAGCGTGAACGTGGCCGTGGTCGGCGGCCTGTCGCTGTGCGGTGTGTGGCCGCACCTGGCCGACGCGGCGGACCGCAGCCTGGGCCTGTCCGTGCGCACCGCCGTTGCCGCGCCCAAGGAGGGCGTGATCCCCGCCATGGCCCAGGGCCGCGCCCAGCTGCTGCTCATCCACGCCAGCGACGAAGCCATGTCGCTGGAGGCTGCCGGCCTGGCATCGGCCGCGCGGGTCTGGGGCTGGAACGAGCATGTGTTCGCTGGCCCAGCGCATGATCCGGCCGGGGTGCGCGGCGCGGCCGATGGCGTGGAGGCCATGCGCCGCATCGTTGGCAGCGGCTCACCCTTCATCGCGCTGCGCGACCCCGGCAGCTATACCGTGGTCCAGCGCCTGTGGCGCCGCGCCGGCATACGGCCGGACGCCCGCTGGCTGCGCGCCGACACCGGGCCGCGCCCCCAGGCCGTGCTGCAGTTGGCGGCCGAGCTCCAGGCCTATGCCGTGGTCGGCCATATCCCGCTGCATTTCGGCAAGATGGGCGCGCCCGGCATCGAACTGCTGCTGCACGGCGACCCGCTGATGCGCCGGCCCTATGTGCTGCTCACGCCCGGGCCGCACCATCCGGCCGACGCCCGCCAGCGCCGCAGCGCGCAACGGCTGGCCGAGCATCTGCTGTCCGCACCGGGCCAGCAGGAACTGGCGCTGGCCAATGTGGCAGCCGGAGGTCCCTGGATCTTCGGGCGCGACAGCATGCCCCTGGTCAACGACACCGGCGGCGGCCAGGAGTAAAAACCTGCCTGGATTCCACAAGCACCGCATGCCATGAACTCACCTGCCACCCTGCCCCTGGCCGCCCTGGTCCATCCAGACGACGAGCATGCAATGGAGCTGCTGCTCGAACGCGTGGCACGCCGCCTGCAAGGCGCGGGCTGGCGCGTGGGCGGCCTGGTGCATCGCCAGGACCGCTATGCCAACGGCAACAAGCGCATGCAGCTGTTCGACCTGCGCAGTGACCGCCAATTCGAGCTGTCCCAGGACCTGGGCTGCGCCTCGCGCGCCTGCAGTCTCAACCCCCAGGCCCTGGCCCAAGCCAGCGCCGTGCTGCGCCAGGCGCTGGACGATGGCGTGGATCTGGTGGTGATCAACCGCTTCGGCATCGTCGAGGCCTCGGGCCAGGGCTTTGCCGCCGAATTCGCGGCCTTTGTCGAGGCCGGCACGCCCGTGCTCACGGCCGTCGCGGCCCGCCATCTTGAAGACTGGCGCAGGTACACCGGCAGCCTGCATGCCGAGCTGGCAGCCGATGAGGTGCAGATCGAGCAATGGTGCCAGGCACAGCTTGAGCGCCGTGGCTGCGCCAGCCCCATCCCCTGATTTTCATGACCGATCTTCTGTTCACCCGCCGCCGCTGGCTGGGCCAGGCCATGGCGGCACTGGCCTCATCGGCTCTTGTTCCCGGCCATGCCCAGGCAGCCACGATTGCCGCCCGCATGGGACAGATGCCGGACCCCGCCAGGCTGCGCCGCGTATTCGCGGCCGGCCCGCCCGCAGGCGTGCTGGTGGCCACGCTGGCACCGCACAAGCTGCTGGGCTGGCCCCAGCAGCTGGACGATGTCTCGCGCGCCTATCTGGGGCCCACACTGCAGGCGCTGCCGCACCTGGGCCGCCTGTCCGGGCGCGGCAGCACCATGCCGCTGGAATCGCTGCTGAAGCTGCAGCCCGACCTGGTGCTGGACGCCGGCACGGCCGATGCCACCTATATCTCTGCCACCGAGCGGCTGGCGCGCCAGACCGGCCTGCCCTGCGTGCTGATCCAGGGCTCGCTGACCGACCACGCACGCCAGTTGCGCGAGGTCGGCGCCCTGCTGGGCGAGGCCGCACGCGGCGAAACCCTGGCCCGCCATGCCGATGCCGTGGCGGCGCTGGCGCAGCGTGCCACCCAGGGCCTGGCACCGGCCGAGCGCCCGCGCGTGTACTTCGCACGCAGCGCCAATGGGCTGGAAACAGGGTTGGCGGGCTCCATCAATGTGGAAGCCGTCGAATACGCGGGCGGGCGCAATGTGGCCGCCGATGCAGGGCGCGGCGGGCTCACGCGCGTGTCCATGGAGCAGATCCTGGCCTGGGACCCGCAGGTCATCGTCACGCAGGAACCCGGCCTTGCCGAGCGCATGCGCCAGGACCCGCTGTGGCGCGGCGTGGCCGCCGTGCGCTCGGGCCGCGTGCACTGCGCGCCGGTCTGGCCCTTCGGCTGGCTGGATGGTCCGCCCGGCGTCAACCGGCTGATCGGCGTGCGCTGGCTGCTGGAAAAGCTCCACCCGCAGGCGCCGTCACTGCAGGGACTGCCGCCGTTGGAGCGCGAGGTGCGCGACTTCTACCGCCTGTTCTACGGCGCCGACCTGTCGCCCGCAGCGCTGGGCAGGCTGATGGAGACTGCGCGTTGATGCCCGCCTCAGGCCGCCGCCTGGGGTGGGTGCTCGCGCTGGCCTTGCTGGCCGCCGTGCTGCTGTGGGCGCTGGCAGCCGGGCAATTTTCTATCGCGCCGCAGCAGCTGTGGCAATCGCTGCTGGCGCGCGCCACGGGCACGGCGTCCCCCTTGTCCGCCAGCGCCGAGACCGTGCTCTGGAACATCCGCCTGCCACGCATCGCCGCAGGCCTGGCCGTGGGCGCCACGCTGGCGGCGGCGGGTGCGGCCTACCAGGGCATGTTCCGCAACCCGCTGGTCTCGCCCGACATCCTGGGCGTCTCGGCCGGTGCCGGCCTGGGCGCGGTGCTGGGCATCTTCCTGGGCTGGTCCATGGCGGCCGTTCAGGCGCTGGCCTTTGGCGGCGGGCTGGCCGCCGTGGCCGTGGTGGTGGCCATCAGCGCCAGCGTGCGCCGGCATGACCCCGTGCTGGTTCTGGTGCTGGCCGGCATTGCGCTGGGCGCGCTGCTGGGCGCGGGCATCGCACTGGTCAAGATGCTGGCCGACCCCAATACACAGCTGCCATCCATCACCTTCTGGCTCATGGGCGGCCTGAGCGCCGTGACCCTGCCCGAGCTGGCTGCCACGGCACCCGTGATGCTGTGCGCCCTGTTGCCCCTGATGCTGCTGCGCTGGCGCATCAACCTGCTGGGCCTGCCTGACGAGGAGGCGCTGGCCCTGGGCGTGCCCGTGGCACGCCTGCGCCTGCTGCTGGTGGCCTGTGCCACGCTGGGCACGGCGGCGGCCGTGTCGCTGGCCGGCAGCGTCGGCTGGGTGGGGCTGGTGGTGCCGCATGTGGCGCGCCTGCTGGTCGGCCCCAATTTCGTGCGCCTGCTGCCGGCCTCGGCGCTGCTGGGCGCGGGCTTCGTGGTTGCGGCCGACACGCTGGCGCGCAGCGCGGCGCGCATCGAGCTGCCGCTGGGCATTCTCACGGCCCTGGTTGGCGCGCCCTTCTTTCTTTACCTGCTGTCGCGCACGGGGCGCAATGACTGAGGTGCAGGCCCCACCCGTGCTGCAGACGCTGGCCCTGGCCACGGGCCATGGGCGGCGGCGCGTCAGCCAGGGGCTGGACCTGGCCATTGCCGCAGGCGAGGTGCTGTGCCTGCTGGGCCCCAACGGCTGCGGCAAGACCACGCTGTTCCGTACCGTGCTGGGCCTGCTGGCGCCGCTGGCCGGAGAGGTGCGCGTGCAGGGCCAGCCCGTGCACAGCTGGCCGCGTGCCGAGTTTGCGCGGCGCGTGGGCTATGTGCCCCAGGCGCAGGCCGGCGTCTTCGGCTTCGAAGCGCTGGACATGGTGCTCATGGGCCGTGCCGCGCGCCTGCCTGCGCTGGCCCGGCCTTCAAGTGCCGACCGTGCCCTGGCGCTGGGCTGCCTGGAGCAGTTGGGCAGCGCCCATCTGGCGCTGCGCCCCTATACCGAGCTGAGCGGCGGCGAGCGCCAGCTGGTGCTGATCGCACGCGCCCTGGCCCAGGAGCCCGCGCTGCTGGTCATGGACGAGCCCACGGCCAGCCTGGACTTCGGCAACCAGATCCGCGTGCTGGACCAGATTGCCGCGCTGCGTGCACGCGGCATGGCCGTGCTGCTGTCCACCCACCAGCCCGAGCATGCGCTGCAAGTGGCCGACCGCATCGCCCTGCTGGGCCGCGGCGGCCTGCAGGCCTGCGGTGCGGCGGCGCAAGTGGCGACACCGGCCGCGCTGGCTGCGCTCTATGGGGTGAGCGAGGCGGCCGTGGCGGCGCGGCTGCCGGCAATCCCTAAGGTCTGGGCGGGCGCCACTTCCAACACGGCGGCGGCGTCAAGGGCCGGCCTGCATCCTTGAGCAAGCGCTGCAGCAATTGCTGCTCGCTGTGGATGGAAGGATCGGCCAGCAGCCGGGCAAACTGGGCTCCTCCGTCCTGCATGCCGAGCGGGGCGGACGCTTGCATCAGCCACTCCAACTGGCGCCGCCGGGCCTGGGCCGCGGCGCGCTCGGCCGGGGTTTTGGCCAGCCGGCGTTGAATCGCCAGCCCAAAGCCCTCATCCAGCACGGTCGATGAGCGCTCCGTCAGCAGGTGGGCTACATGCAGGCAGTCGGCCTCGCGCGCCGGGGTTTTGCCCATCGCTTCGGGTTTGCAGGCATCCAGCAGCGCCTTGTAGCCCGTCAAGGGAAAGGCTGTCCAGATACCTATTGCAGTGATCACCGCGCCTTCCTCGAGCCGGTAGTTCGGACTGCCACCCAGCGCCTGCAGCTCCTGTGCCGTGGGCGGATGACGCAGCAAAGCGGACTGCATCCAGCGCACGCCGTCATACATGTGCAGGTCCGCATAGCGGCTTTCGCGCGCTGCAACCAGCAGTTCCTGCGGTCCCAGCGCCTGCTGCATCAGCGCAGAGAAATTGCTGGGCTCCAGCGCCAGCCAGCGGCGAGCAGCCTCGGAGCGCACTTCGCCTTCGTCCTCAGGGGCCTTGGAGGCCAGCAGTTGATAGGCCAGCGCATCCTGCCCTGCCCGCTCCAGCGCGTCCTGGCGCCAGCCCTCGGCCTGGCTGACAGCGCTTTTGTCGCGGGGCGACAGATTGATCAGGATGGCCGCAAAGGCCAGATCGCGCCCGCTGCCGGAACTGGCCAACTGCGCCGCCACGCGATGCAGATACGCATCCCAGGCCGATTCCTGTGCGGATTTGTCGGGTTCAGGCATGTCAGCTGTGTGCGCTGCTGACAACGGGGACGGCGGCGGTGCCGGCTTCTGGACCTGCGCCTGAGCAGCAGTTGCCAATGCCAAGGCCAGCCCGATGGCGGCACAACGGTTTCGCATTCTGAAATCCTCCCTCTGGCCGGAAAGCATATCGGCCGCTCATGCGTTTGACATGCCCAGCCCCACAAAGCCTGCTGCCATTCACTTATATCCATATCCACATACTTGCAGGACAAAACAATCGTTTGCTTCTATAAGGCCATTGCTTACATTTCCGTCCATGCAGGGTTCTGCGCGCGTTTCCCGCAAGTGCCTCGGTGCCACGCAATGAACCCCTGCACCGCCGCCACTGGCGGCAGTCGAAGACCCCACATCCGAAGCGCCATGTACCAATACACCGAATTCGACAAACAGTTCATCCGCCTGCGCGCCGAGCAGTTCCGTGACCAGCTCGAACGCTGGCAGGCCGGCAAGCTCTCGGAGGATGAGTTCAAGCCCCTGCGCCTGCAAAACGGCTGGTATGTGCAGCGCTACGCGCCCATGCTGCGCGTGGCCGTGCCCTACGGCGAACTGTCCAGCGCCCAGTTGCGCGTGCTGGCCCGCGTGGCCCGCGAGTACGACCAGCCCGACGCCGCCCTGCTGGCCGAGGCCCGCGCCACCCAGGACCGGCTGGGCGACATCCCGCTGCACGACGGCCGCCGCATCGGCTCCGACCTGAAGTTCGGCTACGGCCACTTCACCACGCGCACCAACGTCCAATACAACTGGATTCCGCTGTCCAAGGCCGCCGACGTGATGGACCTGCTGGCCAGCGTCAGCCTGCACGGCATCCAGACCAGCGGCAACTGCATCCGCAACATCAACAGCGACGCGCTGGCGGGCATTGCCATCGACGAGATCGCCGACCCTCGCCCCTTCACCGAAATCCTGCGCCAGTGGAGCACGCTGCACCCCGAGTTCAGCTTCCTGCCGCGCAAGTTCAAGGTCTCCATCAGCGGCGCCGAGGAAGACCGCGCCGCGCTGGGCTGGTACGACGTGGGCCTGCAGTTGCTCAAGAACGAGGCTGGCGAGCTGGGCTTCAAGGTGCGCGTGGGCGGCGGCATGGGCCGCACGCCCACCATCAGCCCGGTGCTGCGCGAGTTCCTGCCCTGGAACCAGCTGATGAACTACCTGGAAGCCGTGATCCGCGTCTACAACCGCTACGGCCGCCGCGACAACGCCTGGAAGGCGCGCATCAAGATCCTCGTGAAGTCCGAGGGCCAGAACTTCATCGACCAGGTCGATGAGGAATTCCGCCAGATCGTCGAGGTCGAGGGTGGTCCCCACACCATCACGCAAGCCGAGTACGACCGCGTGGCCGCCAATTTCCGCGAGCCCGAGCTGGACCTGTCGCCCGCCAATGCCGAGGCCGAGACCCTGGCCCTGCTGCGCACGGCCGCCGAGGAAGACAAGGACTTCGGCCGCTGGCTGATCAGCAACGTGCGCCCGCACCGCCACCCGCAACTGCGCGCCGTGCTGCTGTCGTTCAAGCGCCTGGGCTACGCGCCGGGCGACGCCACGGCCGACCAGATGGATGCCGCCGCCGCGCTGGCCGACCAGTTCTCGGCCGGCGAGATGCGCGTCACCCACGAGCAGAACCTGCTGCTGCCCTGGGTGCGCCGCGACCAGTTGCCCCAGCTGTACAAGGCGGCCAAGGCCCTGGGCCTGGCCAAGCCCAACATCGGCCTGCTGACCGACATGATCGCCTGCCCCGGCGGCGACTTCTGCTCGCTGGCCAATGCGCGCTCCCTGCCCATTGCCGAGGCCATCACCGAGCGCTACCAGGACCTGGACGAGCTGTGGGACCTGGGCGAGATCGACCTGCACATCAGCGGCTGCATCAACAGCTGCGGCCACCACCACAGCGGCCACATCGGCATCCTGGGCGTGGACAAGGACGGCAAGGAGTGGTACCAGATCACGCTGGGCGGCGCCGACGGCTCCCACCTGTCCGGCCCGGCCACGCCCGGCAAGATCATCGGCCCCTCGTTCAGCGCCGCCGAAGTGCCCGGCGTGATCGAGGCCCTGCTGGCCACCTACCGCGAGCAGCGCCAAAGCGAAGGCGGCCGTTTCGAGACCTTCATCGCCACCGTGCGCCGCGTGGGCATCGACCCGTTCAAGGCCGCCGGCAATGCCGCCCGCCACCCCGCCAAGCACACCGAGGAGGCGGCCGCCTGACCCCAGGTGAGAGCCGCAGGAGATCCCCATGAAAATCATCGCCGCCCAAGAGCACCAAAGCCCGGCCGAAGGCCAGCAGACCATCATCGCCCCGGCCAATGACGCCGATCCCTTCACGCTGGATTTGACCGGCGTGCAGCGCATCGACCTCAACTTTCCCAAGTTCACCGATGGCCGCGCCTTCAGCCAGGCCCGCCTGCTGCGCAAGCGCCTGGGCTTCCAGGGCGAAATCCGCGCCACCGGCGACGTGCTGATCGACCAGCTGGTGCAGATGCAGCGCTGCGGCTTCGACGTGGCCGTGCTGCGCGAAGGCGTGGACATCGCCGACGCCCAGCGCCAGCTGGACCGCTTCCACGGCTTCTACCAGGGCGATGCCGTCCATCCCGAGCCCCACTTCGTCAAGGCTGCCTGACATGGGTGCGCAAAGCTTTCTGTCGCGACAGGCATCGGCCAAGGCCACCGAGGTCAACGGCCGTGCCAGCAGCGGCTTTGCCGATAAGCTGGCCGCCACCGAGGCCCTGCTGCGCGAGGCTGCAGCCCTGGGCGCCGAGGCCGTGACGCAGGCCTCCAGCCTGGGCGCCGAGGATGTGGTGATCACCGACATCATCCACCGCCTGGGCCTGGACATCCCCGTCTTCGTGCTGGACACCGGCGCGCTGCACACCGAGACCCTGGCCCTGCTGGAGCGCACCCAGTCGCTGCCCGGCCTGAGCGTCAAGGTCTACCGGCCGCAGCTCGAATCGGTGATCCACTTCATCCGCGACAACGGCCAGGACGCCATGTACCGCAGCATCGAGCTGCGCAAGGCCTGCTGCGGCGTGCGCAAGATGGAGCCGCTGGCGCGTGCGCTGGCCGGCAAGAGCGCCTGGATCACGGGCCTGCGCCGCGAGCAGTCCAATGCCCGCGCCGACGTGCCCGCCGTGGACCGCAGCGAGGTCGAGACCAAGGGCCTGACCAAGTTCAACCCGCTGACCGACTGGACCCAGGGCGATGTCTGGCACTACATCGCCAGCCATGGTGTGGACTACAACCCGCTGCACGACCAGTTCTATCCCAGCATCGGCTGCGCACCCTGCACGCGCGCCGTCAGCCTTGGCGAGGACTTCCGCGCCGGCCGCTGGTGGTGGGAGGATGAAGCGGCCAAGGAATGCGGCCTGCACGCCAAGAAGTGAAGCCTGCAGGGTTTGACACCGATTTGATTGGAAACCAAGAAATGAATGCCCGTGTGGACACCTCCGTGCTGAGCCATCTCAGCAACCGCCACCTCGACGCCCTCGAAGAGGAAACCATCTTCGTGCTGCGCGAAGTGGCCGCCGCCTTCGAGCGCCCCACCCTGCTGTTTTCGGGCGGCAAGGACTCGCTGGTCATGCTGCGCTGCGCCGAAAAGGCCTTCGGCAAGGGCCGCATCCCCTACCCGCTGCTGATGATCGACACCGGCCACAACTTCCCGGAAGTGACCGATTTCCGCGACCTGCGTGCCAAGGAGCTCGGTGCCGAACTCATCGTGCGCAGCGTCGAGGATTCCATGGCACGCGGCACCGTGCGCCTGGCCCATCCGGGCGAAAGCCGCAACGTCCACCAGTCGGTGACGCTGCTGGAGGCCATCGATGAATTCCGCTTCGACGCCCTGATCGGCGGCGCCCGCCGCGACGAGGAAAAGGCCCGCGCCAAGGAACGCATCTTCAGCCACCGCGACAGCTTCGGCCAATGGCAGCCCAAGGCCCAGCGCCCCGAGCTGTGGACGCTGTTCAACACGCGTCTGGCCCCCGGCGAGCACTTCCGCGTGTTCCCCATCAGCAACTGGACTGAACTCGATGTCTGGCAATACATCGAGCGCGAGCAGATCGCCCTGCCCAGCATCTACTACACGCACAAGCGCGAAGTGGTGGAGCGCCGCGGCCTGCTGGTGCCCGTGACCGAACTCACACCCCCGCGCGACGGCGAGGAAGTCGTGGTGCGCGACGTGCGCTTTCGCACCGTGGGCGACATCACCTGCACCTGCCCCGTGGAAAGCGAAGCCGCCACGGCAGCCGACATCGTGCTCGAAACCCTGGCCGCCGAAGTCAGCGAACGCGGCGCCACGCGCATGGACGACAAGACCAGCGACGCCTCCATGGAAAAGCGCAAGAAGGACGGATATTTCTGATGACCACCGCAAGCATTGCCGCCGACGCAGCCGTCGCGGATTCCACGGCCAGCCAGGCCACACAACAGACCGCCGCCAACGCCTCGGCCCTGCGCTTCATCACCTGCGGCTCCGTCGATGACGGCAAGAGCACGCTGATCGGCCGCCTTCTGGTGGACACGCGCGCCGTGCTGCAGGACCAGCTGGCCGGCGTCACCAAGAGCGGCGAGACCGACCTGGCGCTGCTGACCGACGGCCTGTCGGCCGAGCGCGAGCAGGGCATCACCATCGACGTGGCCTACCGCTACTTCGCCACCGAAAGCCGCAAGTTCATCATCGGCGACGCGCCGGGCCATGAGCAGTACACGCGCAACATGGTCACCGCCGCCAGCAGCGCCGACGCCGCCGTGGTGCTGGTCGATGCCACCAAGCTCGACTGGAAGAACCCGCAGCTCACCTTGCTGCCGCAGACGCGCCGCCACAGCCTGCTGGCCCACCTGCTGCGCGTGCACTCGCTGGTGTTTGCCGTCAACAAGCTCGACGCCGTCGAAGACCCGCAACAGGCCTTCGTCCACATCCGCGGCGCGATGGAGCGCTTCACGGCCGAGGCCGGCATTGCCTCCGCGGCCACCGTGCCCGTCTCGGCCCTCAAGGGCTTCAATGTGGTCAACGCCGAGCCCGGCTGGGCCGGCTACGACGGCCCCAGCCTGCTGCAACTGCTGGAGCAGTTGCCCAACACGCCGACCGACACCGGCCTGGCACTGGCCTTCCCCGTGCAGTGGGTGGAGAAATTCTCGTCCTCGGCCGATACCAGCCAGGGCCGCCGCGTGTTCTGGGGCCGCGTGGCCGCAGGCCGCGCACGCGTGGGCGACGCCGTGCAGATCCTGCCCAGCGGCCAGCAGGCCGTGATTGCCCAGGTGCTGGACCATGCCCGCCTTCCCGGCTCCATCGACGCAGGCCTGTCGGCCGGCATCACGCTGGACCGCGAGGTCGATGTCTCGCGTGGTGACTGGCTCGTCGCAGCCCCTGCGGCTGCAGCGGCCGCTGCCGATGACGACTTCGACGCCCCGCAAGCGCAGCCCGCATGGCCCAGCAAGCGCGAGTTGACTGCCACCGTGGCCTGGATGGACGAGCAGCCGCTGGTCCCCGGCCGCACTTACCTGGCGCTGCACGGCCACCGCTGGATCAAGGCCAAGGCCCGCCGCGTGGTGCACCGCCTGAACATCCACACGCTGGCCCAGGAAGAGGCCACCCAGCTGGAGCCCAACGCCATCGGCCGCGTGGAGCTGCTGCTGCAGGAAAGCATTCCCGCAGCGCCCTTCGCCCAGGCCCGCCAGTTGGGTGCGCTGATCCTTGTGGACACGGCCAGCCACGCTACCGCAGGCGCTGCACTGCTGGATTGAGCAACTGGACAGTCCCGCTTCGCGAGCCGGCACATGCCGGCTCGTGGGCTTTCGGAAAACCGCAGCAGTCCGCGCCAGAATCCATGCCATGTGCGGGACTGGCTCCTGAAAAATTTTAGAATCCCGGGTTGATACCGACATTCACACTGCCATAAAAGACTCCCATGACTCACGTCGTCACCGAAAACTGCATCAAGTGCAAATACACAGATTGTGTGGATGTCTGCCCCGTGGACTGCTTCCGCGAAGGCCCCAACTTCCTCGTGATCGACCCTGACGAGTGCATCGATTGCGCCGTGTGCATTCCCGAATGCCCGGCCAATGCCATCTTTGCCGAGGAAGACGTCCCCGCCGACCAACTGGCCTTCATCAAGCTCAATGCCGAGCTGTCGCTGGAAAAGGGCTGGAAGAGCATCACCAAGCGCAAGGCCTCGCTGCCCGACGCCGACGACTGGAACGGCAAGCCCGGCAAGCTGGACCAGCTCGAACGCTGAAGCCGCGCAGCCCATGCAAGACACCTCCGGCACGCAACCGATCCAGACCGATGCCCTCGTCATAGGCGCGGGCCCGGCGGGCCTGTTCCAGGTGTTTCAGCTGGGCCTGCAAGGCATTCGCTGCCATGTCGTCGATGCCCTACCCCATGTGGGCGGGCAGTGCGCGCAGCTGTACGGCGACAAGCCCATCTACGACATTCCCGGCATTCCGGTATGCACGGGCCATGAACTGGTCCAGCTGCTGCAGCGGCAGGTCGCGCCCATGGACGCGCAACTGCACCTTTCCCAGCAGGTCTCCCAGCTGCAGCGCATGGACGATGGCCGCTGGCTGGCGCAGACTACGCACGGCCTTGAACTGCACGCGCGCAGCGTCTTCATTGCGGCTGGCGTGGGTGCCTTTGTGCCCAAGGCGCTGAAGGTGCCCGGCGTGGAGCTGCTGGCTGCAGGCCAGCTTCACTACCATCCCGCCGATCTGGAAATGGTGCGCGGCCAGACCGCCATCGTCCACGGTGGCGACGAAGAGGCCGTGGCCGCGGCCATTGCCTGCGCCGACAGGGCCCAGGCCACCTATCTGCTCTACCGCCGCGACGCCTTCCAGGCTTCGGCCGCACTGCTGGAGCGCCTGCAGGAACTGCGCGACAGCGGCGCCATCCGCGTGGTGATCGGCCAGATCACGCAACTGCATGCCGATGCAGGCCAACTGCGCGCCGTTCAATGGATGGATGGCGAAGGCCAGGAGCACGAACTGGCGGCGCAGCAACTGGTTGTCTGCCTGGGCATCTCCCCCCGCCTGGGCCCGGTCGCCGAATGGGGCCTGGCCATGGAACGCAAGCAGCTGCTGGTGAACCCTGCAACCCAGGCCACCGATGCGCCAGGCATCTATGCGATTGGCGACATCGTCAGCTACCCGGGCAAGCACAAGCTGATCCTGTGCGGCTTCCATGAAGCCACCATGGCGGCCTTTGCCGCCGCCGAGTATCTGCAGGGCGAAAAACCGCTGCTGCAGTACACGACGACCAGCGCACGGCTGCACGCCATCCTCGGCGTTTCCCACCCGCAGGCATGATTGCTCGTGGCCGCACCCCGGCGGCCCTACAGTTTGGCGCGGCAGTGTCGATAGAGTTGGCAGCGTCCACTCATGCACATCAAGCCTATGGTTGCCACACTCGAAGCCCCTACCAGCACCGCGATCGCGCCACCGGCCGATCCGCGCAGCTTCACCTTCCAGATGCCGCTGTTTCGCCCCGGCACGCATGTCACACAAAACGGCAAGGCCGAGAAGGTCAGCCACGTGATACTGCGCCGCCGCGAACTGATGGTCTACCTGGTCGGCCATGAAGACCCCGTCAGGCCTGAACGGCTGAGCATCACGCCTTCGATGTTCACCACACAGCGGCGCCCTGAAGCCCTGAGCTGGATCCTTTGAAAGAAACCGGGCCTGGGCCCGGTTTCATCGATCATCCATCCAGGCTCAGGCCTCGTTGCGCCCTGCCATCTTCTGGCCCAGGCGCACGGGCGCAGCATGCGTCCACTGCTCGTTGAAGCGAAGCCCTGCCGATGCGGGAAACAGCATGACGACGGTGGAGCCCAGCTGGAAGCGCCCCATTTCCTCGCCCTGGCCCAGGACGATGGACTGGTCGTCATAGCGCCAGTCCTGGATGCGTCCGGGACGGGGCGGATTGACGATGCCGTGCCACACCGTTCCCATGCTGCCCACGATGGTGGCGCCCACCAGCACCAGCACCATGGGGCCATGGTCGGTATCGAAAACGCAGACCACGCGCTCGTTGCGCGCAAACAGGCCCGGCACGCCGCG
Organism: Delftia sp. SD018; assembly: GCF_017355445.1. Classification (NCBI taxonomy): domain Bacteria; kingdom Pseudomonadati; phylum Pseudomonadota; class Betaproteobacteria; order Burkholderiales; family Comamonadaceae; genus Delftia; species Delftia sp. SD018. The sequence continues at coordinate 135,428 of NZ_JADDRN010000008.1, forward strand.
CGCCGTGACCGGATTGACCGAGAACAGTTCGCCCGGCACATAGATCATGCGCCGCAGCCGGCCTGCACAGGGCATGTGGATGCGGTGGTAGTCGCGCGGGCTCAGGTAAATGGTGGCGAAATGCCCGTTGTCGAATTGCCGCGCCAACTGCGCATCGCCGCCGACCAGCGCCGTGGCGCTGTAGCTGTGTCCCTTGGCCTGGAAGATCTGCTCGCCCTCGATGGCGCCGATCTGGCTGATGGCCCCATCCACCGGACAGACCCAGTCGGCCGAAGCCAGCGGCCGCACACCGGGCTTGAGCGCCCGCGTGAAGAACTCGTTGAAGCTGGCATAGGCCGCAGGATCGGAATCGGCCGCCTCCGACATGTCCACGCCATAGCGTGCAATGAAGCGCCGGATGACTGCCGTGGTCAGGTCGCCAGCACGCGCCTGGGCCAGGCGCCCCATGACGGCAGTCAGCGCCTGCTTGGGCAAAAGATACTGGGAGAGAACGGCAAGTCGATCAGACATCGAGGTTTTGCTATGAAAGTAATAGAAGTTGTGGGCGGATTCTAGCCAACCCACACCCTTCGCCCTCAACTTCTCCCGCCGCTTTAAGCACTTGTCATACCCGCCTCGAAGCCAAGCGCACGATTTCCGGAGGCCGCGGATGAAACGCAGATGACAAAGGCAGCACCGTTCCAGCAAAAATCCAACCTGTGTTTTGCGTGCGACGGCCGCATTGGGCCGCGCACGCACGGGAATGCAACGCTGTAGAATTGGGAGGTTTAGCTGTTGCCGGGCTTTGCCTTTGCGACACCATTGTGACCTGGCCTTCCGTTCGGTCTGCGCCTCTTGCGCAGAACATCCACTGCTTTTTCAGCCTCGGCCCACGTACCCCATGTTCTGTGGGCCAGGCAAGGCCTTCGTGGTTCCGACAAGTGAGTGCCGCAACCGACCCAGACCTGAGAGATTGAACACATGGCCAAAGAAGAACTGATTGAAATGCAGGGTTCCGTCACGGAAGTCCTGCCTGACTCTCGCTTTCGTGTGACGCTGGAAAACGGACACCAGCTGATCGCCTACACCGGCGGCAAGATGCGCAAGCACCACATCCGCATCCTGGCTGGCGACAAGGTATCGCTGGAGATGTCGCCCTACGACCTGACCAAGGGCCGCATCACCTTCCGCCACCTGGCCAACCGCGGCCCGGGACCTGGCTCGCGTTGAGCAAAAAATTCGCCCATTGCGAAAATACCCATTTTTTTGACGCTACAATAGCGTTTTAGTCGGAGCGTAGCGCAGCCTGGTAGCGCATCTGCTTTGGGAGCAGAGGGTCGCGAGTTCGAATCCCGCCGCTCCGACCAAATGATTCAAGCCCCTGGTTCGAAAGAGCCAGGGGCTTTTGTCTGTCCAGATCGCAAGTGTTCAACCGAGCGTCGCCAGCTCAGCGCCCGCAGCACTAGCACAAACCTTTCACACCCTTGCCTCCAAGACTGGCAACCAGCCAGCAGATCGGCCCATGCGACTTTGGGAAATGGCAGCAGCTTGCGTTGAGCCTGCTCCTACAGCCTCGCAACCCGCGCCAGGCCAGACTGGGACTCCCAAATCAAGAAGGAGCTCCAATGAATTCCAACAGCCTTCAGCGCCGCACAGCCCTGGCTCTCGTGATGTCTGCAGCACTGCTGGGTGCATGCGCACAGACCCAGCCGGCGCCCAATGCGCCCGTCACTGCGGTCATGGGAACGGTTGACCTGAGGGAGCCCGCTCCGCTTGCGCCCGATGCCGTGCTGGTCGTCGAATTGCAGGACACCTCGCGCGCCGATGCTCCCGCCCCGGTGATATCCCAGCAGTCCATGCGGCTCGAGGGCCTCAAGCCGCCCTACAGCTTCAAGCTGCCCGTCGAGCCCAGCCGCCTGAATCCTGCCTCGCAGTACACGGTCACCTCACGCATTACCCAGGGCAACCAACTCATCTTCATCAATGACACCGTCCACCCGGTCCTGACCCGTGGTGCCGGCTCGAAGGCCGACATGATGCTGGTGCGCGTCGCCCCCTGACCCCACGCTTTCAACAACCAAAGCCCGCAGGAAACCTGGCGGGCTTTGTCACGCAGGGCGCCAGACCGCCATCAAGGCGTGCCGTTGGCGCCGTGCAGGCGAAAGCCCGGCCGCTCGCAAAGCCGTTCGTAGTAGGCGCGGACTGCAGGCAATTCAGGGCGCTCCATGGGCGCCGACATCCAGCGGTGCGTGGACAGGCCCAGCACGATATCGGCCAGGCTCAATTGCGCGCCAGCAGCAAAGGCGCCGGTGCGCGACAACTGGTCCTCCAGAATGCGCATGTGGCGATGCCAGTTCGCGATGCTGCCAGCCAGTTGCACGGGGTCCTGGTGCTCGGGGCTGTGCCTCACCAATCCCATGAAGGCATAGCGCCAGGCATTGTTCAGCTCGGTGGCCTGCCAATCCATCCACTGCTCGACAAGCGCGCGTTCAGCGGGCGCTGCCGGCAGCAGGTCCTGCCGGTCATGGCGGGCCGCCAGGTAGCGGCAGATGGTATTGGACTCCCACAGCACCAGCGGTCCATCAAGCAGCACCGGAACCATCGCATTCGGATTGAGCGCCAGAAATCCCGGCTCCTGCGTCGATCGATGGCCTGAACCCCATTCCTCTTGGTCGAACGAAACTCCCAACTCCACGCAAAGCCACAGCACCTTGCGCACATTGATGGACGATGACTTGCCCAGAATCCTGATCATTCGCTGCCTTCTTCGGGTTCGGTGACTTACAGACCTGCATTGTCCCGCGCCATCCGACAAGAAATGCGACCGAACCTCCACCGCTGCCGCATGATGCAGGCATGCCTCTGGAAAAGCTCCCATCACGCCCAAGCGCCTGCGGCCCCGCGCCCTCAGATGCCGACCTCTGGACTGCCTACATTGATGCAAGCGCCGTACCCAACCCCGGACGCATGGCCATGGGCGCCGTCATCACCGCACCCGACGGACGCCGCCACCTTCTGTCCGAGCCCTGCCCCGAGCGAGGCTGCAATAACGAAGCCGAACTGCGCGCCCTGATGGCCGCGCTGCAGGCCCTGCAAGCCCTGCAGGCGCGCCGCCTGAGCATCTTCACGGACAGCAGCATCCTGGTGGAGCAGTTGACTCCATCGCCACGCCCCATCAAGCCCATCGCGCGCCTGGCAGACCTCTTTGACGAGGCCCGCACCATGCTGACCGGGTTCGAGCACGTGCAACTGCGCTGGATACCCCGCCACCGCAACACCGAGGCCGACGCCTTGGCCAGGGAAGCTCTTTTGCAGGCGTGAATCCCGCTCCGCACCCACACCCACACCCACCCTTGCGCAGGGTCTCGACTCAGGCCGCCTGCTGCCTGTCCAGGCGCTTGAGGAACACCCCAATCTCCTTTACGACCTGGGCGTCCCCCTTCTGCTGCGCGCAGGCCAATCCCGTATTCCACGCCCGCCGCGCTCCAGCAGCGTCGCCCAGCGCCAGCAATGCCCGGCCCAGCAGCTTCCACGCCACCGAATAGCCGGGATCGAGTTCAATGGCCCGCTCCAGGTGTGAATGAGCCACCCCAGGCGCCTCGTTTTCAAGATAGGTCTTGCCCAAGGTACAGCGCAGCAGGGCCGAGTCCTTGCCGGATGCGAGCAGGCCCTCAAGCCTTTGCGTCATTTCATTCATCTTCAAACCCCTTCTGCGGCAACACAGGCCCATGGCTCCAGCGGCAAATTCTGCCTCTGCTATAATCCCGTGGTTGTCTGCGCAGGCAATGCTGTATCTCACGCCGGCGCGTCGTGCACTACGACGAAAAAAACAACGGTGACAGCCGCAGAGACGTTCTGCCGTAAAACGATGGTCGCGTAAGAGCCATCGTCCACATTCCCAGAAAAAAGCCCGCTCCACAGCGGGCTTTTTGCATTGCACGGCGCATTTGGCTTGAGGCGGTTGCATCGGAGTACAAAAAAACAGCTTTACGGCTCAGATGCATGCAACTTCGGCTGCTTTGACCCCATCAAGCACCTTGTTTCAATTTACACTTGACAACCAGGAAGGACCGGAGACGCAGACGCAAGCGCTCTCATTCAAAACCCCTAGCATGTGTCCTTCCTGGATTGATCGCATGGAACGCTCCATTCAGCGCCCCGGCCGCCTCCGCAGCCGGGGCGTTTTTTCTGGAGCAGCACCACGTCAGATACCAGCTCAGCAGGCGAAAACCGCAAAACACAAGCTTTTTCTAATTCCAGAGAAAGTTCTGGGTTTATTTGAGAATGATTCTTGTTTGCGTATATCATTCAACCCATGCTGCAGCATTCATGGTGTTGCAGCAGTTCAGTTTCATCGTGGGGCGACTCGTCAGGCCAGTTCAGCCTGCAGTCGTTTTTGCCAGCCAGCGGTATGCCGGTTAGCCAGGCTCTTTTTCAAGCACGATCGTTTCTGGATATCTCTCTCATTGCTTGCACCGAGACGGCACCCGCAGCAGCAGACGCGCCACTTTCGCACCCAACCCGGCCATCATCAAGCATCGGCCTGCGGCTGCACACCAAGATCCTCTCCCACCTATCCCTCTTGCACGCAGTCGGGCAAATGCCTGTCCGCAGTTTCCCCTGCCCCAAAGCAAAAAGCCCAGCCTACACGTGGTGCAGACCGGGCCTTTTTCACGGCAACATCAAGGGTTGCGGCGGCGCAGACGGATGGCCAGCCCACCCATCATCAGGCTCAGCAGCGCGACCGCCCACTCGCTCAGTGACGGAATCGCCGCCGGCGTGCCGCCACCGACCGCTGCAGGCAGCACCAGGGCCGAAGGGTCTTCCACACGGCCATTGGCCAGCAGATCGTCATCGCCCAGGCCACCATCGCGCAGCACGAAGGAGACGACGCGACCCTGCAGCGTTGCAGGTATGCGGTACCAGTGCTGCGTAGTGTTATCTGCCGTGCGGCCCCACTTCCAGTATTCAGCACCACTGGGCAAATCGTTGGGATAGGTCAGCCTGACCGTCACGAGCGCACCCGCATCACAGCCATCGGTATTGAGCTTCAACAGCCCGTGTGGCACCACCGCCCCAGGACGTGGAGTACCCGGTGCCGCCACGACCTGCGGCGGCTCAGCCAGGCGGCAGTTGGCACCACCGCCCACGACCTCGCCCGCAACCGCAATCTGGCTTGCTCCGGTGATGTTGAATCGATTGGCCGGGTCCACCGCGCCCGCTGCGGTCGCCAGCAGCGGATAGCTGGCCGTCACAGCCGCATGGACGCCATCGCTCACGCTCAGTTGCAGGCTGGCCGGGCCGGCCACCGAAGCCATGTACATGGCGGCGCGCAATTGCTGCGACACCTGTTCGGGGCTGCCGCGCAGTTGTATGCCGGGCTGTGCAGCATCAGCATCCTCCAGGCCCAGCACCTGTCCGCCGCTGGCGACAATGGACAGTGTGACGACGGGGCTGTCGGCATCGGCCACCACCACGTCCGCCAGATCGGCCGCCTGCCCCACCACCACGGCCTGCGCATTGGCAGGCACGCCACTGAACGATGGCGCCCGGCCACCGAAATTCAGGCCCAGGAGAATGGGGTTGTGGTCACTGGAACGATAGGCAGTGGGCGCATAGAAGCTGGCCTGCTGATCCAGCGACTTGAACTCGACGTTGTAGTCGAGCACCTCGGGCTCCTCGGCATTGATGGCCCACTTGACCGCACGCCCCACGCTGGGCTGCAGACTGGTGCTTACCAGCACATGGTCCAGCGAACCCCACATTCCGTCGAATGCGTAGGACAGCCCCTGGGAGACCTTGACATAGCCGCCGGACTCCAGCGTGGTGATGGGGTCTTCCTTCGCATAGGCGTTGAAATCGCCCACCAGCACCACGTGGGGGCTGGTCGCGCCTGTGGGCCGGGTTGCCAGCCAGTTGCTCAGTTGCTGGGCCGTCTTCACGCGCGCCGCGTTGTTGGCGCCCTGGCCGTCGAGCACGTCCGCATTGCCTGCGCCACCGAGCACGCTGCCCTTGGATTTGAAATGGTTCACCACCAGGGTGAACTGCTCCGTGCTGCCGCCCACGGCAAAGGTCTGCGCAATCGGCACCCGGGCTCCACCGATGCTTCCGTTGAAGGCATCGTAGGTAGAGACATTGGGTGCCGCTGCGCTGCCCACCGGCGTGACGCGGTCGCTGCGATAGACGATGGCCACGGTAATGGCATCCGTGCCCGCGCCTGGCACCGTGCCTGCAGCCTCACTGAAGGGTGCCTTGACCACCGCATACACGGCGCCGGCAGGCTTGTCGGCACTCGCGTTCAAGGCGTCGGCCAGATCCTGGATGGCGCTGCCCGGGCCAAAGCCATTGTTCTGCACCTCCATCAGGCCGTACACATCGGCGCCCAGCCCCAGCAGATTGGCCACGATCTTGGCGCGCTGCCTGTCCAGCTCGGCAATGCTGTTGGCACCGCGAATGCCCTGCTGGTTGCCCAGCGGCGTGTTGAACATCACCTGGGAAGAGCCGCTTGTGGCACCGGTCAGGTTGAAGAAATTGAGAACGTTGGCCGATGCGATCTTGAGCGTGGCCGCTCCCACGGCCTGGTGCAATTCGGCAGCAGAAGGTCGCGCGGCTCCCATGAACTGCGGCGTCTGCGTGGGCTGCACGCGGTAGCTGGTCAAATAGGGCTCGCTGGCGGCAGCATCAAAGAACTGGTCGAGCACGCCGATGACGCGGTCCACGCCATCGCCAGCGCGCAGCGTGTTGGACGCCGACAGCGGCAGGCCGCCACGGCCCGGCACGAACTCGGGATTCTGGGCCCCCGAGCGATCATCGAGAATGATCTGACTGCGCTGCAGCGTCTGCACGTAGGCTGCATAGCCCGCCACGCTGGGAGCGTTGACTTCGGTGTACTGCGCCAACGGCGCATCGGCAGACAGCGTGACATTGCCGTAGCGGCCCAGCGTGCGGTTGTCGCTCACCACCAGCTTGCCGCCTGCGGTGGCGGATGCCACCTCCACACGCATGCCTTCCAGACGCTCCCATTGCCCCATGTCGCTGACAGGCAGTGCGATGCGCACCGGCTCCGGCAAGGCCGCCGCGCCGCGGACAACGAAGTCCGTGATGGCGCTGAGCTGGGTCTGATTGCGGAACTCGCTCACCGAGGCGGAAATCTGCACCAGCTTGCCCACCGTGCTCTCATCCACGCCAGGATTGGCGTTGCCGTAGTAGACAAAGATGCCCTCCGAGGTAGCAGCATCGCCATCGGAGTCTGCCGCCTCTTCCTGCACGAAGAAGCCGCTCAGTCCAGGCATATGGGCCGTCACCACGGCACTCACCGTCACCTTCTGCCCCACCAGCGGAGACTGATCGCCAGAGCCCTGGACCGCAGAAATCCTGGTGACCGGCGGCTCGTCTCCTGTCGTGAAGCCCAGCGTCGTGCCGGTCCACACATTGCCCGAGGTATCCAACACCGGCTCGCCCACGGAAACCAGGCTATAGGGCGTATTGACCGCCAGCCGCACACCCGCGTTGAGCGTGATGGTCGAGCCACTGAATTTCACCTGCGCCGCATCGCCAGCCTGCAGCGTTGCCACCACCGTGGCGCCCTGGCGCAGTTCGAAGCTGCCGCTACCGGGCTTCACCGCCTCATCGAAACTCAGCTTGATTTCGGGATTCAGCGCCACCCCGGTCGCCGCCGCCGCGGGAATGCTTGCCTGCAACGTGGGCGCCGTGGTGTCGGGCAGCGCCAGGGTGATGGAGACGTCATCAATGGCCAGGCCGTGGTCGTTGCCCACATCATTGAGCTCCACCCAACGCAGCCACAGCGTGGCACCTGGCGCCCAGCCCAGGCCGCGCAGATCACCGCCCACATTGTTCACCCGCCCGGCCACATTGCCGTCCACGGCGGCAGCAGTGCCGGTGGCAACAGGCGATTGCCAATTGAAGTTCGCGCCGGCAGGCAGCCATTCAGGCACGTCGGCAAAGGTGGCTCCCATGCCGTACTCCAGCACCATGGGCTGCGGTTCCGTATTGCCACCGTTGCGCCATTGCTCGCCGTTGAATCGCAAGGTGATGCCATCGACCGAGCCGCCCGTGTCATTGCGCACCGCCAGCGCAATCCAACCCGCTACAGCGCCCTGGGCCGGGCTGCCAAAGTAGGCCCCGCCTGATGCCACGCCCCCCAAGGCGCGGTCCGCGCTCAGCCCCAGGCTGTAGAAGCTGCCGGTGTTGGAGGCACCATTGCCAGCCACATAAGAGGTGATGGATGCCAGGTTCTTGTTGAAGAGAAACCAGCCCGGCAAGGTGCTGTTATTGGCCCAGGCCAGCCCCGCCCCGGACGTGGCCAGGGTGTCGAAATTCTGCGTGTAGGTGCCGTTGAAGGGAACCTGCGCCCATACCCCGGCAGATGCCGACAGAAGCAGGCCCGCACCATACAGGCGCCAACGATGGCGCTGCAATGGCGCACTCATCGGATTGGCCGGGTTGAAAACAAATGGAATCAGCGTGGCAGCAATGGACATGGATGCGCAATAAAAAAACAATGCGCTCCCCCCCATGGTTGCGCAACTCCCGGTTTATCGCGCATGGAGATGACCAGCCTGTGACTCGGCAGATGCTCCCCCGTCCTACGTGCAGACTCGCCTCTCACCCATCGGCCGGCCTGCGCACGGCAGGCATCATCGCCTTCAGTTTCTGCACCGTTTCATTGCCGGGTCTGGGGCATTTCCTCCTCCCTCCCTCTCATTCCCCCAGGAAGCTTTCAAAAAGCACCGGCTCTTTCTTCCCAGGCCAGCGCAAGCCGCTGGCCTTTTTCTTGGGCGCACCTCGTCGTCCCAACCATCCCCATCACCTGTTCTGAACGCGCCACGTCGCTGGTGACCGTTCCTGCATTCGCACACTCTTTTTCTTACTGATAACTTACAAAATATTCATGCCCGTGATATACACGCGCATCTCCCACTGAAAATCATCATTGCCATGACATCCGACTACAAGGCCCTGCTGCAACAAAAAGCCGAGCTTGAGAAAAAAATCGACGCCCTCATCCAGAATGCGAAAACCGATGCGATCGCTGAAGCAAAGGCGATGGTGCAGCAATATGGTTTGACGAAGGAGGATGTCTTCCCCTCCGCCAAGAGCAAATCCGGCAAGCCCGGCAAGGCCAGCAAGCACAGCGTGGGAGAGCCCAAATTCCGCAACCCTGAAACCGGCGCCACCTGGACAGGCCGCGGCAAGCCGCCCAAATGGATAGAAGGCAAGGACCGCGCCAGCCTCGCCATCTGAGAATCGACACCGGGCGCTGACCACGCCTCCAGTCGGCACCCTCTATTTCGCCGCAATGCCATACCATGCGATTTCCAACACAAGGAGGAAACGCACATGAGCAAACAGAGCACAGAAACCCTGTTGGCAGCAGAACTGGCTGACCACTTCATAGAAGTCATCCTGTCCAACAAACCAGAGCTGCTGGTCTCGGGCATCGGCGGGGTGGCAGACCTGCACCACATACAGCATGGCGCCAAGGCCCTGGCGCATTTCCGCCTCACGCTGATCCAGGAACTGTCGCAACAGCCCATGCCCGACATGGGCAGCAGCTGAATCAACCCTAGGCCAGCCTCCTTGCCGAACCCGTTCCCGCAGCCCGTGCGAAATCCGTGCGATTCCGACGACACCGCAGGACACTTGAAGGCAAAAAAAAACCGCCACACACTGAGGTCATCAGTGTGTGGCGGTGTCTTGGGTGGTGGAGCTGGCGGGAATTGAACCCGCGTCCGCAAGCCTTCGCCGGGCAGATCTACATGTTTAGCGTTCTGTTTTGAGTCTCGCCTCCCAAGTCGCGCAGGCGCACGCTACCCGGGATGCCAGCTTCCTTGGATCTTGCCACGTACTAAGAAGCCCAGCACGCAGCCAGCTGATGTAAATTCCCTTGCAGCCGGGAGGTATTGCTACCCCCTTGCCCAGCCCATCAGCGTGCTGTTGCAAGGCTCACCGGATTTAAGCGGCGAGTGCGAAACGTTCGTCGTTTGCAGTTAGTTTTTTGAATGGAGATTTACGAGCGTCACTCAAGCTCGACATGCACCACACCGGTCCCGAACCCACGTCGAAACCAGGACAGCCCCAAGGCTCCTATCTTAGCCTCTTTCCAGCAGTTTCAAGAGCTCCAGCGGAGAATAGATTTGCGCATCCGCCTGCCACTGCAGCGTATCGCCCGCTGCGCCAAGGTAGCCATAGCAGGCCGCCACGGTCTTCATGCCTGCGGCCTTGCCTGCAACGATGTCGCGCTCATCATCACCCACATAGACAAAACTCTGCGGCGGCAGGCCGATACGCGCGGCAGCTTCCAGCAACGGCGCTGGATGGGGCTTTGCGTGGGGCGTGGTATCACCGCTGACGATGGCACCCGCGCTCGCGAAAAGCGGCATTTGCTGCGTCAGCGGATCGGTGAAACGCATGGATTTGTTGGTGACCACCCCCCAGGGCATGGATGCCGCCTGAAGCTGTGCAATGAGCTCCGGGACACCATCGAACGCATAGGTGCGCTCGGTCATGCACTGCTCGTAGTTGCGGAAAAACTCCTCGCGCATCTCCGGAAACTCCGGCGAGTCAGGCGTGAGCCCGAAGCCCACTCCCAGCATCCCCCGTGCCCCGGCGCCCGCCATGGGCCGATACCGCTCATAGGGAAGCGACTGCAGGCCACGGTCAATGCGCATCCTGTCTGCGGCCGCACCCAGGTCGGGTGCACTGTCGATCAAGGTGCCGTCCAGGTCGAACAGAACAGCTCGGACTTCTTGCCACATGCGGCTCACCCTTCTGCCCGGCGCGTTGCCAGCATGTAGTTCACCGACGTGTCCGCGCTGAGCCAGTAGCGCCCGGTGATGGGGTTGTGCTGCAGACCCTTGCTCGCCTGCAGGTCAAGGCCAGCCTGACGGGCAAACAGGGCGAGTTCGCTGGGCTGGATCAGCTTGGCGTACTCATGCGTCCCCTTGGGAATCATCTTGAGCAGGTACTCAGCCGCCACAATGGCCAGACCAAAGGCCTTGGCACTGCGGTTGATCGTGGAGAAGAACACCCAGCCTCCGGGCTTGACCAGCTCGGCGCAGGCCGCGACCACGGAAGCGGGATCGGGCACATGCTCCAGCATCTCCATGCAGGTCACCACGTCAAAGGAGCCCGGCTGCTCCTCGGCCAGACGTTCCACGCTGACTTCGTGGTAGTGGATGTTCGGAGTACCCGTTTCCAGCGCATGCAACTGGGCCACGCGCAATGCCTTGGTGGCCAGGTCGATGCCCACCACCTCTCTCGCCCCCTTGCGGGCCATGGAATCGGCGAGGATGCCGCCACCGCAGCCGACATCAAGGACCCTGCGGCCCTTCAAGGGAGCTTGCGCATCAATCCAGTCCAGGCGCAACGGATTGATCTGATGCAAAGGTTTGAACTCACTTTCCGGGTCCCACCAGCGATGGGCCAAGCTGGAGAATTTCTCCAGCTCCGCCGGGTCGGCATTGACGTTGATTGCGTTGCTCATGGCTCGATTGTCGGTGATTGCGACGACCGTTCGGCCATAAAAAAAGCCCCGTTGCCGGGGCTTTTGCGGGAAGCAATCGAAAGATTACTGAGCGGCGCGGGTGCCGACCACTTCGATTTCCACGCGACGGTTCTTTGCGCGGCCTTCCTTGGTCTTGTTGTCGGCGATGGGCTGCTTTTCGCCCTTGCCTTCAGTGTAGACGCGGTTCTTTTCGATGCCCTTGGACACCAGGTAAGCCTTCACAGCTTCAGCGCGGCGAACCGACAGCTTCTGGTTGTAGGCGTCAGAGCCAACGGAGTCGGTGTGACCGACGGCGATGACCACTTCCAGGTTGATACCCTTGACCTTGGAGGCCAGGTCATCCAGCTTGGCCTTGCCTTCGGGCTTCAGAACCGACTTGTCGAAGTCGAAGAAAGCGTCAGCAGAGAAGGTCACCTTGGAAGCCACGGCCGGAGCGGGAGCCGGTGCCGGAGCGGGAGCTGCCGGAGCGGGCGTTGCGGCAGGAGCCACAGCGGCTGCCACAGGCTTCAGGGCACCGTCGCAGTCAGCTGCTGCAGTGGCGGGCGTCCAGTTGGCATCGCGCCAGCACAGTTCGTTCGTGCCGTTCTTCCACACCAGTTCGCTGGTGCCGTTTTGCCAGTTGTCGATGGTCTTGCCACCGTCAGCAGCCTTCACTTGTGCGCCAGCAGCCGTTGCGAGGGCGGCAGAGGCAAACAACATCGCCACTTTGTTCAGTTTCTTCATGGTTCTCCTCTTGGGGAAAAAGCCGCAGCAGGGCTGCGAATCTGTGGACGTTATCAGTGACCATCACCAAAAACGTTGAATTGATTGTGCCATACGTCACAAGCAGACGGACCGCCAAGCGGGCGCCAACAAGTAGGACAGCGGCGGAATTCCAGGGTTATGTTGCTCGGCTGCTACACGTCATTCGACCTAAAATGGGCCTTTTCCCGCCGTCAGAGTATCGCCACACATGACCCAGTTTGCTAAAGAAACCCTGCCCATCAGCCTCGAAGAGGAGATGCGTCGCAGCTATCTCGATTACGCAATGAGCGTGATCGTGGGCCGGGCGCTGCCCGATGCGCGAGATGGTCTCAAGCCTGTGCATCGGCGCGTGCTGTTCGCCATGCACGAGCTCAACAACGACTGGAACCGGCCGTACAAGAAGTCGGCGCGTATTGTCGGCGACGTGATCGGTAAGTACCACCCGCACGGAGACAGTGCGGTGTACGACACCATCGTGCGCATGGCACAGGATTTCTCGCTGCGCCACATGCTGGTCGACGGGCAGGGCAACTTCGGTTCGGTGGACGGGGACAGCGCGGCGGCGATGCGTTACACCGAAATCCGCCTGTCCAAGATCTCCCACGAGATGCTGGGCGACATCGACAAGGAGACGGTGGACTACGGCCCGAACTACGACGGCAGCGAGCGCGAGCCCCTGGTGCTGCCTGCGCGGCTGCCCAACCTGCTGGTCAATGGTTCCTCGGGCATTGCCGTGGGCATGGCCACCAACATTCCTCCGCACAACCTCAACGAGGTGGTGGATGCCTGCCTGCACCTGCTGCAGACGCCTCAGGCCACCATCGACGAGCTGATGGAGATCATTCCCGCGCCTGACTTCCCCACGGCCGGCATCATCTATGGCATCAACGGTGTCAAGGAAGGCTACCGCACGGGTCGCGGACGCGTGGTGATGCGCGCCAAGTGCCACTTCGAGGACATCGATCGCGGCCAGCGCCAGGCCATCATCGTTGACGAGCTGCCCTACCAGGTCAACAAGAAGACGCTGCAGGAGCGCATGGCCGAGCTGGTGCACGAGAAGAAGATCGAAGGCATCAGCCACATCCAGGACGAGTCCGACAAGTCGGGCATGCGCCTGGTGATCGAGCTCAAGCGCGGCGAAGTGCCCGAGGTCGTGCTCAACAACCTGTACAAGCTGACCCAGCTGCAAGACACCTTCGGCATGAACATGGTGGCGCTGGTCGATGGCCAGCCCAAGCTGTGCAACCTGAAGGATCTGGTCGAGGTCTTCCTGCAGCACCGCCGCGAAGTGGTCACGCGCCGCACGGTGTACGAGCTGCGCAAGGCGCGCGAGCGCGGCCATGTGCTGGAAGGCCTGGCGGTCGCGCTGGCCAATATCGACGACTTCATCGCCATCATCCGCAACGCGCCGACGCCGCCTGTGGCCAAGGCAGAGCTGATGACGCGCAACTGGGACAGCAAGCTGGTGCGCGAGATGCTCACGCGCACCCGCACCGATGGCGGCGTGGTCAACGCCGACGACTACCGCCCCGACGGGCTGGAGCGCGAATTCGGCATGCAGGCCGATGGCCTGTACCGCCTGTCCGAAACCCAGGCCCAGGAAATCCTGCAGATGCGCCTGCAGCGCCTGACCGGCCTGGAGCAGGACAAGATCGTCGCCGAGTACAAGGACGTGATGTCCGTCATCGAGGACCTGCTGGACATCCTGTCCAAGCCCGAGCGCGTGTCGGCCATCATTGGCGACGAGCTCAAGCAGATCAAGGCCGAGTTCGGACAGAGCAAGGTCGGCGCCCGCCGCAGCACGGTCGAGTACAGCGCGCAGGACCTGTCCACCGAGGACCTGATCACGCCCACCGACATGGTGGTCACGCTCAGCCACACGGGCTACATCAAGAGCCAGCCGCTGTCCGAGTACCGCTCGCAAAAGCGCGGCGGACGCGGCAAGCAGGCCACGGCCACCAAGGAAGACGACTGGATCGATCAGCTGTTCATCGCCAACACGCACGACTACCTGCTGTGCTTCTCCAACCGCGGCCGCCTGTACTGGCTCAAGGTCTGGGAAGTGCCCGCAGGTTCGCGCGGCTCGCGCGGACGCCCCATCGTCAACATGTTCCCGCTGCAGGATGGCGAGAAGATCAACGTGGTGCTGCCGCTGACGGGCGAGTACCGCAGCTTCCCGGCCGACCACTATGTGTTCATGTCCACCAGCATGGGCACCGTGAAGAAGACGGCGCTGGACGAGTTCTCCAACCCGCGCAAGGCCGGCATCATCGCCGTGGGCCTGGACGAGGGCGACTTCCTGATCGGCGCAGCCCTGACCGACGGCAAGCATGACGTGATGCTGTTCAGCGACGGCGGCAAGGCCGTGCGCTTCGACGAGAACGACGTGCGTCCCATGGGCCGCAACGCGCGCGGCGTCAAGGGCATGAACCTGGAAGAAGGCCAGAGCGTGATCGCCATGCTGGTGGCCGAGGACGAGTCGCAAAGCGTGCTCACAGCCACCGAGAACGGCTACGGCAAGCGCACCTCCATCGTGGAGTACACGCGCCATGGCCGCGGCACCAAGGGCATGATTGCCATCCAGCAGTCCGAGCGCAACGGCAAGGTCGTCGCCGCCACCCTGGTGCATGCCGATGACGAAATCATGCTGATCACCGACACTGGCGTGCTGGTGCGTACCCGGGTCTCGGAAATCCGCGAACTGGGCCGCGCCACCCAGGGCGTGACGCTGATCTCCCTGGACGAAGGCGCCAAGCTCGGCGGCCTGCAGCGCATCGTTGAAAACGATGCCAACGAAGTCGAGGACGAGGCCACGGGCGAGGAGGCCACGGGCGGCGACGAAGCCGCTGCCGAAGGCACGGGCGAGCCCGCCTGATGACCCAGCCGCCGCTGGGACTGCCTCCCGCACCGGGAGCGCAGCCCCAGCGGCGGCCCAGATTTTTGACAGTTGCAGGCACCGCCCGAACTGGCGCCTGCGCGTGACTTGACAGTGAACTCCATGAACCGCCCTTACAACTTCTCCGCCGGCCCCGCCGCCATTCCCGCCGAAGTGCTGCAGCAGGCAGCCGCCGAAATGCTCGACTGGCACGGGTCCGGCATGAGCGTGATGGAGATGAGCCACCGCGGCAAGGAGTTCATCTCCATCTATGAACAGGCCGAGGCCGACCTGCGCGAGCTGCTGGCCGTACCGCCCGAGTTCAAGATCCTGTTCATGCAAGGTGGCGGCCTGGCCGAGAACGCCATCGTTCCCCTGAACCTGTCGCGCGCAGGCACGGTGGACTTCGTGCTCAGCGGCAGCTGGAGCCAGAAGTCGGCCAAGGAAGCACGCAAGTACGTGGCCGACGCGCACATCGCAGCCAGCGGCGAGGACGGCAAGTTCACCGCCCTGCCCGCCCCCGAGAGCTGGCAACTGAGCCGGGGCGCCAGCTACGTGCACATCTGCAGCAATGAAACCATCCATGGCGTGGAGTTCCAGGAGCTGCCCGACCTGAAGGCACTGGGCTGCGATGCTCCGCTGGTGGTTGACTTCTCCTCGCACGTGGCCTCGCGCCCCGTCGATTGGAGCCGCGTGGGCCTGGCGTTCGGCGGCGCGCAGAAGAACCTGGGCCCGGCCGGCCTGACCCTGGTCATCGTGCGCGAGGATCTGCTGGGCCACGCCCTGCCGGCCTGCCCTTCGGCCTTCGACTACAAGACCGTGGCCGACAACCAGTCGATGTACAACACGCCGCCCACCTGGGGCATCTACATCGCGGGCCTCACGTTCCAATGGATCAAGCGCCAGACCGAAGGCGGCCTGACCGGCGTGGCCGCCCTGGAGGCGCGCAACATCGCCAAGGCCGACCTGTTCTACCAGTACGTGGACCAGTCCTCGTTCTACGTGAACAAGGTCGCTGCCAATTGCCGCTCGCGCATGAACATCCCCTTCTTCCTGCGCGACGAATCGCGCAATGACGCCTTCCTGGCCGGAGCCCGGGAACGCGGCCTGCTGCAGCTCAAGGGCCACAAGTCCGTCGGCGGCATGCGTGCCAGCATCTACAACGCCATGCCCATCGCTGGCGTGCAGGCGCTGGTGGAGTACATGCGCGAATTCGAACAGCGCAACGCCTGACCGACCCACACTCCCGCCCATGAGCACCACACCCCAAGCCTCCCCCGATCTGGCGCATCTGCGCGTGCAGATCGACGATATCGACCAGCAACTGCTGGACCTGCTGAACCGACGCGCCCGCGTGGCAGAGCAGGTCGGCGAGGTCAAGAAGCGTGAAGGCACGCCCTTCTTCCGCCCGGACCGCGTGGCCCAGGTCATCCAGAAGATCGAGTCCGCCAATCCCGGCCCGCTCAAGAACGGCCATGTCTCGGCCATCTGGCGCGAGATCATGTCGGCCTGCCTGGCGCTGGAGTCGCCCCAGCGCGTGGCCGTGCTGGGCCCGGCGGGCACGTTCTGCGAGGAAGCCGCCATCCAGTACTTCGGCGGCGCGGCCGATCTGATGTACTGCAACAGCTTCGACGAGGTGTTCCACGCCACGGCCGCAGGCAGCGCGCAGTACGGCGTGGTGGGCGTGGAGAACTCCAACGAAGGCGTGGTCACGCGCTCGCTGGACATGTTCCTGCACACGCCCTGCCACGTGGTGGGCGAGGTCAGCCTGCTGGTGCGCCACAACCTGCTTCGCAGCAGCAACACGACCGAGGGCATCGAGGTCGTGGCAGCCCATCCCCAGGCCCTGGCCCAGTGCCAGGGCTGGCTGGCCAAGCACCTGCCGCATGCCGAGCGCCGCCCGGTGTCCAGCAATGCCGAAGGCGCCCGCCTGGCGGCGCTGCACCCCAACATCGCCGGCCTGGCCAGCGAACGCGCGGCCCAGCAATTCGGCCTGCATGTGGTGGCGCATGCCATCCAGGACGATGCCTACAACCGCACGCGCTTCGCCGTCATCTGCCTGCCGCACACGCTGGCCACGCCCTCGCCCAGCGGCCAGGATTGCACCAGCATCATCATCTCCGTGCCCAACCGCCCAGGTGCCGTGCATGACCTGCTGGTGCCGCTCAAGAGGCACGGCGTGTCGATGACGCGCTTCGAGTCGCGCCCCGCGCGCACCGGCCAGTGGGAGTACTACTTCTACATCGACCTCGAAGGCCACCCGGCACAGCCCAACGTGGCCAGCGCGCTGGAAGAGTTGCGCGGCCTGTGCGCCTTCTACAAGGTGCTGGGCACCTACCCGGTATCCAAGTGATGCAGCCCTTTGAACAACTGGGCCTGATCGGCTGCGGCCTCATGGGCGGCTCGTTCGCCCTGGCGCTCAAGCAGGCAGGGCTGGTCAAGCGCGTCGTGGGCTACAGCAAGTCGCCTTCGACGACCGAACGCGCTCGCCAGATGGGCGTCATCGATGTGGAGGCCCCCTCCGCCCTGCTGGCCGCCGCCGGTGCCGACCTGGTGCTGCTGGCCGTGCCCGTGGCGGCAACCGAGGCCACGCTCAAGTCCATCAAGCACCTGGTCACGCCCGAGATGATGATCATGGACGTGGGCTCCACCAAGGTCGATGTGGTGCATGCCGCCCGCTCGGCCCTGCGCGACCAGCTCGGCTCTTTCGTCCCGGCCCACCCCATTGCAGGCAAGGAAGTCTCGGGCGTCGAGCACTCCGACCCCCAGCTGTACAAGGGCGCACAGGTCATCCTGACGCCCACCGAACGCACGCTGACCGACCACCTGCAAAAGGCCCGCTCCCTGTGGGAACTGCTGGGCTGCCGCGTGCGCGCCATGTCGCCCGAAGCACACGACAGCGCCTTTGCCACGGTCAGCCACCTGCCGCATCTGCTGGCCTTCGCCATGATGCAAAGCGTGATCACCCAGCCCGACTCCGACGACGTGCTGTCCCTGGCCGGCCCCGGCTTCCGCGACTTCACACGCATTGCCGCAGGCGATCCCAAGATGTGGCGTGATGTGCTGCTGGCCAACAGCGAGCAGGTTCTGGCACAGTCGCGCCAGTTCCAGCAGGCGCTGCAGCAACTCGAATCCCTGATCCAGGCCGGTGACGGACAAGGTCTTGAAGACCACCTGACCCTGGCCAGCGCCGCGCGCGCCCATTGGCGCATGGGCACTCCGCGCCGCTGACGCGCAACGCAGGGCAAGCGCCAGACGCAAGCCCGGCGCACCCAAAGCGCTCCTGTGCATTGCGGCCAGCGCGGCCGCAATGCCTCCCGACAGCCTGTTTGCATCCGAATTGCCATGTTCAGTACCGCCTTCCTCGATATCCCCCCTCTTTCCCGCGCGCAGGGCACGGTGAGCCTGCCGGGCTCCAAGAGCATCTCGAACCGCGTGCTGCTGCTCGCGGCACTGAGCCAGGGCACGACCGTGGTCCACGACCTGCTTGACTCGGACGACACGCGCGTCATGCTACGGGCCCTGCAGCAACTGGGCTGCACGGTGGAGCCCACCACCATCACCCTTGGCCAGCCCGTGCGCATCACCGGCCTGGGCGGCGTCCTGCCCTCCGGCGCCAGTGCCGAGCTGTTCATGGGCAACGCCGGCACGGCCATGCGGCCGCTGACGGCAGCCCTGTCCGTGCTGGGCGGCGACTTCAAGCTCAGCGGCGTGCCGCGCATGCATGAGCGCCCCATCGGTGATCTGGTCGATGCGCTGCGCCAGCTCGGCTGCCGCATCGACTATCTGGGCAACGAGGGCTTTCCTCCGCTGCACATCCGCCAGCCCGATTTCTCGCAGTTGCCGCACAGCCCCATCCAGGTGCGTGGCGATGTCTCCAGCCAGTTCCTGACCTCGCTGCTGATGGCGCTGCCGCTGCTGGCCAACACGCGCGACATCACCATCGAAGTCGTGGGCGAGCTGATCTCCAAGCCCTACATCCACATCACGCTGGAATTGCTGGCCCGCTTCGGCATTGCCGTGCACAACGAGAACTGGCAGCGCTTCACCATCCCGGCCGGCAGCCGCTACAGCTCGCCGGGCGAGATCCATGTCGAGGCAGACGCCTCGTCGGCCAGCTACTTCATCGCACTGGGCGCCATCGCCTCGGACAGCGCCGAAGGCATCCGCATCCTCGGCGTGGGACTGGACTCCATCCAGGGCGATATCCGCTTTGTCGAGGCCGCGCGCGCCATGGGCGCCGAGGTGGAAGGTGGCCCCAACTGGCTGCGCATCCGCCGTGGCGCATGGCCGCTCAAGGCCATCGACCTGGACTGCAACCACATCCCCGATGCCGCCATGACGCTGGCCGTCATGGCCCTGTATGCCGATGGCACGACCACGCTGCGCAACATCGCAAGCTGGCGCGTCAAGGAAACCGACCGCATCGCGGCCATGACCAAGGAGCTGCGCAAGCTGGGCGCCGATGTCGAGGAGGGCGCGGACTACATCCGCATCACGCCGCCCGCGTCCACCGCCGCATGGCGTGCGGCCAGCATCCACACCTATGACGACCACCGCGTGGCCATGTGCTTCTCGCTGGCAGCCTTCAACCCGGCCGCCCTGCCCGTGCGCATCGAAGACCCCAAGTGCGTCGCCAAGACCTTCCCTGACTACTTCGAGGCCCTGTTCTCGGTCTGCGAGACGGCCCGCGCGCGCATTCCCGTGATCTGCATCGATGGCCCCACGGCCTCGGGCAAGGGCACGATTGCCGCCGAGGTCGCCCAGGCTCTTGGCTACCACCTGCTGGACTCGGGCGCGCTGTACCGGCTCACGGGGCTGGCCGCATCGCGCGCCGGCCTGGTGCTGGACGAACCGCACGCCCAGCAGATCGCCGTGCTGGCGCGCGAGCTGCCCGTGCGCTTTGACGCCGAGCAGCGCATCTGGCTGGGTGACGAGGATGTCACCCTCATCCTGCGCAGCGAGGAGTCGGGCATGAACGCCTCGCGCGTCTCGGCCCTGCCTGCCGTGCGCGACGCGCTGGTGGACCTGCAGCTGTCCTTCCAGCAGCTTCCGGGACTGGTTGCCGATGGCCGCGACATGGGCACGGTGATCTTTCCCCATGCTCCCCTCAAGGTCTATTTGTCGGCCTCCGCCGCCTGTCGCGCCGAGCGCCGGCATAAGCAGTTGATTTCCAAAGGAATTGCCGCTAACATAAGCGCCCTTCGGGCTGACCTTGAAGCACGCGATGCGCGGGACATGAACCGCAGCGTCGCACCGCTCAAGCCCGCCCAGGATTCCATGCTGCTTGACAGCTCCGAACTTTCCATCGAAGAGGTGGCAGAGCAGGTGCTTTCGTGGTGGCAGGAACGCCAGCCGTTCGGCCGCGACTGATTGCCAGTTGCGCCGCACGTCGGCAAACCCGCCCTCCGGGCCCAGACATGGCGGCACCGCCCCATGTACGGCCCGAGGTCCATAGACTCCAACACCGTGGTTGAACCCACAACACCTCCGCAAACAGTCCTAGAAACGCCTGGCAATAGTGCCGGCGGAAACCTGTTTGCGGGCAAGGAAATACATGTCTGAATCTTTTGCCTCCCTGTTTGAAGAATCGCTGCAACGCACGGAAATGCGTCCTGGCGAGGTCATCACCGCTGAAGTCG
This sequence comes from Delftia sp. SD018, assembly GCF_017355445.1. Taxonomy (NCBI): domain Bacteria; kingdom Pseudomonadati; phylum Pseudomonadota; class Betaproteobacteria; order Burkholderiales; family Comamonadaceae; genus Delftia; species Delftia sp. SD018. Next base: position 156,195 of record NZ_JADDRN010000008.1, read on the forward strand.
TGCGCGTCGAGCACAACTTCGTCGTCGTGAACGCTGGCCTGAAGTCGGAAGCCTACGTGCCAATCGACGAATTCAAGAACGACCAGGGAGAAATCGAAGTCCAGGTGGGCGACTTTGTGTCGGTCGCCATCGGCTCGATCGAAAACGGCTACGGCGACACCATCCTGTCGCGCGACACCGCCAAGCGCCTGGCCTCGTGGCTGGCTCTGGAAAAGGCCCTGGAATCGGGCGAATTCGTGACCGGCACGACCTCCGGCAAGGTCAAGGGCGGCCTGACGGTGCTGGTCAACGGCATCCGCGCCTTCCTGCCCGGTTCGCTGATCGACACCCGTCCGATCAAGGACCTGACTCCGTACGAAAACAAGACGATGGAGTTCAAGGTCATCAAGCTGGACCGCAAGCGCAACAACGTGGTGCTGAGCCGCCGCGCCGTGGTCGAAGCCTCGATGGGCGAAGAGCGCGCCAAGCTGATGGAAACGCTGAAGGAAGGCGCCATCGTTCAAGGCGTGGTCAAGAACATCACCGAATACGGTGCGTTCGTGGACCTGGGCGGCATCGACGGCCTGCTGCACATTACCGACATGGCATGGCGCCGCGTGCGTCATCCCTCGGAAGTCGTGCAGGCTGGCCAGGAAATCACCGCCAAGATCCTCAAGTTCGACACCGAGAAGAACCGTGTCTCGCTGGGTCTGAAGCAAATGGGCGACGACCCGTGGATGGGCGTTTCGCGCCGCTACCCCTCGAGCACCCGCCTGTTCGGCAAGGTCACGAACATTGCCGACTACGGCGCGTTCGTCGAGCTGGAACCCGGCATCGAAGGCCTGGTGCACGTCTCCGAAATGGACTGGACCAACAAGAACATTGCTCCGACCAAGCTCGTTACCCTGGGTGACGAAGTCGAAGTCATGGTGCTGGAGATCGACGAAGACAAGCGTCGCATCTCGCTGGGCATGAAGCAGTGCAAGGCCAACCCCTGGCAAGAGTTCGCGCAGAACACCAAGCGCGGCGACCGCGTCAAGGGCCCGATCAAGTCGATCACCGACTTCGGCGTGTTCGTGGGCCTGGCTGCCGGTATCGACGGCCTGGTGCACCTGTCCGACCTGTCCTGGAACGAGCCCGGCGAAGCTGCCGTGCGCAACTACAAGAAGGGCCAGGAAGTCGAAGCCATCGTGCTGGCCGTGGACGTCGAGCGCGAGCGCATCTCCCTGGGCATCAAGCAGCTGGACAGCGATCCCTTCACGACCTTCGTGACCGTGAACGACAAGGGCCAGATCGTGTCGGGCAAGGTCAAGACGGTGGACGCACGTGGTGCTGAAATCGACCTGGGCGAAGACATCATCGGTTACCTGCGTGCTTCGGAAATCGCCGTGGACCGCGTGGAAGATGCCCGCTCGGTGCTGAAGGAAGGCGACGAAATCACCGCCGTGGTGGTCAATGTGGATCGCAAGACCCGCAACATCCAGCTGTCGATCAAGGCCAAGGACCAGGTCGACCAGCAAGAAGCCATGGCTTCCCTGTCCGCTCAGTCGGCCAAGGAAAACGCCGGCACGACCAGCCTGGGCGCCCTGCTGCGCGCCAAGCTGGACAACTCCGACAAGTAATCAGCAGCCAGTCTGCTGACCGCTGAAGGTCGGATGCGACGGGCGCCTCCGGGCGCCCGTCGCCATTTCAACCCCTGATTCCTATCCTTGATGACCCGATCCGATCTCGTCGAAGAACTCGCCGCCCGCTTTGGCCAACTGAGCCAGCGCGATGCCGAGCAGGCCGTCAAGACGATTCTTGACGCCGTCAGCGATGCCCTGGTGCGAGGCCATCGCATCGAAATCCGCGGCTTTGGCAGTTTCTCGGTCAACCATCGCCCGCCCCGCATGGGCCGCAATCCCCGCAGTGGCGAGGCCGTCCACATTCCGTCCAAGCGCGTGCCGCACTTCAAGCCCGGCAAGGCCCTGCGCGAAGCCGTGGACCTGCGCCCCGGTGCGGCCATCGATACAGACACAGGCTCCGGCACAGGCACCGGCCCTGCCGCCTGAAAGCGGGCTGACCGGCTGCGCGCGCCGCAGCCGCCCTCTCCGCCAGGCTCTAGAATCGTTCCCGTCACACAAGGGAACACATGAAGTACTTCCTGTGGCTGCTCAAGGCGGCCATTTTTTTTACGCTGTTCGCTTTCGCCCTGAACAACCAGCAGGACGCGACGGTGCACTTCTTCTTCGGCACCTCCTGGACTGCGCCGCTGGTACTGGTGGTGCTGGCCGCCTTCGCCCTGGGCCTGATCGTGGGCGTTCTGGGCATGGTGCCGCGCTGGCTCAAGCACCGCAACGCCGCGCGCTCGACCCAGGCCACAGTGCCTGCCGCGGCCGAGGCACCGGCAGCGGCCACGGCGCCCAAGGCTGCCCCATCCCCCATCCTGCCGGGCGACGTGCATGGAATTTGATCTGAGCTGGATATTGCTGGGCCTGCCCGTCGCCTTCGTGCTGGGCTGGCTGGCCTCGCGCTGGGACCTGAGGCAGATTCGCGCCGAAAACCGCCAGGCGCCCAAGGCCTATTTCAAGGGCCTGAACTTCCTGCTCAACGAGCAGCAGGACAAGGCCATCGACGCCTTCATCGAAGCCGTGCAGAACGACCCCGACACTTCGGAGCTGCACTTCGCGCTGGGCAACCTCTTCCGCCGCCGTGGCGAATACAACCGCGCTGTGCGCGTGCACGAACACCTGCTGTCGCGCGGCGACCTCAGCCGCGTGGACCGCGACCGCGCCCAGCACGCGCTGGCCCAGGACTTTCTGAAGGCAGGCCTGCTCGATCGCGCCGAGGACGCGCTGCGCCGCCTGGAAGGCACGGCCTTCGAGGCCGAAGCCCGCCTGGCCCTGCTGGCCATCTACGAACGCTCGCGCGACTGGACACAGGCCGCCGCCATTGCGCGCCGCATGCAGGAAGCCAACCAGGGCGACTTCAGCGGCCGCCTGGCCCACTACCTCTGCGAAGACGCCCAGGCCCTGTTGACCCAGGGCCAGCAGGCCGAGGCACTGCAGCGGCTGCAGCAGGCCATCACCACCGCCCCACAGGCCGCACGCCCGCGCCTGGAGCACGCGCAGCTGCAGCACCGCATGGGGCAATCGGCCCAGGCCCTGCACACGTTGGAAAGCCTGGCCGAGCAGTCTCCAGCCTCGCTGCCGCTGGCGGCTCAGCTGCTGGTGGACATTGCCGCCGCCACGGGCCAGCGCCAGCACATCCACCAACTGCTCAGCCAGCAGTACGAGCAGGCACCCTCGCTGGATCTGCTGCAGGCCCTGGTCGCGCTGGACGCTCAAATTGAAGAACAGAGCAACGATGGTGAAACCAAGGCACCGGGACGCGCACGCCTGGTCCAGCATCTGGACAGGGAGCCCTCCCTGGTGGCTGCCGCGCAGTGGCTGGCAGGCGAGAAGCTGGCCGAGGAGCAATACCACCCGGCCGTGCAACGCGCGCTGGACCACGCGGCCAAGCCGCTGACCCGCTACCGCTGCGCAGCCTGCGGCTTCGAGGCACGCCAGCATTTCTGGCATTGCCCCGGCTGCCAGAGCTGGGACAGCTATCCGGCCCGGCGCGTCGAGGAGCTGTGATGCGGGGCAGGCGCGAGAGGCAGCTCCACCCCCTGCATCGCGTCACCCCCATTGGCAAACACGGCATGGACGGTGTATTTTCAGAGTATTCCTAGAAACCGCCTTGGCAGGCGCATGGCCATTGACTTTGCACACGTTCGGCCATGCCTGCACGGGCCAGCTGGCCTCCTTCACCGCCTAGCCGCACGCCAAGGCCCTGCATAAGATGCCTCTGGGTCGCAATGTTGCGGCCCTCAACATTTTGGGATCAGGAGGTTTGTATGTTCAGAAAACTGATGGCTGGCTTCATTGCACTGCTGTGGTCCGTGATGGCCCTAGCTGCCGTGGAAGTCAACAAGGCGAATGAAGCCGAACTGACATCCATCAAGGGCATTGGCCCGGCCATGTCGGCACGCATTCTCGAGGAGCGCAAATCCTCCGCCTTCAAGGACTGGCCCGATTTCATTGCCCGCGTCAAAGGCGTGGGCGAACCGACCGCCGCCAAGTTCTCGGGTGACGGCCTGACGGTCAATGGCACCAGCTACAAGGGCCAGGGAACCAAGCCCGATGCAAAGGACACGGCGTCCAAGGACACCAAGGACACGGCAGCCAAAGGCGCCAAGCCGACCAAGGACCAGGCCGCCAAACCGGCCACGCCGGCCAAGGCCGGCGCGGCCTCCTGAGTACGCCAACTGTCTCTATCCAACCCGCTTCGGCGGGTTTTTCATGCGTACTACCCTCGGGGTATGCGCGGCCATAGCCTGAAACATGCTCAGGTTTTCATAGCGAAGCAAAAAACCTTGCCCGTAAAATGAACCGCCCATGCCCCTGATCACCCTCATCCTCCTACCCTTCATCGGCAGCCTGATTGCCGCAATGCTGCCCGCCAATGCGCGCAATACGGAGTCAACGCTGGCCGGCGTCATTGCTCTGGGCTGCGCCATCCAGACGGCATTGCTATTCCCCCAGATCGCCGATGGAGAGGTGCTGCGCCAGGAGATCGAGTGGCTGCCGGCACTGGGGCTGAATCTGGTGATCCGCATGGACGGCTTTGCCTGGATGTTCTGCATGCTGGTGCTGGGCATCGGTTCGCTGGTGGTGCTTTATGCGCGCTACTACATGTCGCCGGCCGATCCCGTGCCGCGCTTTTTCTCGTTTTTTCTGGCCTTCATGGGCGCGATGGCGGGTGTGGTGCTGTCGGGCAACATCATCCAGATTGCCTTCTTCTGGGAGCTGACCAGCCTCTTCTCCTTTCTTCTGATCGGATACTGGCACCATCGCAAGGATGCACGCCGCGGCGCGCGCATGGCGCTGACGGTGACGGGAACAGGCGGCCTGGCCATGCTGGCCGGCATGCTGGTGCTGGGCCACATCGTGGGCAGCTATGACCTGGACAACGTGCTCATCGCCGGCCAGCAGGTGCGAGACCACCAGTTGTACCTGGTCGCCCTGGTGCTGATCCTGCTGGGCGCGCTGACCAAGAGCGCGCAATTCCCCTTCCACTTCTGGCTGCCGCACGCCATGGCCGCGCCCACCCCGGTGTCGGCCTACCTGCACTCCGCCACCATGGTCAAGGCGGGTGTGTTCCTGCTGGCGCGCATGTGGCCCGTGCTGGGTGACACCGATGCCTGGTTCTGGCTGGTGGGCGGAGCAGGCGCTGCAACGCTGCTCATCGGTGGCTATCTGGCCATGTTTCAGCACGATCTCAAGGGATTGCTGGCCTATTCGACGATTTCCCACCTGGGCCTGATCACGCTGCTGCTGGGCCTCAACAGCAAGCTGGCGGCGGTGGCTGCGGTGTTCCACATCATGAACCACGCGACCTTCAAGGCCTCGCTGTTCATGGCCGCAGGCATCGTTGACCATGAAAGCGGCACGCGCGACATCCGCCGCCTCTCGGGCCTGCGGCACATGATGCCCATCACGGCCACGCTGGCCTGCGTGGCCAGTGCGGCCATGGCGGGCGTGCCGCTGCTCAACGGCTTCCTGTCCAAGGAAATGTTCTTCGCCGAGACCGTCTATCTGGACGCTGCCCCCTGGGTGCGCACGGCCCTGCCCGTGGCCGCCACGGTGGCGGGCATGTTCAGCGTGGCCTATTCGCTGCGCTTCACCATCGACGTCTTCTTCGGCCCCAAGGCCACCGACCTGCCGCACGAGCCGCACGAGCCGCCGCACTGGATGCGCGTGCCCGTCGAATTGCTGGTGCTGGCCTGCCTGGTGGTCGGCATGCTACCGGCGTGGGCCGTGGGCAGCTTCCTTGCAGCGGCCGCCACGCCCGTGGTCGGCGGCGATCTGCCCGAGTACAGCCTGGCCATCTGGCACGGCTGGAACATGCCCTTGATCATGAGCCTGGTCGCCCTGATTGGCGGCATCCTGCTGTACATGCTGCTGCGCTGGCAGCGCCAGGCCGGCCATATCGATACCGCACCGCTGGTGGGCACGCTCAGCGGCCAGCGCATCTTCGAGAACCTGCTGGCCCGCCTGTCCCTGCTGGGCCGCTGGTCGCGCCGGCGCCTGTCCACCATGCGCCTGCAGTGGCAGATGCTGTGGCTGGTCTGCACCGCCGTGCTGGCGGGCGTTCTGCCGCTGTGGCTGCAGGGCATCAAGCTGGGCGATCGGGGCATGCTGCCGCTGTCGCCCGCCTTCGTGCTGTTGTGGTCGGTGGGCATTCTCTGCGCCCTGGGCACGGCCTGGAAGGCCAAGTACCACCGGCTGACCGCGCTGATCATGCTGGGCGGCGCCGGCCTGTGCACCTGCCTGACCTTCCTGTGGTTCTCGGCGCCCGATCTGGCGCTGACCCAGCTGGTGGTCGAGGTCGCCACCACGGTGCTGATGCTGCTGGGCCTGCGCTGGATGCCCAAGCGCGACAAGAGCCTGCACATTCCCGTGCTGTCCGCCGAGCTGCGTGCGCGCTCGCGCCGCATGCGCGACCTGCTGCTGTCGCTGGTGGCCGGGGGCGGCATGGCCTGGCTGGCCTTCGCCATGATGAGCCGCCCCTTCTATGACGGCGCCTCCACCTTCTTCCTCGAACATGCGCTCAGCGACGGCGGCGGCACCAATGTGGTCAACGTCATGCTGGTGGACTTCCGTGGCTTCGACACCTTCGGCGAAATCGTGGTGCTGGGCATCGTGGCCCTGGTGGTCTATGCCCTGCTGCGGCGCTTTCGCCCGGCCCGCGAGACGCTGGACCTGCCCGAACAGCAGCGCTACGTGCCAGGCGACCTGCAGACCGATCTGTTCAATCCGCGCAATGCCGGCGATACGGCCGTGGGCTACCTGATGGTGCCCGCCGTGCTGGTCCGCCTGCTGCTGCCTTTCGCGGCCCTGGTCTCGGTCTACATCTTCATGCGCGGCCACAACGAACCCGGAGGCGGCTTCGTCGCCGGCCTGGTGTTCTCGGTCGCCTTGCTGATGCAGTACATCATCTCCGGCACGCAGTGGGTCGAGGCCCACTTGCCGATCTTCCCGCGCCGATGGATCGGTGTCGGCCTGCTGTTCGCACTGGGTACCGGCATGGGCTCCATCGTGGCCGGCTATCCCTTCCTCACCAGCCACACCTTCCATATGACCCTGCCAGTCGTCGGCGACGTGCATCTCGCCAGCGCCCTGTTCTTCGACATCGGTGTGTTCTCGCTGGTGGTGGGCGCGACCATGCTCATTCTGACGGCCATCGCCCACCAATCGGTGCGCAGCCACCGCTACCACGCCCGCCTGCTGGAGGAGCAGCAACAACAGGCCGAGGAGGCCGAAGCCGCCGTGCAGCAGGCCACCGCCGCAGCCCTGGCGCGAGGAGGTTTCTGATGGAAGTCGTGCTTGCCATTGCCATCGGCGTACTGACCGGCTCGGGCGTGTGGCTGCTGCTGCGCCCACGGACCTACCAGGTCATCATGGGACTGGCCCTGCTGTCGTATGCGGTCAACCTGTTCATCTTCAGCATGGGCCGCCAGGGCCTGGCCATTGACAAGGAGCCCGTGCTGCGGGCCGGCGTGCCGCAGGATCTCGCGCACTATGCCGATCCCATGCCCCAGGCGCTGGTGCTCACGGCCATCGTGATCGGCTTTGCCATGACGGCGCTGTTCCTCGTGGTGCTGCTGGCCTCGCGCGGCACCACCGCCACCGACCATGTGGACGGAGCCCATTCCCGCACCGAGCAGGAGATGCCATGAACGAGCTGACCGCCCGTCTCATGCCGCACCTGATGCTGGCGCCCATCGTGCTGCCCATGCTCTCGGCAGCGCTGATGCTGCTGCTGCGCGAGGAGCGCCAGCGCGTGAAGTTCGCCCTCGGCCTGGTGTCCACCGTGCTGGGCCTGGGCGTGGCCGTGCTGCTGATGCTGTGGACCGACCAGGCCGGCGCACCCGTCAACCTGGGCGTCTACATGCCGGGCAACTGGCCGATGCCCTTCGGCATCTCGCTGGCGCTGGACCGCCTGACCGGCATGATGCTGGTGCTGACCTACACGGTGGCCCTGGCCTCGCTGATCTTCTCCAGCGCCCGCTGGCATCGCGCGGGAATGCACTTTCACTCGCTGTTCCAGTTCCAGCTGATGGGCCTGAGCGGCGCCTTCCTCACGGCGGACCTGTTCAACCTGTTCGTGTTCTTCGAGATCATGCTCGCGGCCTCCTACGGCCTGCTGCTGCATGGCTCGGGCCGGGCGCGCATCCAGGCGGGCCTGCACTACATCGCCATCAACCTGGCCGCCTCGTCGCTGTTCCTCATCGGCGTGTCCATGCTCTACGGCCTGACCGGCACGCTGAACATGGCCGACCTGGCGCGCGCCATTCCCCAGATCAGCAGTGCCGACCGCGGGCTGCTGCATTCGGCAGCGGCCATCCTGGGCATCGCCTTCCTGACCAAGGCGGCCATGTGGCCGCTGAACTTCTGGCTGGTGCCGGCCTACAGCGCGGCCACCGCGCCCGTCGGTGCCGTGTTCGCGCTCATGACCAAGGTGGGCGTCTACGTGGTGCTGCGGCTGTGGACGCTGCTGTTCAGCTCCGAGGCCGGCTCCTCCGCCCTGTTCGGCAGCACCTGGCTGATCGTCGGCGGCATGCTGACCATGGCCTTCGGCGGCCTGGGCATGCTGGGCTCGCAGCGCCTGACGCATATCGCGGGCTTTGCGGCCATCCTGTCGTCAGGCACCCTGCTGGCTGCCACGGGCTTTGGCCAGAACGCACTGACGGCTGGGCTGCTGTACTACCTGCCCAGCTCCACCCTGGCCGTGAGCGCGCTCTTCCTGATTGCCGACGTGGTGGACCGCTGGCGTGTGGATGACGACGCGGGCGAGCCCTATGAAGACGACGAAGCGCCCTTCCTCAACGCCGAGCTGCTTCCCACCGAGGGATTCAACCTTGACGAATCCGAAGAGGTGCTGATCGGCCGCGCCATTCCCGCCGCAGCCGCCTTCATCGGCCTGAGCTTCATGCTGGCCACCCTGGTGGTTACCGGCCTGCCCCCGCTGTCGGGCTTCGTGGGCAAGTTCGCCATGCTGTCTGCCCTGCTCAACCCGCTGGGCCTGGGCAACTCCAGCGGTTTCCAGGCCGGCTGGGCCGGCTGGGTGCTGGTGGCGCTGATGATCATCACCGGGCTGCTGGCCCTGCTGTCGCTGGTGCGCGCCGGCATACGCCACTTCTGGGCGACCGAGGAGCAGAACTCCCCCTCGCTGCGCGTGGTCGAAGGCCTGCCCATCGCCTTGCTGCTGGCCTGCTGCGTGGCACTGACGATGCGCGGCGGCGAGCTGATGGGCTACACACAGCGCGCAGCCGATGCGCTGCTGGCGCCCGATGTCTATGTGCGCTCCGTCATGGGCACGCAGCCCGAGCCCAGTCCGGCAGAAAAGAAGGCCCGTCTGGAAGCCGGCCCTGAAGGCGCGGCACGCGCCGCGGCCCAGGCCAGTGGCGCGCCCATACCAGCAGGCATAGGCGATGCAGGCACGACGGCGGGCAAGGAGGATTCCCGATGATGAAAACCCTGCTGCCCGCGCCGCTGCTGTCGGTGGCGCTGTTCCTGCTGTGGCTGCTGCTCAACCGTTCGTTCAGCAGTGGACAGATCCTGCTCGGCGCATTGCTGGGCCTGCTGCTGCCGCTGCTGCTGCGCGGCCTGCGCCCCTTGCCCGTGCGGGTGCGCCATCCGCTGACCATCGTGCGCCTGGCGCTGCGCGTGGTCTGGGACACCTCGGTGTCCAACTTCAACGTCGTGCGCTTCATGCTGTTTCCGGGCATGCGCAAGCACCCGGCCAACTTCGTGCGCATCCCGCTGGAACTGCGCGACCCCAACGGCCTGGCCGTGCTCGCCATGATCGTGTGCATCACGCCCGGCACGGCCTGGGCCGAGATCTCGCGCGACCGCTCGCAGCTCATGCTGCATGTGCTGGAGGTCGATGATCCCGAGGAGATCGTCCAGCACGTCAAGCGTTGCTACGAGCGCCCCCTGATGGAGATTTTCGAATGATGCCCTGGTTCCACTGGACTTTGATGTTCGCGCTGGGCCTGCTGGTCGCGGCCATGGGCTGCGCCGTGCTGCGCCTGCTCAAGGGCCCGCACGCCCAGGACCGCGTGCTGGCGCTGGACTGCATGTACCTCAACGGCATGCTGGCCATGCTGCTCATGGGCATCATCTACGACAGCACAAGCTACTTCGAGGCGGCCTTGCTGGTCGCGCTGTTCGGCTGCGTGGGCTCCACCGCCATGGCCAAGTTCCTGCTGCGCGGCGAGGTGATCGAATGACGCCGGAGACCACACTGCCGCTGTGGTGCCAGATCCTGGTTGCCGCGCTGGCGCTGGGCGGCGCCATCATCGCCTTCCTGGGCTCCATGGGACTGTGGCGGCTGGGCAGCTATTTCGAGCGCGTGCATGCGCCCTCCATCATCGCCACCATGGGCTGCTGGCTGATCATGCATGCCACCTGGATCTACTTTTCCGTCAGCGGCCAGAGCCTGGCCGTGCATGCGCTGCTGATTGCGGTCTTCATTTCGGTGACCGTGCCCATCACCACCATCTTCCTGATGCGCGCAGCCCTGTTCCGCGCGCGCCGTGCGGGCCAGGACGTGCCGCCGCCGCTGAGCACCGTCGTGCGCAACGAACCGGCCGAGCACCCGGACGTCTGAAATCGCTTGCGGCGCCTGAAAATGCCCGCCCATCGCTGGTGGTGGGCCCCAGGCCCAAGCCCTGCCCAACTGCTCAGCATACGAATCTGCCACCGGCCCCGTCAATGCGCAAAGCAACGGATACGCGAGCCCCGCGGCTATGAGTTTGTGAGCGTATAGTGCAGTCATCATCTGCGCTGGCAACGCATTTGATGGAACGGCCACAGGCGTGGCCGCCCTGGGTTTTTCTGTGTACGAGGGTTCATGCAAATCTCTTCCCCCCTGACCGATACCGATCTGGCCAACGGCTGGTCGGCCCTTCACAACCAGGCGCACAACGGCATGGCATTGCAGCAGAATTCCAATCGCCTGGCCTTCGCGGACCCGGAATTCATGTTCCGTCGCGAGACCCGCGGCATCCGCATGCAGCTGGAGCTGCTCAAGCCCGACCTGGCCCAGATCGAACGCGGCATAGAAAACACCGTCGTGGTCTATGGCAGCGCGCGCTTCGTGGACCTGGAGCAGGCCGAGCAGCAACTGGCCGACGCGCAGGCCAGCGGCGATGCCCAGCGCATTGCAGTGGCCGAGCGCGCCGTGCGCAACGCCCACCGCTACGAGCAGGCCCGCGCCTTCACGCGCATCGTGGCCGCCGACAGCCTGAACCAGCCGCCCGAGGAGCGCCTCTACATCTGCACCGGCGGCGGCCCCGGCATCATGGAGGCGGCCAACCGTGGCGCCCATGATGTGGGCGCACCCAGCATCGGCCTGAACATCGAGCTGCCGCACGAGCAAAACGGCAACCGCTTCATCTCGCCGGACCTGAGCTTCAAGTTCCACTACTTCGCCTTGCGCAAGATGCATTTCATGATGCGCGCCAAGGCCCTGGTGGCCTTCCCCGGCGGCTTCGGCACGCTGGACGAGCTGTTCGAGGTGCTGACCCTGATGCAGACCGGCAAGACGCATTCCGTGCCCGTGATCCTGTTCGGCACCGAGTTCTGGAAGCGCCTGCTCAACATCGACCTGATGATCGAGGAAGGCACGATCTCGCCCAAGGACCTGCAGCTGTTCCGCTATACCGATGATCCGGTGGAGGCCTGGGCGCTGATCAAGCAGTTCCACGCTGGCGGCTGGTAAGCCGCAGCGGCCGGCAGGCCGCCACCGCATCGCAAGGCGATCTGCGCACCAAGGCGCAGGTCGCCTTTTTCATTCCGGCTTGCGCGGCGGCAGCCCCATGAACCAGGCCGTGCGGATGCCCGAGGCCACGGCCGCGCCCACCACCCAGAACAGCGCAGACACGCCGATCAGCGCCCCCGCCGAACCGAACAGCACGGGCATGGCCACGCTGGAGGCATTGATGGCCATGAGCCGCAGGCCCAGCGCCTCGCCATGGCGGTGCTCGGGCGTGATCTGGTGCAGCATGCTCATGACCATGGGCTGCACCGAGCCCAGCGAAAAGCCCAGCAGCACCGAGCACACGCCCATGGTCAGTGCCGAGTCCATGAAGGGGTACAGCGCAAAGACGAAGGCGGTGATGGCCATGGCGCCGGAGATCACGGCGCCTTCGCGCAGGCGCTCGGCCACCAGCGGCATGGCCAGGCGGATGGCGGCGGCCGCCACGGCAAAAATGCCCAGCAGCGTGCCGATGACCGAAGCGCTCAACCCCTTCTCATGGCCCAGCAGCGGCAGCACGAAGGTGTGCACATCCCAGCACGCCGACTGCAGCCAGTTGACCAGCAGCAGGTTGCGGAAGTTGCGGTCGCGCAGCAGGTCCCAGGCATGCTGCTTGGGGCCGCCGATGGGCGCACGCACGGGCGGCAGCTCCTGCGTGTGGCGCACCCAGCTCCAGGCCAGCACGGGCACCAGGGCCAGCAGGCCGAAGGCGACGCGGTAGCCCATGGTGCTGCCCTCGCCTCCAAAATTCGCGTGATCGATCAGCAGCCCGGTGCTGAAAGGCCCGATGAAGTTGGAGATGGCCGGCCCTATGGCCAGCCAGCTGAACACCTTCTTGAGCGCCAACGCATCGTGGGTGACCCGCCCTGCATGGCGCTGCACGGCAATCACCACCGCGCCGCTGGCACCGCCCGTCAGCAGCGCCACCAGGCACAGCACGGGATAGACCGGAAACGCCAGCGCCAGCGCGCAGCCGCCGCTGGCCGCCAGCATGGACAGGAAAAACGGCTTGCGAAAACCATGCTTGTCCGCAAAGCGCCCGGCCGGCAGCGCCAGGAACACCTGAGTCAGCGCAAACAGCGCCAGCAAGATCCCCACGGCCGCCGCGCTGTAGCCCTGCTGCAGCGCCAGCAAAGGCGCGGCCAGCCGCATGCCGGCCATGGTGGCGTGCACGCTGACCTGGGCCATGATGACTTTGAACAGCGCCAGATTCATCTCAGTCCTGCTCCGACCCTGGCTCCATGCCTGCCGCCGTGTCCTTGTCGTCCGGCAGACCGGGCAGCCCTGCGCTCGAGGCCGGCGCGGGCAGCTCCTGCACATCGCGCAATTGCCGCTGGATGGCGCGCGTGCGAACACCCACCTGCTCGAAGCGCTTGGCGGCGGCATCGATGGATTTGCGCGTGGCATCCACCACTTCGCCGAACTTGGCGAACTCGGTCTTGACCTGTCCCAGCACGGCCCAGACCTCGGACGATCGCTTTTCGATGGCCAGCGTCTTGAAGCCCATCTGCAGGCTGCTGAGCATGGCAGCCAGGTTGGCCGGGCCGGTGACCATCACGCGGCAGCCGTTTTGCACGGCCTCGACCAGGCCGGGGCGGCGCATGACCTCGGCAAACAGGCCTTCCGTGGGCAGGTAGAGCACGGCAAAGTCCGTGGTGTGGGGCGGGCTCACATACTTGCCATGGATCTTGCGGGCCTCGAACTTGATCGATGCCTCGAAGGCATTGCCGGCCGAGGCAATGGCGGCCTTGTCGGCCGCATCCTGGGCGTCGAGCAGGCGCTGGTATTGCTCCACCGGGTATTTGGCATCGATGGGCAGCCAGACCGGCGTCTCGTCGCTGCGCCCGGGCAGGCGGATGGCGAACTCCACCATGTCGTCGCTGCCGGGCACGGTCTTGACGTTGCGCGCGTATTGCTCGGGCGTGAGCACGTTCTCGATGATGGCGCCCAGCTGCAGCTCGCCCCAGGTGCCGCGCGTCTTCACATTGGTCATCACGCGCTTGAGATCGCCCACGCTGCCGGCCAGTGTCTGCATCTCGCCCAGGCCCTTGTGCACCTGCTCCAGCCGGTCGCTGACCAGCTTGAACGACTCGCCCAGGCGCTGCTCCAGCGTGGCATGCAGCTTCTCGTCCACCGTGCGCCGCATCTCCTCCAGCCGCGCCGCGTTGTCCGACTGGATGGTGGCCAGGCGCTCGTTGAGCGTGCCGCGCAGCTGTTCGGCATGGACCTGGCTGGACTGCGCCAGCCCGCCCAGCTGCTGCTGGATGTCGTTCTTGAGGGAGTCCAGCGTGCTGCGCGTGGTCTGCGCCAGCGCCTCGAAACGCTCCTGCACATGGGCGTTGAAGCGCTGCGTGCTTTCACCCTGCGCCTCGCGGGCCTGGGCGCTGTCGGCGGCCAGCCGCACGGTGAGCCGGCCCAGTTCCATGCGAAAGGCTGCCAGCGCCTCGCCCTGCTCGCGCCGCGCCGCCTGTGCATCGAGCTGGGCCTGGGCCAGATGGGCCTGCAGCTGCTGCGACACGCGGTCCAGACCGCCGTCGCTCTTGGCCACGGCCATCTGCGTGGCCTGGGCGCCGCGCTCGAGCTGCTGCAGCCGCACGTCCAGCATCTGCAGCGCCTGCAGCAACTGCTGCGGCGCCACCCCGTCATCGCGCTGCGCCGAGCGCCTGCACAGCAGCCAGATCACGGCCGCCTGCCCCAACAGCAGCACGGCCCATGCCGCCCACCACACTCCGGATATCTGGGTCAAGATCTTGCTTCAGCTCCATGCAGCGGGAAGCGGCCAGGGCCAGCCTTCCCGCGATTGTCGGGATACGGCACTCAGGCCTTGGCGCGCGCGCCTGCGGCCGCCGCCTCGGGCTGGTTGACGGGCGTGCGCGGGCCCTTGCCGCTCAGAAAGTCGATCAGGTTATCGGCTGCCAGCTCGGCCATGGCGCTGCGCGTGCCCATGGTGGCGCTGGCGATGTGCGGGGTCAGCACGACATTGGGCACGGTCAGCAGCTCGGGATGGACCGAGGGCTCGCCCTCGAACACGTCCAGGCCGGCGGCGGCAATGGTCCTGTCGCGCAGCGCCCTGGCCAGTGCCGCGTCATCGACGATGCCACCGCGCGCGATGTTGATCAGCGTGGCCGTGGGCTTCATTCTTGCGATCTCGGCCGCGCCTATGGTGTGGTGGTTTTCCTTGGTGTAGGGCAGCACCAGCACCACATGGTCGGCCATGGCCAGCAGTTCGTCCTTGCCCACGTAGCCGGCCTTGCATTCGGCTTCCAGCTCGGGCGACAGGCGCGAGCGGTTGTGATAGACCACCTTCATGCCAAAGCCATGCGCACCGCGCCGGGCAATGCCCTGGCCGATGCGGCCCATGCCGATGATGCCCAGCGTGCTGCCGTGCACTTCCGAGCCGGCGAACAGGTCGTAGCGCCAGGAGTTCCACTTTCCGGCGCGCAGGTAGTGCTCGCTCTCGGTCACGCGGCGGGCCGTGGCCATGAGCAGGGCAAAGCCGAAGTCGGCCGTGGTCTCGGTCAGCACGTCGGGCGCGTTCGTGCCCTGTACGCCCGCTGCCGTCATCGCGGGCACGTCGAAGTTGTTGTAGCCCACGGCCATGTTGGCCACGACCTTCAGGCGCGGGCAGGCCGCCAGCAGTGCCGCATCGATGGTCTGCGAGCCTGTGGTCAGCACGCCGTCCTTGTCCTGCAGATGCGCGGCCAGCTCCTGCGGACTCCAGACCACGTCGTCCTGGTTGGACTCGACCTCGAAGTGCTGCTCCAGCTTGCGCACCACCTCGGGCGGGATGGCGCGGGCGATCAGGATGCGGGGTTTGCTTGCCATGTCTGTCTCTTTCCTTGTCTTGGCGGGAGGCGGTTCTTCAGCGGAACCAGATGAAGCTCATCAATACGAACAGCGGCACCAGAATGCCCAGCGACCAGGCCATGTAGCCGAAGAAGCTGGGCATCTTCACGCCGCGCTCCTCGGCAATGGCCTTGACCATCAGGTTGGGCGCGTTGCCGATATAGGTGTTGGCACCCATGAACACCGCGCCCGCGGAGATGGCCGCCAGCGTGGAGGCCATCGTGGTCATCAGCTGCGCGGCGTCGCCCCCTGCGGTGTTGAAGAACACCAGGTAGGTCGGCGCGTTGTCGAGGAAGGAGGACAGCAGGCCCGTGGCCCAGAAGTACATCAGCGGATCGGGCGTGCCGTCGGCGCGCGTGACGGCCCCCACGATGGCGCCGAACGGCCCGCCCGTGCCCGCCTTGAGCATGGCGATCACGGGGATGATGGTCAGGAAGATGCCCGCGAACAGCTTGGCCACTTCCTGCATCGGCCCCCAGCCGAATTCGTTGGCCTGGTGCACGCTGCGCGGCGTGAGCCGCAGGGACAGCAGCGCCACCACGATCAGGCCCGCATCGCGCACCAGCCCCGGCAGGCCCACATGCGTGCCGGCCAGCACCAGCCCCGCATCGGTGCGCCACAGGCCGCTCATCAGCACCAGGGCCACCACGGCCAGCAGCAACGCGAAGTTCACGCTGCCATCGAAGCCCAGGCGGCTGGCGCGGCCCGAGGCGTCGATGCTGGGCGTGGGATCGGGCAGGTCCGCCTCGCCGGCCTTGCGCAGCAGCCAGGTGTCGATCGCGTAGAACAGCGCCAGCAGCACGCCGACCAGGAACAGGGTCTCGGTGAAGATGTGGCGCACCGTCCAGAAGAAGTCCACGCCCTTGAGAAAGCCCAGGAACAGCGGCGGATCGCCCAGCGGCGTCAGCGAGCCCCCGGCATTGGAGACGATGAAGATGAAGAACACCACCACATGCACCTGGTGCCTGCGGTTGTCGTTGGCGCGCAGCAGCGGCCGGATCAGCAGCATCGATGCGCCCGTGGTTCCCATGAAGCTGGCCAGCACGGCGCCGATCGCCAGGATGGCCGTGTTCAGCCCCGGCGAGCCCTTGAGATTGCCGCGCACATAGATGCCGCCCGACACCGTGTACAGCGCCGTCAGCAGGATCACGAAGGGCAGGTACTCGGCCAGCAGCGCATGCACCAGGTTGGCCAGGGCCGCACCCGCACCGAACACCGCTGCAAAGGGCAGCAGGAAGGCCAGCGCCCAGGCCGCCGTCAACTTGCCGAAATGCCGGTGCCAGAAATGGGGCGCCGCCAGCGGCACCAGGGCAATCGACAGCAGCATGCCCGCAAAGGGCACGCCCCAGAACACCGACAGCTGGCCGCCATCGATCTCGGCCGCCAGGGCCCAGGAGGGCACGCAGGCGACAAGCAGCACCAACAATCCACGCAAGGCCTTCATGGTCCCGTCTCCTCTTTGTTCTGTATTCACTGTCCCCTCCTGGCAGCGGGCCGCGCAGCGATCAAGTCTGTGCCGCGGGCGCCGCGATCTCGAACACCTGGCGCAGATAGGCCAGGTATTTCTCGTCGTCGCACATGCTCTTGCCCGGCGTGTCCGAGAGCTTGGCCACGGGCTGGCCGTTGCAGCGCGTCATCTTGATGACGATCTGCAGCGGCACATGGTCGGGCGCGTCGCCCAGGTCATTGGTCAGGTTGGTGCCGATGCCAAAGGCCAGCTGGCAGCGCCCGTGGAAGCGCTGGAACAGCTCGATGGTGCGCGGCACCGTCAGGCCGTCGCTGAAGATCAGCGTCTTGGTCAGCGGATCGATGCGGTTGGCGCGGTAGTGGGCCAGCAGCCGCTCGCCCCACTCGAACGGGTCCCCGCTGTCATGGCGCGCGCCATCGAAGAGCTTGCAGAAGTACAGGTCGAAATCGCGCAGGAAGGCCGACATGCCGTAGACGTCCGACAGCGCAATGCCCAGGTCGCCCCGGTACTCGCGCGCCCAGGACTCGAAGCCGAAGATCTGGCTGTCGCGCAGGCGCGGGCCCAGGGACTGGCAGGCCTGCAGGTATTCATGGGCCAGCGTGCCCAGGGGCCGCACGCCCAGCTTCATGGCATACAGCACGTTGCTGGTGCCCGCGAACTGCCCCTCGGACTCCGCGGATGCGCCGGGCCGGCCCAGGCGTGCGCACAGCACGCGCAGCACCTCTTCATGCCAGGCCCGCGAAAAGCGGCGGCGCGTGCCGTAGTCGGCAATCTTGAGCTGCTCCAGGCCCGGCTGCTGCAGCAGCGCGATCTTGGCATCCAGCCGGCGCCGGCCCTCGGGAAAATCGGGCACCGGCTGGGTGTTGCGGAAGTACACCTCGTTGACGATGGCCAGCAAGGGAATCTCGAACAAGATGGTGTGCAGCCAGGGCCCGCGGATGGTGATGTCGATCTCGCCATTGGGCAGCGCCTGCACCGTGACGCACTTCTCGTTGAGGTGGAACAGGCTCAGGAAATCGACGAAATCGCTCTTGATGAAGCGCAGCGAGCTCAGGTAGGCCAGCTCTGCATCCTGGAACCGCAGGCTGCACAGCGAGCGGATCTCGGCCCGGATCTCGTTCACATAGGGCGCAAGCTGCACGCCGGGATTGCGGCACTTGAAACGGTACTCGACCTGTGCCCCGGGGAACTGGTGCAGCACCACCTGCATCATCGTGAATTTGTACAGGTCGGTATCGAGCAGGCTGGTGATGATCATGGACAGAGCCGGGCGGTAAGCGCCCAAGCGGTCAGATGGCAGACAGCTTTCGAGTGTAGGCCATCCACACGCCGCCGCGCTGCGAGCGGGCGCCTTGCATGCGCCCCGAACGCCATCAACCGCGCAGCAACGGCTCCAGCACCCGGCGCAGCGCCTGTGGAATCTGGGCAGGCCGGCGCGTCTGCCGGTCCACATAGACATGGACGAAATGCCCGGCTGCGGCCGACAGCGGCTCACCCTGTGCAAACAGCCCCACCTCGTAGCGCACGCTGGAGCCGCCGATGCGGGCCACGCGGATGCCGGCCTCCACCTCCTGCGGAAAGGCCAGCGGGGCGAAGTAATTGCATTGGGTCTCTATGACCAGTCCTATCGTCTCGCCCGCATGAATGTCCAGCGCGCCCTGCTCTATCAGATGGGCATTCACCGCCGTATCGAACCAGCTGTAATAGACGACGTTGTTGACGTGCCCGTAGACATCGTTGTCCGACCAGCGCGTGCTGATGCGTCGGAATGCCGCATAGGCCGAACGGGGCTGCGGCGCGGGGCGGCTCGGGGGCGATTCATTCATGGCGGCCATTGTGCCGCCGGCCGAATGCGCCCTGTCCCCGGCCACTGTCGCCATCACGACGCGCACTGCTGCCGATCAATCGCCAAGCGAGTAAGCATGCCAACTGAAAAATGTCGTCAAACCGACATAAAACCAATTCAAAATCAAAGACTTACAAAAAACCCACAGCTTTCCGAATTTTTTTGCTGCACCGCAGCATCAGGTACTTGATTCCTTTTTTGCAATCCCTACAATAAGACCCATGCTGCACTGCAACATGACACTCAGTCAGGTCAGCGCAGGCAATTCCCCGTAACCCGAGACCCCTGTGGTCCGTTTTTCTGGAGACTGACATGAGCTTGACCCCTGACCAAATCCTGAGCGCACAAAAGGCCAACCTGGAAACCCTGTTCGGCCTGACGAGCAAGGCCTTCGAAGGCGTTGAAAAGCTGGTGGAACTGAATGTGACCGCCTCGCGCGCCGCACTGACCGAAGCTGCCCAGCACACCCAGGCTGTCCTGAGCGTCAAGGACGCACAGGAACTGCTGTCGCTGCAGGCCAACCTGTTCCAGCCCCTGGCTGAAAAGACCGCTGCCTACAGCCGTCACCTGTACGACATCGCCAGCGGCACCGGCGCCGAACTGGCCAAGACCTTCGAAAGCCAGGCTTCCGACCTGCAAAAGAACTTCAGCGCTCTGGTGGACACCACGGCCAAGAACGCACCCGCCGGTTCCGAAACCGCCGTTGCCGTGATGAAGAGCGCCGTGTCGGCTGCCAACAATGCCTTCGAGTCGGTGCAAAAGGCCGTCAAGCAGGCTTCGGACCTGGCGGAAGCCAACTTCACGGCCGTGACCAACACCGCCAACGAAGCCGTCCAGTCGGCCCAGACCCGCAAGCGTTGATCACGCTGTCTTACAACGGGGCTGCGTGCAAGAATCAGTGATTACCCGCATAATTGCACGCATCCCGGGTCGAAAGACCTGACCAGTTGTCTCCTTGGATCCTCTTGAAACCCCCGTTTCTGGATCCTTTCAAACCCAGTCTTTGGACTGGGTTTTTTTTCGTGCGCTTTTTCGCGCGCCAGGGCTCGCGGCCCACCAGGGACCACTGCGCACAAGCCCTTAGACGGGCCCCACCCTTTATTAAGAACAATTCGCGTTTGACCTATCATCGCGCTTTGCCAACAAAGAGAGGCCTGTCTTCATGTCGAAATCCCTGAAAGCCCTGTTTGCCGCTTGCGCCCTGGTGGCTGCCGGCACAGCCATTGCCGACTCCCAGGTCGTCAACCTCTACTCCGCGCGCCACTACTCCACGGACGAGGAGCTGTACAACGGCTTCACCAAGGCCACCGGCATCAAGATCAACCGCGTGGACGGCGACGACGCCGGCATCATTGCGCGCCTGAAGGCCGAGGGCCAGGCCTCGCCGGCCGATGTGATCCTGCTGGTCGATGCCGCACGCCTGTACCGCGGCGAGGTCGATGGCCTGTTCCAGCCCATCCACTCCAAGCTGCTGGAAGACGCCATTCCCTCCAACCTGCGCGCCCAGCCCACGGCCGATGGCATCAGCTGGTTCGGCCTGTCCACACGCGCCCGCGTCATCGTCTACAACAAGGCCAAGGTCCAGCCCGCCGACGTGCAGAACTACGAATCGCTGGCCGACCCCAAGTTCAAGGGCCAGTTGTGCATCCGCTCGGGCTCGCATCCCTACAACCTGAGCCTGTTCGGCACCGTGGTCGAGCACATGGGCGACCAGAAGGCCGAAGGCTGGATCCAGGGCATGAAGGCCAACCTGGCCCGCCCGCCCAAGGGTGGCGACACCGACCAGATCAAGGCCGTGGCCTCGGGCGAATGCACCATCGGCGTGACCAACAGCTACTACCTGGCGCGCATGATGCGCTCGGGCAAGCCTGAGGACCAGGCCGTGGTCGGCAAGATCGGCGTGGTCTTCCCCAACCAGTCCAGCTGGGGCACGCACCTGAACATCGCAGGCGGCGCCGTGGCACGCCATGCCAAGAACAAGGACAACGCCGTCAAGTTCCTGGAGTACCTGGCCAGCCCCGCCGCCCAGAACTACTTTGCCAACGGCAACAACGAGTGGCCCGCAGCCAAGGGCGTGGAACTGGACAACCCCGCACTCAAGGAAATGACCGGCGGCAAGCCCTTCAAGAGCGAGACCATCCCGATCACGGCCGTGGGCAAGAACATGACCAAGGTCCAGCAAATGCTGGACCGCGCCGGGTTCCAGTAACCCCCATCGCGCCCATCACCAGCCCGGCACTGCCGGGCTTTTTCTTGGGCGCGACATGGCTGCGGCCGGGGCTGCATGCATAATTTGAGAGTTACGTTTACGTCAACGTCAGATAACCAAGGAGACATTCCATGCAGATCAAGGACCGGGTATTCATCGTCACGGGCGGCGCCTCCGGGCTGGGCGAAGGCACGGCGCGCATGCTGGCGGCCGAGGGCGGCAAGGTGGTGATTGCCGACATGCAGGCGGACAAGGGCGAAGCCGTGGCGCGCGAGATCGGTGGCGTCTTCGTCAAATGTGACGTGAGCCAGGAGGCCGATGGCCAGGCCGTGGTGGACAAGGCCGTCAGTCTGGGCAAGCTGGCAGGCCTGGTCAACTGCGCAGGCATTGCGCCCGCCGAGAAGACCGTGGGCAAGAACGGCGCGCACAACCTGGCGCTGTTCTCCAAGACCATCACCGTCAACCTGATCGGCAGCTTCAACATGATCCGCCTGGCCGCCACCGCCATGTCGGCCAACGAGCCCGAGAGCACGGGCGAGCGCGGCGTGCTGATCTCCACGGCCAGCGTGGCTGCCTACGACGGCCAGATCGGCCAGGCGGCCTATGCGGCGTCCAAGGGCGGTGTGGTCGGCATGACGCTGCCCATTGCGCGTGATCTGGCGCGCAACGGCATCCGCAACATGACGATTGCTCCCGGCATCTTCGGCACGCCCATGCTGTTCGGCATGCCGCAGGAAGTGCAGGACGCGCTGGCCGCCGGCGTGCCCTTCCCCAGCCGCCTGGGCACGCCCCAGGACTACGCCAAGCTGGTGCGCCACATTCTGGACAACGACATGCTCAATGGCGAGGTGATCCGGCTGGATGGGGCCATTCGTCTGGCGCCGAAGTAAGCACCCCCTGAGCGGCTGCGCCGCTTCCCCCTCTCTTTCTCGCTTCGCGAGGGAGGGGGACGACACCCTCGCGGCGGGGCGGCGCGGCCGGCATAGGCCCTTGCTCGGTGTCCCTCGCTTTGGGCCGTGCCGGTTTTTGAGATACGCGCGTTATCACACCGTGGTGTCTGCAGGCATGTCTGCAGGCGCTCTGGCCATCATCTCCAGCCCCTTGCGCAATGCAGGGAACAGGCTGTGCTGGAAGTTGTTCCAGCGCAGCTCGAGGATGGTGTCTTGGGGATCGATGTCGGTGCCCAGCACGTCGGCGATGACTTCGCCGGAGTCGATTCCGTTGTCCACGTAGTGAAAGGATGCGCCGGTCTTGAACAGGGGCGGGACCGGGCGCTGTTCCATGGTCTTCCAATCCACGATCTTGTAGCCCTGCGCGCCATGCAGCGCGTCCAGCGTGGCGCAGGCGCCCCGGCGTTCATAGGGTGACTCCAGCCGCGTGATGCCGGGGTGGATGTTGGCAATCCTGCGGTGGAACAGGGCCCCGGGCCGCACGAGCCGGTCCAGGATGACGAGCAGGCCGTCCAGCACCACCCGCTCGGCACCCAGCTGCACCAGCCGGTCCTGCAGTTGCGCCTCGAACATCTGCTTGCCCGCGGCGCGCTGCGGATCGTTCAGCGGCAGGCGCCGGTAGGAAGACGGCACGGCCATGAGCAGGTCATTGACCCTGCGCCCCTGGATGCGCAGGTCCGGCGGATAGAACCAGCGGCCGCCCGGCTGGTAGCTGAAGCCGTAGTCGCCGATTTTTTCCCGGTCGCGCGGCGAGGCCTCGTCGTCGTCGTGGATCACGGCCTCCAGGCTGTAGATATCGCCCAGCGGGCTGGTGTCCAGCAGCTCGCCCAGGTATTCGAGCGGCGACTTCATGTAGCGCGTTGCGCCCTTGTAGGCGATGTGCTGGCCGGCCTGGTCGGCGGCGGCGTTTCTCAGGGACCAGATGTAGACGAGTTTTGTCTTTGCCATGTTCGTGGATTCAGCAGGAATTCAGATGTCGGCCAGCGCGCCTTGACTGGCGGGACTGGCCGATGCAGCCGCCACCGGCTGCGCCCCGTCTTGCGGCTGGACCATGCGGCCGGCCTCCATGCGCACGATGCGGTCGGCCAGGTGGAAGTAGCGATCGTCATGGGAGATGACCACCAGCAGGTGGTCCCTGGCGCGCAGCTCGGGCAGCAGCTCGGTGTAGAACAGGTGGCGGAAGCTCGGGTCCTGGTCGGCCGCCCATTCGTCGAAGACCAGCACGGGCCGGCCCTCCAGATAGGCGTGGACCAGGGCCAGGCGCTTGCGCTGGCCGGTGGACAGGTCGATGGTGCTGAAGCTGCCGTTGCGCACGCTGACCTTGTGGGCGATCTCCAGCCGCTGCAGGTAGGGCAGCGCGGCCTCGGGCAGCGCGGCGGCCTGGCCCTCTTCGCCGCCGGCCACCAGGTCCTCGAACAGGTAGAAGTCCGAGAACACCGTGGTGAACAGCTGGCGGTAGTCGTCGCGCGCCAGGGCCGTGACCGGCTGGCCGTCATGCAGTATCTCGCCCTGCTGGGGCGCATACAGGCCCAGCAGCAGCTTGATCAGCGTGGTCTTGCCCGAGCCGTTGTCGCCCACCACAAAGACCAGCTCGCCCTTGCCCAGCTTCAGGTCGATGGGGCCGATCTCGAAGGCCTTGCCGCCTTCGGGCGCATCGAAGGCATAGCGCACGCCCCGCAGCTCCAGGCCGTGGTCCAGGCGGACCTCGCCGGGCGGGCTGTCCAGGTGCAGGTGCGGCTCGGGGCTGGCAAAGCGCGCCGACAGGTCGGCAATGCGCTGCAGCGCCACCTTGGCACGGCCCAGGTTGGGCAGCGCGCCCGCGATCTGGTCCATGGGGCCCTTGAGGAACAGCAGCACCAGCACGAAGCCGCTGAGCACCACGGGCTCGGTGGTGCGCAGCGCGGCCCAGCCCAGGATGAGGGCAATCAACAGAAAGAACAGCGCCGAACCGAAGGCCGTGGCCAATACATAGGTATTGATGGCGCGGCTGTTGATGCGGCGGATGGCATCCACGGTGGAGCCAATCTGCCCGTCGAAGATGCGGCCCCGGCGCGCGCGGTGCATGCGCAGCTCCTTGGCGCCTTCGCTGATGGCGCGGTAGGCCTTGTGCAGCACTTCCTCGTGATCGCGCGCCTTCCAGAACCCCGCCACGCCGCGTGACTGCGCCAGCGCCTGCAGGCTCACGCCCAGCACCAGCGCCACCACCAGCATGGCAAACAGCGGCGGCGACAGCAGGGCCAGGTAGGCCAGGCAGCCCAGCGCAATGGCCAGGGCGATCACGTTGGAGGCCAGCACGAAGGCCACGTCGCTGATCATGTCCACGTCCTGCGTGAGCACGGGCATGAGGCGGTGCGTGCGGTAGCGCTCCAGCGCATCGATGGGCGCGGCCAGGATCTTGCTGGCCAGTTCCTTGCGCAGCTGCGCCACCAGGCGCTGCCCCACGAAATTGCCCGACATGTCGGACGTGGCCCGGCACACCAGCACGGTGGCACACAGGGCGATGAAGGTCAGCAGCAGCCCGCCGGCCAATCCACCGGGCCGGTTGAGCACCTGGTTGATGGTCGCCAGCAGCGCCACCGTGGACCCACCCGCGCAAATGCCCGTGACCACGGACAGCGCCATCCACGGCAGGAAGGGCCTGAGCAGGCGCAGTACCTCGGAGGGCGGTCGGCTGGCGTTTTCCATAAGGGATTCCTCTGGCGCCCGTGGGCGCATGACCTTGCAATGCCGGCGCGGCCCGGCGTTTCCTGGAGCGCGGCGCACGGCGAGCACTCCCTACTCCCTGCAAGACGTGCGTGCGCCAAAAATGTTCACCGCCCAGGCGATGAACAAATTCCGCCGCCCTGCGTCATCACGAAGAAGGGGCAGCGCGGGCGCCCTGCCCTGCACCGGCCCGCTTTGCCTTGTCTGCCGCATATCCCAAGGACGCCATGGCTCTCAACCCCGACCTGCAAGCATTTCTTGAACTCGCCAACGCCCAGGCATCCAGCCGCCCGCGCATGAGCCAGATGACGGCAGCGCAGGCGCGCGCCGCCTACGACAACGCCACGCTGGCGCTGGACCTGCCGGGCGACGATCTGCCCACCGAGGACCTGGATCTGCCCACGCGCGACGGCGCGCGCATCCGTGCCCGGCTCTACCGCGCAGCCCCTGAACACACAGCCGCGCCCTGCCTGCTGTTCCTTCACGGCGGCGGCTACGTGCTGGGCGGGCTCGACTCGCATGACAGCCTGTGCCGCAGCCTGGCGCTGGGCACGCCCTGCAATGTGCTGGCCATCGACTACCGGCTGGCGCCAGAGCACCGCTTTCCCACAGCCTTCCTCGACGCACAGGACGCCCTGGCCTGGCTGCTGGAGCACGGCGGCCGCCATGGCCTGGACGCGCAGCGCCTGGCCATTGGCGGCGACAGCGTCGGGGGCACGCTGGCCACGGCCCTGTGCATCGCCGCGCGCGACGCGGGCATGCCCCAGCCCTTGCTGCAGTTGCTGCTCTACCCCTGCACGGCAGCACGGCAGGACAGCGACTCGCATGCGCGCCTGGCCACCGGCCATCTGCTGGAAGGTGACACCCTGGCCTGGATGTTTGGCCAATACCTGCGCAGCGATGCGGACCGGCAGGACTGGCGCTTTGCCCCGCTGCAGGCATCCGACCTGGGCCGGCTGGCCCCCACGCTGATGGTGCTGGCCGGGTACGACCCGCTGATCGACGAAGGTAAGCGCTATGCCGAGCGGCTGCAGGCCGCCGGCGTGGCCGTGGACCTGCAGATCTACGCCGGCATGGTCCATGACTTTGCGCGGCTGGGCGCCCTCACCGAAGAGACCGAGGTGCTGCGCGGCCGGCTCTGCAATGCACTGGCCCACGCCTTCCAGGCGGCCCGCAGCCCGGCCCTGGCATGAACGGCCCTGGCATGAACATTTGCCGCGCCTGCGCGTCATCCCGGTCATGAGGCTGCCTTGTGTCCCTTGTGTCCCTTGTGTCCCTTGCGCCCTTGCCCGAGCCCCGACCCGTGTCCCGCACGCGGGCCACTCCATCTGAAAGAGTCCACGTGCGTCCAGTCGAAGCCACCGCTACACCGTCACCAGACGCCTCCGGCGCCAGCTACCTTGCGCATGCAGGCACCGAGACGATCAGCGTCTTCGGCGATGGACAGCGGCTGCGCCTGGAACGTTCGGGGTCCGTGCATGCCGGCAGGCCCGGCAAGCACAGTCTCTGGAACCTGTCGCCCACGGCCGCGCCAGGCCTGATGCAGCTGCAATGGCTGGGCCCCTGCTCGGGCATGCCCGAAGCGGATGAACTGCTGGCCGCGCTGCAGGCAGGCTTTGGCCTGCATCCCGATGCGCAAGCCATCGAGCTGTCCCTGCCCCGGCTGCCGCCCGGCCTGCGCGACAGCATTGCCACAGTGCAGCCGGGCCAGGCCCCGTGCGTGGCAAGAAGCGTGCTGTGGCAGCAGCCCCTGTGGCTGCCCCGCCCGCGCCCACCCTATGCGCTGCACTACACGATCAGCGAAGGCCGCCGCCACCCCGTGCGTCTGCACAAGCCGCGCGGCGAGGTCTACCGCCGCTTCATCCCCTGGCTGGGCCGCACGCTGAGCTTTCGCACCGTGGATCCCGAGGCCGACCTGCCCCTCATCCACCGCTGGATGAACGACCCGGTCGTCGCGCATTTCTGGGAGGAAAGCGGCGACCTCGCCCACCACCGCGCCTACCTGCAGCGCATGGCCGGCGACCCGCATGCGCTGGGCCTCATCGGCTGCTTCGACGGCGAGCCCTTCGGCTACTTCGAGGCCTACTGGGCCAAGGAAGACCGCATCGCCCCCTTCTATGACGCGGGCGACCATGACCGGGGCTGGCATGCGCTGGTGGGGGAGGCGCGGTTTCGCGGCCAGCCCTACCTGACGGCCTGGCTGCCCTCGCTGTCGCACTACCTCTTTCTGGACGACTGCCGCACGCAGCGCATCGTCGTGGAGCCGCGCGCCGACAACCGCAAGATGCGCAAAAGCCTGCCGCGCTGCGGCTATGCGCTGGTCAAGGAATTCGACTTCCCGCACAAGCGCGCCGTGCTGGGAGTCCTGCTCAGGGAACGCTTTTTCGCAGACGCCTTGTGGATACCGCAGACCGACGCAGCCGCGCCGGACGCACTGGACGCATCGACCCAATGAAAGGACCTTCCATGCAAACCCACCCGCTGATCGGCATCGGCTTCGGCCCCTCCAACATTGCCCTGGCCATCGCCCTCAAGGAGCGCGAAACCGCCGCGCGGGCCATGCACCCCGTCTTCATCGAAAAGCAGCCGCGCTTCGCCTGGCACCGGGACATGCTGCTGGAGCAGGCCCACATGCAGGTGTCCTTCCTCAAGGACCTGGCCACGCTGCGCAATCCCACCAGCCGCTTCACCTTCATCAACTACCTGCACGAGAAGGGCCGGCTGCAGGACTTCATCAACCTCAAGACCTTCTTTCCCAGCCGCCACGAGTTCAACGACTACCTGGCCTGGGCCGCCTCCAAGTTCGAGGACCGCTGCGTCTACGGCCAGGAAGTCATCGAGGTGCTGCCTGAAAAACGCGACGGCAAGGTGGAACTGCTGCGCGTGCGCTCGCGCGATGCGGCCGGCAACGTGCATGAGCGCCTGGGCCAGAACCTGGTCATGAGCATCGGCGGCACGCCCAGCATTCCCGAGCAGTTCAAGCCCCTGCGCGGCGACGCGCGCGTCTTCCACTCCAGCGCCTACCTGCGCAGCATTGCCGAGCATGCCAGGCCGCTGCGCATCGCCGTGGTCGGTGCGGGCCAAAGCGCAGCGGAAATCTTCATGGACCTGCATGGCCGCTACGCCACGGCCGAGATCGACCTGGTCATGCGCGCCCGCTCCATCCGCCCCTCGGACGACAGCCCCTTCGTCAACGAAATCTTCAACGCCGACTTCGTGGACCATGTCTACAGCCGCCCGCACGACGAGCGCGGCGCCCTGCTGCGCGAGTTCTGGCACACCAACTACGCCTGTCCCGACCTGGAGCTGATCGAGAGCATCTTCAAGGTGTTCTATGAACAGAAGGTCGTCGGCGACACGCGCCACCGCTTCCTGCGCCGCCACGAGGTGCAGGACGTGCGTGCCGCCAACGACGGCATCCACCTGGGCCTGCGCGATCTCAACAACGGTATCGACCATGCATCGCGCTACGACGTGGTGGTGCTGGCCACCGGCTATGCGCGCGAGCACCACAAGACCCTGCTGGACCCGCTGGCCCCCTACCTGGGCGACTTCTCCGTGAGCCGCGACTACCAGGTGCACACCACGCCGGACTTTCGCCCCGCCATCTTCCTGCAGGGCGCCTGCGAGGGCTCCCACGGCCTCAGCGACACCCTGCTGTCCGTCACTTCGGTGCGCACCGGCGAAATCGGTGAAGCCCTGCTGGCAGCGCAAGCCCAAAGACCCGATGTTGCGCGCACAGAACAGCTGGCGCTGCAGGATTGAAAGATCGCACAGGGCATGATGGCGCAGGGATCTCCCATGCCATAATTTGAATGCAAACCATTTGCATTTGAATTTGAATCACCTGCGCCGCTGAATCCCATACCCGCTGCTGCACCGCCCCGGCCCTGGCCGGGGTTGCAGCATCCGGTAGGCCCTTCTCTGTACGGACCCAGGGGTTCCAACCCATCGCCCTTGCGGAAAGGCAGGTATCCGGATGCGTGACCTGATCCAGGAACTCGTGGCTCACTATGGCGATCTGCGCCGCCAGCTCACGCGCGATCTCCGAGATCCGCACTATGCGGCCGACATCGCGCAATCGAGCTTCGAGCGGGTCTATGTGCACGCCCTGGGCCTGCGCAGCGGCAAGAAGGCCGAAACCCTGCCCGACGCCGGCATCGAATCCCCGCGCGCCCTGCTGTTTCGCGTGGCACGCAATCTGTGCATCGACGATGCGCGCAAGCGCAAGACCGCCCAGGAATGGACGCGCCAGCAAATGGTGGTGCAGCACAGTGCGCCCTCCAGCGAAACCCTGGCCGCCCAGCGCCAGATCCTGAACCGCGTCGTCCAGGCGCTGGAAGGCCTGCCGCCTCGCCGGCGCGAAGTCTTCATCCTCTTTCGCGCCCATGGCTACACGCGCGCGGAAATCGCCGATCAGCTCAACATCACCGAAATGGCCGTCGCCAAGCACATGGTGCGCGCCACGCTGGACTGCTCGCGCGTGCTGGCCCAGCTGCGCTCCGAACTGATCGAGGACCATGCGCTGGGCAGCGCCATGGATTTCGACAACAGTACACTGACCGACGACGCATCCTGACTCCCCCTTTCCATGGCAAGTGCACCTAGCGAGCGCATGGTCGAGCATGCGCTGACGCTGATCGTTCAAAGCGAAATCGCTCCCGACCCGGTGGCCGACCAGGCCCGCCTGATCCTGGGCGAATGGCGCGGGAAATCAGCCCGGCACGATGCCGCCGCACGCGAGGCGCACCTGCGCTGGAACCTGCTGGGCGGCATGTCCGGCGGCCTGCGCGAGCAGTTCCAGGAAACCGCCCTGCTGGCCGACCGGGCCTCGCGCTCCACCCAGACCGTCCGGCGCCGCAAGCTGCTGCTGTCCTTCGCCGGGCTGCTGGGCACAGGCGCGCTGGCGGGCCGGGGCGCCTACTGGTACTGGCAGCAGCCCATACACACCTCGGCCTACGCCACGCGCAACTCGCAGATCCTCAAGATCACTCTGGCCGACGGCAAGCTGCCGCTGCAGGCCAGCCTGGTGGAACTGGCGCCCCAAAGCGCCATTGCCGTGACGCTCTACCGCCAGCGCCGCAGTGTGTCCATGGCCCGGGGCGAAGTGCGATTCGACGTGGCCCCCGATCCCGACCGGCCCTTCGAGGTCATCACGCGCGAGGCGCGCATCGAGGTCGTGGGCACGGTCTTCACCGTGCGCGACCGCGGCGGCCCCGTCACCGTGGGCGTGGAGCATGGCCATGTCAGGGTCCGGGTGCTGGGCAGGGATGCGCAGGATGCGACGGGCCCGGCGGCGGCAACGCTGGACCTGCTGCCCGGCCAGATCGTGGACATCCGCAACGGCCAGGCCGAGGCCGTGCGCCAGGCCGATGCCGCCACCCTGTCCGCCTGGCGCGAGGGCTGGCTGGTCTTCGAGAACACCCCGCTGGCCGAGGCCCTGGCCACGGTCAACGCCTACCGCACCCAGCCCATAGAAGCCGCCGATGCGCGCGTGGCCGCGCTGCGCCTGACCGGGCGCTTTCGCGCCAATGACTCGGCCGGCCTGCTGGCCGTGCTGCCGTCCATCCTGCCGCTGCGCGTACGCCCGCAGGCCGGTGGCGGCGTGCAGTTGCAGGCGCTCTGAACAGCGCCTTCGGTTCCCCGACAAAGAAAAGGCCACGGCCGGATCGCTCCAGCCGTGGCCCATGGCCCATGCCCGCTTACCAGCGATAGGTGGCCGTGCCGATCACCTTGCGGGGCTCGCCGTAGAAGCAGCCGTAGGTGCAACCGGAGACATAGGTCTTGTCCGTCAAGTTGGTCAGATTCAAGGCCAGGCGCCACGGGCCTGTGGTGTAGCTGACCATGGCATCAAAGACGGTGAACGCGGGAACCGACACGGGAACGCTGTGCGCCATGCCACGGGTGCGGCCTATGTAGCGTGCACCAAGTCCGACCTTGAGCTGCGGCAGGCCGAAGTCACCAAAGCTGTAGTCACCCCAAAGCGACAACTGGTTGTAGGGCACATTGACCAGCCTCTTGCCGACCTCGCCTGGCTGCAGCGGGCTGGCCTCAGTCGTGCGCGCATCCGTATAGGCATAGGCGGCAATGATGTTGGCATTGCGTCCCACAGATCCCCGCGCCTCCAGCTCAAAGCCGCGCGAGCGAACTTCTCCGGCCTGGATGCCGAAACTTCCGGTGGGATCCTGGGGATCGGCTACCAGCAAATTGTTTCTGGTCAGTTGATATACCGCGGCAGAGAACGTGGCATTCATTTCACGAGGCTGGTATCTGACACCCGCTTCAACCTGCTCGCCCTTGGTGGGCTTGTAGCGGCTGCCAAGGCGGTCCCGACCCGCTGTGGGCTCGAACGATTGGCTGAAGCTCACAAAGGGAGCGACATTGTTTTCTGCCAGATAAACCAGGCCAAGGCGCCCGGT
The DNA here is from genome assembly GCF_017355445.1 of Delftia sp. SD018. Classification (NCBI taxonomy): domain Bacteria; kingdom Pseudomonadati; phylum Pseudomonadota; class Betaproteobacteria; order Burkholderiales; family Comamonadaceae; genus Delftia; species Delftia sp. SD018. Next base: position 187,462 of record NZ_JADDRN010000008.1, read on the forward strand.
AAATGCTGTGGTTTTCTCATTGTCTGCAATGGACTCACCCGTGAAGAAACTGCTTTCGTTGTAGCGAACGGAGTCATATCGCCCGCCGACCAGAAACACCCATTTATTGGATATCTTTATCTGATCCTGAGCATAAACACCCAGACGTTCCATATCCGATTTCCATGAGCCATCAACCCGGCTGATGGGCCCGAAAGGCCCTCCATATATCGGATTGAAAACATCGAGATTCGGCAATGACTGCCTGTAGCGCTCAGACTCATGCTTTGGCAACGTGTAGTCGAAGCCAGCCAATATCGTGTGCCGGACGTTGCCCTGGTCCAACTTGTACTCCAGGGAGTTGTCCATCACGAAGGCAGAAGACCTGTCCCAGCGCGTCTGTGCTGCGCGTCCCACAAGCGATCTCTGGTCGCTGCTCAGTCCCCATCCCGCTGCACTCCGGTAGGTCACATTCGCATCGAAGTAACGCATGCTGCTCCTGAGTTTCAGGCGTTCCGAGAATGCATGCTCCAGCAGGTAGCCAATGGAGTATCGCTCCAGCCCGTACTTGTCGAAGCCTGGCTCGCCCGTGAATCTTTCCGGAGGAATCCTGCCATTGGGATTGGGCAGCACCGTTCCCGGTCCCGGCAGGCCGTTGACGTAGGCAGTGCGGTCTTTCTGATACTCCATGAGCAAGGTCAGCGAGGTTGCCGCATTGGGCTGCCACTTCAGGGAGGGGGCAATGTACGTTCTATCATCCGGGGTATGGTCTATGAACGTATTGCTATCACGCTGCAGGGCCGTTATTCTATAGGTCAGCTCTCCAGTCTTGTCCAGCGACCCTGAAAAGTCGCCTGAAACCTGTTTGTGGTTGAAACTGCCAATTTCCACATTCAGTTCACGAATAGTTTCAGCCGTGGGCCGCTTGCTGACCGTATTGATCACCCCGCCAGGAGCGACCGATCCATAAAGTACCGAGGACGCGCCCTTGAGCAGTTCAATGCGCTCCAGTCCGTACGGCTCCTGTCTTCCGTTATAGATATTTACCGTGTACAGCGTGCCATCCCGATAAATTCCGTCCGTGCGGAATCCTCGAAGAAACAGGCTGTCCGTGGTTCTGTCCAGACCCTCGGCACGGTTGACGCCTGCGGCATATCCCAGCGCATCCTGCAGGCTCTGGTATTTGAGTGTTTCTATTTCCGAGGCGCCGATGATGGTGATGGATTGCGGCGTTTCCAGAGTCGGCGTATCGGTCTTGGTACCGGTTGCACTGCGCTTGGCGGCATAGCCCTTGAGCGGGCCGCTTGCGGCTTCGCTGTCCGTGACCGTCACCGTGGGCAAGGTGAATGCAGAACTTGGCGTGCCCGCGGAACGACGCACCGCAAAACCGCCGTTTGCGGTCTTCGTGGCCTCCAGCGAAGTCCCTGCAAGCATCTCACGCAAGGCCTGCTCCGAACTCAGTTTGCCGGACACCGCCCGCGACTGGACCCCTGCCACGAGATCGCCGGCAGCGAACATCTGGGCTCCGGTCTGACGCGACAGCTCATTGAGCGCGGAGGCGAGCGACTGCGCCGGGATGTTGATTTCAAAGACCTGGGCAGCACTCTGCCCGGGCGATTGGGCAGCAGCAAGAGGAGACCAAAGCGAGGCCGAGCCGAAGGCGGCGGCCAGAGCAATGCTCAGCAGATGTTGACGAGGCATAGGACACATGATTGACGGGCTTCAGATTCATTGAACAAGATTGATTACCAACCAGATGCGCATTCAGCCTGGTGCCTGAACCAACACATCCTGGCCTGTAAGACGTACGGGCGCCAAAAACGGAGACAATCTGTAACGGGGCAACGACCGGATCAAGCAGGCACTGCGGCCCCGCAGCCCCCTTGGCGCGGCAACAGCAAGGCCAAGGGGCGGCGCGGATCATCCTGGCTCGAACTCGCAGGCCAGCAGCTCGAACAATTGCGCAAGCAGGCCGGCATCCCGCAGCATGGAGAAATGGTCGGCATCGATTTCCGTACCCTGCACATCATCCTGCCGCAGCTGCTGTCGCAACCTGGTGCGGTCGCTGACGTTCCGGCCCTCGCTCCACCACAGCTGAGCCATGCCAGCCACTGGCCTGAGCCTCTCGGTCTGCAATGACAGGTGCTTCAGATGCAGCGCCGTCATGAAGGTCTGGGCCAGATCGGCCCCCTCCATGGGTACGCTGCCTTCGGCCAGATTCGCTCCCGCGCGGGCCACAGCACGTCCCAGAGGCCCCGCCAGAAGGTCGGCGCTGGGCTGGGGGACGGTGCGGACCTCGGCCACATCATCGATATCTGCGTGGGGAAGCAGGTGGCTCACAAAGGCCAGGAAATCCGGCCACCAGTCATCGGACAAGGTCTGCCCGGCCTCGGGAACGAAGGGATCGACCAGTCCCAGCAGTCCCAGCGTCTGGCCCTGGGCCTCCAGCCGGGATGCCATCAAGGCCACAAGGCTGCCGCCCAATGACCATCCCAGCAGGTGGTAGGGCCCGCTGGGCTGAACGGCGCGGACCATGCGGCAGTAGTCATCGGCCATCTGTTCCAGCGAATGGTCCAGGTGGTCTGGCGCAGACAGACTGCGGCAGGCGATCGCATACACGGTCCGCACGCCGTTGAGCGCCCTGGCCAGCGGCTGGTAGTCGAAGATGGTTCCAAAGCCCGCATGGATGCAGAAAAGCGGTGGCATCCCCTCGCATACGGCATTGAGAGCGATCAGGCCTGCAGCGCGTGTCTCCTGTTCGGCGCCCAGACCCAGCAGGCCGGCGATCGTGGGCCGTTGCAACAGATCGCGCAGCTTGAAATCCAGCCGCCGGTTGCCGAGCTTGCGCACCTTGGCGTGCATCTTCAGGCTGAGCAGCGAATCTCCGCCCAGTTCGAAGAAGTTGTCGGTCTCGCCCACCCTGTCCACGCCCAGCACCTCCTGCCATACCTTGGCCAGCGCACGGGCCTCTTCCGTCGAGGGCGGCACGAAAGCTCTCGCACCATCGGCCGCGGGCAAGGGCAGCGCATGGCGGTCCAGCTTGCCGCTGACAAGACGAGGCAGGGCGGGCAGCGGCACGCAATGCGCCGGCACCATGTAGTCCGGCAGGCGCTCGGAAAGCTGCTGGCGCATGCGCTGACCTGCACGGTTGTCCGCTGCCAGGCCGTCCAGCACCAGATAGGCCACCAGTTGACGGCCAGAGGCAGCCTCCTGCACAACCACGGCGGCATCGGCAACGCCGGCCAGCGCGCGCACGGCCTTCTCCACCTCGCCGAGTTCGATGCGGAAGCCCCGGATCTTGACCTGATGGTCGGCACGGCCTATGTACTCGATATTGCCGTCATCCATCCAGCGCACCAGGTCGCCGGTCCGGTACAGGCGCCCGCCCTGCGCATCGAACGGATTGGCGATGAACCGCTCGGCGGTCAGTGCACTGCGCCCGAGATAGCCGCGCGCCAGGCCGTAGCCGCCGATGTACAGCTCGCCCACCCTGCCTGCCGGCAACAGCTGCATGTCCTCGTCCAGCACGTAGACCGCACGCTCGCCCACGGGCCGGCCTATGGGCGCATAGGCGCATTCGAAGCGTTGATCGCCGCCGGTCCGCCAGATCAACGGCGTCACCACCGTTTCCGTGGGTCCATAGCCGTTGATCAGCCAGCGCGGCCGCAGATGGGTGGACACCTTGTCGTAGGCTGCCTTGGGCATGGCCTCTCCGCCAAAGACATAGAGTTCCACCTCGGGAACATCGTCGCGCGGCGCAGCCCAGTCGGCGATCTCGCCAAGGTAGGCAGGCGGGAAGGCCGCCGTGGTCACGCCATGGCGTTGCAGCGCCTGATAGGACTGCTCGGCCGTCCAGAGTTCGCCGTCCCTCAGCACCAGGCTGGCTCCCACGCACAGGGGCGTCAGCCAGCGCTCATGGGCACCGTCGAACGAGAAGGACATGAAGTGCAGCTCGCAGGATGCAGGCGTCATTCCATAGATTTGCGCCGTGGCCAGGCAGTGCATGGCCAGCGGGCCGTGGGATACCGCCACGCCCTTGGGAAGCCCGGTGGAGCCTGACGTATAGATCACGTAGGCCAGATGATCGGCGTCGCAGCGCGGCGCCAAGCCGTGCGCCTCCAGCTGGCCATAGGGCACGTCTTCCATGCGCAGTGTCGGCACGTGCAGCGCGGCCAGCCGGGGCAGCACGCTGCTCTGGCTGATCAGAAGCATGGCCCCGCTGTCCTGGAGCATGAAGGCCAGCCGGTCGGAGGGATAGGCGATATCGAGCGGCACATAGGCACCACCCGCCTTGAGCACGGCCAGCAAGGCAACCACCATGTCCATGGAGCGCTCCAGCGCCACCCCGACCACCTTGTCGGGTCCCACACCCAGCTCCACCAGATGGCGGGCTAGGCGATTGGCCTGTGCGTCGAGCTGTGCATAGCTCATGTGCGCATCGCCCATCCGCAAGGCGATGGCCTCGGGCCGCGCGCTCGCCTGCTGCGCGATCAGCGCATGCACCGTGCTGCGCGGTCCCTGGGGAGCCAGCGGTTCGGAGCGGCCCAGTGCCAGCATGCCGGCATGCTGCGAAGCGCCCAGCCACCCCATCTGCCCCAGGGGCTGGTCCACATCCAGAGCCAGCAGTTGGTGCAGCAAATGCTCGACCAGCTGCCGCATGTCCGCCACACGGGCTTCGTCGAAGGACTGGCGCGCATAGCAGTACTCGATTTCCAGCACCTCACCCACGGTGACCTGCAAATCCATGGCGTACCCGGTCAGGCCGCTGCCGGCCACGGCACCGAATTCCAAACCGAACTGATCCAGGCGCTTCATGGTCTGGTCCATCGGATGGTTCTCGAAAACGATGATGCTGTCGAACAAGGGCCGACCTGCGGATCCTGCCCAGCGCTGTATGTCGGCCAGTGCCGAATGCTCGAACTCCCGGGCTCGCAAATTGCCGGACTGAACCGCGCGCAGGTATTCGCCGATGGACAGCCCAGCGCGCACCGATACGGCGATCGGAATGGTGTTGATGAACAGGCCCAGCATCTGCTCGGCGCCCTCCAGGCTTGCAGGCCTGCCGGCCACTGTGGCGCCGAAGACGACCTGCCGGCTGCCGGCCTGCCGCTGCAACACCAGCGACCAGACGGCCTGCACCAGGGTGTTCATGGTCACGCGCTCGCGCTGGGCCAGGCCCCCGAGGGCGGCTGTCCGCTGCGCATCCAGGCGCGTGAAAAGCTTGGCATAGCCGTCGGTGCCGGTGCGCTGCTGGGGGTCGGCCAGCAGAACCGGCCCCTCGAGCCCGGCCAGTTCCCCTTGCCAGAAGGCCTTGGCAGCCTGGGCATCCTGCCGCTGCAGCCAGCGCAGGAAGTCCCCGTAGGCGGGAGGCTGTGCGGGCAGTTGCTCGCCCGCATAGCTCTGCAGCCATTCACCCCAGAGCCGCGAATCGCTCCAGCCGTCCGAGAGGATGTGGTGCTGGGTCCACAGCAGCCGGTAACCCGTGTCCGAGATGCGGATCAGGTGGATGCGGACCAGCGGCGGAGCCAGCCAGTCGGTCTCCCTGCGCAACTCCTCCCTGCCCAGGCGGTCCGCGCGCTCGACCGCATCATCAAGCCCACGCCAGTCATGCTGCACGAACTTTGCCGTTGCCTGGCGCAGCACCACCTGCAGCGGTCGCTGCATGCCAGCCTGCCAGACAAAGGCTGTGCGCAGCATGGCGTGGCGCTGCACCATGGCCGACCAGGCGCGGGCCAGGCGCTCGGCATCGACCCCGGACAGGTCCACCCCGAGCTGATTGACATACAGACCGGTTCCCGGCGCCTCCATGGCATGGAAGAACATGCCTTCCTGCGTCGGAGTGAGCGGATACACATCCTCCACGTCTTCCTGGGCAAACGGCAGGCCCGCCAGGGCCTGGGCATCGAAAAAGTCCACCAGGCGGCCACGCTGCCCGTCCGACGGGGTCCCCGCCACCGCCGCGCGCTGGTCCGCACGTTCTGCCACGGCCGCAAGTTCGGCCACCGTCTGTCGCTCAAACAATTGCCGGGGCGTGATGCGCCAGCCAGCACGGTACGTCCGGCTCACGATCTGCAGGCTCAGGATGGAATCGCCGCCCAGCATGAAGAAGTTGTCGCTGCGCCCCACACGATCCAGCTCCAGCACCTCTTCCCAGATGCCTGCCAGCATCGCCTCCACATCGCCCTGCGGCGCCTCGTAGGCCTGCGCACCCGCCAGCTCGGGCTCGGGCAAGGCCTTGCGGTCCACCTTGCCATTGGCCGTCAACGGCAGGGCATCGAGCACCACGATGGCCGAGGGCACCATGTAGTCGGGCAGCGCCTGGCCCAGCCGGTCCTTGAGCAGCCCGTCTTCGACTTCCTCGTTCAGCGAGACATAGGCCACCAGCCGCGCCGCGCCCGGCCCCTGGCTGGCCAGCACGACGGCCTCACGCACCTCCGGCTGGGCCAGCAGTTGGGCCTGCACTTCGCCCAGCTCGATGCGGAAG
>NZ_JADDRN010000080.1:0-281 GCF_017355445.1 Delftia sp. SD018
GAAGCGCAGTCTGTCGTGCAACCCGCCGTCGGATTGACCGGGCTGATGCCGCCCGACGGATCGTAGGAAGCCGTGTTCGTGCTCGACCCCACAGCCGTCGGCACAGCCGGCAGGTTGAAGCTGCTGTTGCTGCCAGCTGCCACCGGGGTGGTGAAGCTCACGGTGCAAGACAGGATCGCCGTGCCATTGCCCACGAAGGGGAAGGTATTGGGCGTGCAGGTCGCGCTGGCCACGTTTGCGCCGGTCGGCACGCCCGTGATGCTGATGCCTGCCGGCACCAG
>NZ_JADDRN010000081.1:0-239 GCF_017355445.1 Delftia sp. SD018
GGCAGCGGGGTGCAGGAGGCGCGCCATGTGCTGGATGCGGGGCTGGCACGCGCCGTGCGCCTTGCAGCGCAGCGCCAGGGCGTGAGCGCGGCCAGCCTGTTCCATCTGGCCTGGTCGCTGGTGCTGGGCCGGACCACGGGCAGGGACGACGTGGTGTTCGGCACGGTGCTGTTCGGGCGCATGCAGGGTGGCGAGGGGGTGGAGCGTGCGCTGGGCATGTTCATCAACACCTTGCCGCT
>NZ_JADDRN010000082.1:0-209 GCF_017355445.1 Delftia sp. SD018
GCCATGCTGACCCTGGTGGCGCTGGACGCGCAGGAGATTGCACGGATCGTCGCAGCCGTGCCCGGTGGTGCAGCCAACATCCAGGACATCTACCCGCTGGCACCGCTGCAGGAAGGCATTCTTTTCCACCACATGCTGCACCAGCAAGGCGATGCCTATGCCACGCCCAACCTGCTGAGCTTCGATACGCGCGAGCGGCTGGAAGGCTT
>NZ_JADDRN010000009.1:0-188367 GCF_017355445.1 Delftia sp. SD018
CAGCGTCTCGTACAGCAGCACATCGTCAACGGGTTTGGTCAGATGGGCATTCATGCCTGCGGCCTCGATCCGGGCGCGCTCCTCGGCATAGGCCTGTGCAGTCAGCGCGATCACCGGAAGATGCCGCAGCGCGCTGCGCGTGCGCAGGGCGCGCGTGGCACTGAGGCCGTCCATGCCGGGCATGTGCACGTCCATGAGCACGGCATCGAAAGGCTGGCTGTCGAGCAGCTGCAGCGCCTGCAGACCGTCCTGCGCAGTCTGTACCGATATGCCGGCCTGCTCCAGCAGTTCGGTGGCCACCTCGCGGTTGAGCACGTTGTCATCCACCACCAGCACCCTGCGCCCAGGCAGGCCCGGGTAGCGCTGCTGTGGCGACGGGCCGGCCGCCGGGTCTTCAAGCTGGGTCGATTCGGGGTCCCGCAGCGCCTCCCGGATGGAGGACCTCAGTGCCGATGCGGTCAGGGGCTTGATCAGCAGGCCTCGCAGGCCCCGCAGGCCAAACTGCGCGGCATGCAGCTGCACTTCGTCGCGCCCGAAGGCCGTGACCATGAGCGCGGCCGGGGTCTTGACCAGGTCCTGTCGCTCGCGCATGCGGCGTGCCAGCTCCAGTCCGTCCATGCCGGGCATGCGCCAGTCCAGCAGGGCCAGGCCATAGGGAGATTCCTGGCGTGCGGCCTCTTGAAGCATGCGCAGCGCCTGCATGCCGTCCGCCGCCGTATCGCAGCGCATGCCCAGTCTGCGCACCATGGCGGCCAGCGCCTCGCGCGCGCTGGCGTTGTCATCGACGATGAGAACGCCGGTGCTGCCCAGGTTGTCGTGGCCGTCCGGCAGCGCATCCGTGGCAAGCCGGACCTTGGCCGTGAAGCGGAAGTCGCTGCCCTGGCCGGGCTGGCTGCACACGCCGATCTTGCCGCCCATGAGCTGCACCAGCCTGTGGCAGATGGCCAGGCCCAGGCCGGTGCCGCCGTGGCGGCGCGTGGTCTGGATGTCGGCCTGGGTGAAGGGCTGGAACAGCCGCTCGGCCCGCGATGCATCCAGGCCTATGCCGGTGTCGCGCACGCTCACGCACAGGTGGTGCAGGGGCGCTGCCGTGGTGTCCGCATCGGCATCCGCAGGCGCGTCCACCGGCGGCGGCTCCAGATGCAGGGAGATCACCACCTCGCCATGCTCTGTGAACTTGATGGCGTTGCCGACCAGGTTGGTCAGCACCTGGCCCAGGCGCATTGGGTCGCCGCGCAAACGGGGTGGCAGCTGCGGGTCCAGCGCATAGACCACTTCCAACCCCTTTTCCTCTGCGCGCAGCGCCGTGGAGGCCGTCACGGTCTCCAGCACATCGTCAAGGGCGAAGTCCACTTCCTCCAGCGCCAGCATGCCCGCCTCTATCTTGGAGAAATCGAGGATGTCGTTGATCACGGCCAGCAGGGCGCTGGCCGAGCGCTCCACCTTCTCCAGGTAGCCGCGCTGGCGCGATGTCAGCGCGGTCTGCTGCACCAGGCGCGTCATGCCGATGACGGTATTCATGGGTGTGCGGATTTCGTGGCTCATGATGGCCAGGAAATCCGATTTGGCGCGTTCGGCCGCTTCGGCGGCTTCCTTGGCCTGCCGCAGCGCCTGCTCGGCCTCGCGTTCGCGGGTGATGTCCAGCATGATGCCGTCCCAGACCATGCCCTCCTGACAGCGCCGTGGGGCCGAGCGGCAGCGCAGCCAGCGGATCTCTCCGTCGGGCCTGATCACGCGAAAGCGGCAATCGAAGACCCGCAGCGTATCGATCGAGCGTTGCATCATCCCCTGGTAGAGCGGCAGGTCCTCGGGATGGATGGCATTCAGGTAGACCTGCCGATCGGCCATGATGGCGTGGGCCGGCACGCCGATCAGGTTCTCTATGCCGGCGCTGATGTAGCTGAGCCGCAGTTGCGTCAAGCCGCCTTCCAGGCGGTAGATGGCGCCGCTGGGCAGGTTGTCGGCCAGGGCTTCGAGGCGCATGCGCGCGTCCTCGCGTTCGGACAGGTCCTGCAGCGTGCCGCTGAGCGCGACGATGCGGCCTTGCTCGTCGCGCAGGGCCCGGCCCATGAGGCGGGCAGCGAACTGCCGGCCGTCCGGGCAGCGCTGGACCACATCGATGCTGTAGGACTGGCCGGTGCTGATGCACAGATCCACGGCAGCGGTGAGCCGTGCAAGATCCTGCGGCCCGAGCATGGCGCGCAGGGCATGGCGCTTCAGTGGCGGACCCTGGGGGTCCAGGCCGTTCATCACATACATCATCTCCGAGGCCTGAAAGTGCCCGGTGTCCAGCTCCCATGTCCAGCTGCCCAGGCGCGCCAGCTGTTCGGCCTGGCGCAGCACGTCGTAGCTTTTTTGCAGCTGGGACTCGGTCTGGCGCATGAGGGTGATGTCGCGCGCAATGCCCAGCACGCCCACGGTCCGGCCCTCGGCATCGCGATAGGGAATCTTGGTGGACTGGAAGATGCGGCGCTGCCCGTCGACCAGCAGATGATCGTCCATCACCACGGGCGCATCGCTGTCCAGCACCCGGCGGTCGCTGTCGGTGAAGCTGCTGTCGGAGAAAAGCTCCTGGTCGGTCTTGCCCACGATGTCTTCGGGCGCGCGCCCGGCAAAGCGGGCTGTGGCGGGGTTGGCGAAGGTGTAGCGGCCCTGCCGGTCCTTGGCGAAGACCAGGTCGGGCGTCTCGCGCATCACGGTCTCCAGCAGGCGCGTCGAGTCCTGCCACGGCCAGGTGCGGTTTTGCAGGTGCGGCTCAAGCTGCGCATTGGGCTGGCCGATCGGCTCGTCCTGGCCGGTGCGCTCGCCGAGGTCGTGCCAGGTAGTGAAGAAAAGCCGCCTGCCCGATAGTGACAGGCAATGGACATGGATCTCGGCGGGCAAGCTGCTGCCATCGCGGCAGGTCAGCCAGCCTCGCAGACGGGCCTGGCTGTCCACGACCATGTCCCGCCAGAAGTCACGCGGCCGTCCATCCAGGTCCAGCCATACGTCCATGATGCCCAGCCCCAGCATGGCGGCCTTGTGATGGCCCAGGCTGGCGCAGGCCTGGGCATTGGCATCGAGCAGGCCGCCCTGCTCGTCAAACAGAAGAAACCCGTCGGGCACACGGTCCAGGAACTGGCGATACGGCGTATCAGGCATGAAGACTCCCAGGCGGTAGCAAGCCAGCATTGCGGAATGTGATAGCCATAAACTATGGAAACATTGCGCATGTTACTGCTGGCCAGTGCGTGCCGTGGGGCACGGAAGGCCGGTACTTACCCCGGCAGGGGCAGCGGGTAGAATCATCGGGATCTGCAGGGTCCGTGCCGCGACCCGGCCCCACTTGGCCACCTGGCCCCGGCTGGCTCGCTGCAGCACACCTTTTCCTTTCCGACGACTCCAGTTCCTCCCCGCTTATGGCCTCCGCTCTGACCGACAAACTTTCGCGACTCGTCAAGGAGATGCGCGGCCAGGCCCGCATCACCGAATCCAACGTGCAGGACATGCTGCGCGAAGTGCGCATGGCCCTGCTCGAGGCCGACGTGGCTCTGCCCGTGGTGCGCGACTTCGTTGCGCGCGTCAAGGAAAAGGCGCTGGGCCAGGAGGTGCTGGGCTCGCTGCAGCCGGGCCAGCTGCTGGTGTCCATCGTCAACAAGGAACTCGCCGCCACCATGGGCGAGGGCGTGGCCGACATCAACCTCAACGCCCAGCCGCCGGCCGTCATCCTGATGGCCGGCCTGCAGGGCGCCGGCAAGACCACGACCACGGCCAAGCTGGCCAAGCACCTGATCGAGCGGCGCAAGAAGAAGGTGCTCACCGTGTCGGGCGACGTGTACCGCCCCGCCGCCATCGAGCAGCTCAAGACCGTGACCGCCCAGGCCGGTGCCGAGTGGTTCCCCTCCACGCCTGACCAGAAGCCGCACGACATCGCCGTGGCCGCGCTGGACTACGCCAAGCGCCACTTCTTTGACGTGCTGCTGGTCGATACGGCCGGCCGCCTGGCCATCGACGAGCTGCTGATGGCCGAGATCAAGGATCTGCACGCCACGCTCAAGCCGGTCGAGACCCTGTTCGTCGTCGATGCCATGCAGGGCCAGGATGCGATCAACACGGCCAAGGCCTTCAAGGAAGCGCTGCCCCTGACCGGCATCGTGCTGACCAAGCTCGACGGCGACTCGCGCGGTGGCGCGGCGCTGTCGGTGCGACAGATCACGGGCGCCCCCATCAAGTTCGCCGGTGTGTCCGAGAAGATCGACGGCCTGGAGGTGTTCGACGCCGACCGCCACGCGCAGCGCGTGCTGGGCATGGGCGACATCGTGGCCCTGGTCGAGCAGGTCACCAAGGGCGTGGACATGGAGGCCGCGCAGAAGCTGGCCGAGAAGGTCAAGAGCGGCGACGGCTTCGACCTCAACGACTTCCTGGCCCAGATCCAGCAGATGAAGCAGATGGGCGGCCTGTCCAACCTCATGGACAAGCTGCCGGCCCAGCTCACGGCCAAGGCCGGCCAGGTGGACATGGACAAGGCCGAGCGCGAGATCCGCCGCAAGGAAGGCATCATCTGCTCCATGACTGCCAAGGAACGCAAGAAGCCCGAGATCATCAAGGCCACGCGCAAGAAGCGCATTGCCGATGGCGCGGGCGTGCAGGTCCAGGAAGTCAACCGCCTGCTCAAGGAGTTCGAGCAGATGCAGGAGATGATGAAGAAGATGAAGGGCGGCGGCCTCATGAAGATGATGAAGCGCATGGGCGGCATGAAGGCCATGAAGGGAATGATGGGCGGTGGCGGCGGCATGCCCAAGCTCCCGTTCTGACGGGCACCGCCTGAGCCGCCGGGCCGCGTGCTCTTTCCCGCCAAGCCGCAGCGCAGCCTGCGGCTTTTCTTTTGGCCGCGAGGGCTTTGTGAGAACATGCAGCGCCATGAAGGCTGGTGTTTCGACTTCCCTTGCGGTGTCTCCGGTGACCGGGGCGCGGCTCTCGCGCCGTGACTGGGGTCTGCTGGCGGCCGCCGTGCTGCTGGCTGGCTGCTCTTCCGCACCACGCAAAGGCTCGGGCCCGGCGCCGGTGCCTTCGCCGCAGGCGCTCAATCTGGACGGCGAATTGCGCGAGGCGCTGCTGGCGCGCACCATGCTTGTGGTCAACACGCCCTATACCTATGGCGGCAATTCGCCCGAAGGCGGTTTCGACTGCAGCGGCCTGATCCAGTGGGCCGTGGGTGGCATCACCGAAAACCGCCTGCCGCGCACCACGGCGCAGTGGGCGCAGTTCAGCAATCCCGTGGGCAGCCGTAGCCTGCAGCGCGGCGACTTCGTGTTCTTCAATACCCTGGGCGCGCGCTATTCGCACATGGGCATCTTCGTGGGCAACGGCCAGTTCGTGCATGCACCGTCCAGCGGCGGCACGGTGCAGCGCGTGCGCATGGACAACACCTATTTCGCCAAGCGCTTCACCGAGGCGCGCAGCATCTTCGCCTGAACGCTGGCCGGGCGACGGGCTGATGATTCAATCAAGATTCCAGGGAAATCCAGGGTGTCGGAATGCGTAACAAGCTCGAATTCGCCCTGCGCCTGCGCCAGGCCATCGAGGCTGCGGGACTGGAGCCCCGGCCCAGCGTGCTTCTGAAGCTGTTCAATTCCAGTTACTGGGGGCGGCCGATCTCCTTCCAGGCGGTCTCGCGCTGGCTGAACGGCGAGGCCGTTCCCGAGCAGGACAAGCTGGTGCTGCTGGCGGGTTTGCTCGAGGTCGAGCCCGATGTGTTGCGCTATGGCGAATCAGCCCAGCGGTCCCCGCCGTCCCTGCCGTCGCCGCTCGAATGCCAGGAGCCGGGCGTGGGCTATCTCGAACGCGAAACCTTCGATGCCTTTCTGAAGCTGCCCGCGCCTCAGCGCCAGGTGGTGCGGGAGGTGATCCTCACCTTCGCCAAGGTGCATGGCGAAGGCTGAGCACCGGGCAGGGCAGGCAGCGCACCCACCTGGCGTCAGTCACCGGACGGCCTGCTGCTGCCAGGGCATGGCATGCCAGGGGTGGCGCGGATCGGCCACCCACTGCTGCACTTGCTCGGGCGTCACGCTGCGCCCCAGCACGTCGGCGCGGCCACGGGCCAGCCACTGGCTGCGGCCGCGTGCGTAGGCCAGGCCGAAGGCCAGCCAGCTGTCAAAGCAATCCCGCGCGCGGCATGCGTTCAGGTGCAGGATCTGCTGGTGCAGGGCCTCGTCCACCCAGCCCAGCAGCCAGGCGCAGCGCACATGGAAGGCCACGCGCGCGCAGGCAAAGGCCATGGCGGCATGGGGATCGTCACCGGCCTGCAGGCGCTGCAGGTCCAGCGTGAACCAGCGCTGGCGCAGGCCGTCGGGCAACTGGCGTGCGATCTGGGCATCGTCCAGGTCGGTGCGCAGGCCCAGGTGGTGCAGCACCATGGGGCGCAGCTGGGTGGTCAGTGCGGAGTCGGCGCCGTTGAGCTGCCGGTCCGCAAAGCCGCCCTGGATGGCGTGAAAGGCCATGGGATGGGCCAGCGCCAGGGCCCAGTCCAGTGCCGCGTCACCGCTGCGGTAGCTGCTGAAGTCGCCGCGTTGGCGCGACGCACGCATGCGCCGCAGGCCGGCGCGCACTGCCCACCAGAGCAGTGCAGACAGCACAACAAGGGTGAAGGCGTTCATCGCGGATTTCCTGTCCTGCCCGGTGTTCCCGGCGATCCCGCCCGGCGCCGCGCCAGCTCCAGCGACTGCTGCAGGGCCGCGCTGCGCGGCATGCGCTCGAAGGCGGGCACGGGCACGGTGTCGCGGCGTGCCGCGACCAGCCATTGCATCAGGGGCGACCGGATATCCAACTGCTCCAGCAGCGCCGGGTGGGACTGCAGCAGCCACAGCTGCTCGGCCTCGGTGTGCAGCTCGCTGGCCGCGCACCAGGCAGCCGCGCTGCCCGTGGCCAGCAGCTGTGCCGGTCGGCGCACGATGCCCATGGCCAGGGCGTCCGCCGGCGCCTCGCCATCGGTATCGAGGTGATTGAGCAGGGCCAGCACATCGGCCAGGTAGCGCGCAATCGGCGGGCGGTTCTGCTTGCCCTTGATCTGGTCGATGCGCAGCCGCCCGTCGTCCCGCACCTGGGCGCTGACGGTGATGCGCGGCTGGGCCGTGCCCGTGCGGTAGCTGAACAGCCGCAGCCGGCCCTGCTCGCAGGCTTCGGCGTAGTGCTCGCCATAGCCGCCGCGCAGTGCGCCGCGCTCGCTGAACTGGCCCAGGCAGTGGCGCATCATCTGGCTTTCATAGGCCATTTCGGCGCGCAGGTCCGGGCTTTGGGCATCGAATTCGACGAAGACACCCAGCTGGCCACGCAGCAGCGGGCGCACGGCGCCGGGCCGGTGCTCGGCCCAGCCGCTGTCGCTTCTCCGGGCGAAGGCCAGGTGCTCCAGCGTCCAGCGCGCCAGCGCCTGCGGGCAGTTGATGCGCTGCAGCTTGCCCTCCAGCGCGGTGCCGCGCCGGGTGGACAGGAACTCCAGCAGCCGGCTCTCCAGCGCCAGCAGGGGTGCGCTGTCGGGCTCCACCCACCACAGCGGCGCGCTGCCGTCGGCCGCCGGCCTGTCCGGTGACAGCGGCTGGCGGGACGCATGTTCGCGCAGGCGCTCCAGCGCCCAGGCGGCAGGCTCGGCGCGCCGGTGCAGGCGCATCAGCTCGGCCTGCGTGGACACGGGCTGCACGGCAGGCGGATCGGCGTCGAGGTTGCCGATCACATGGCGGTAGAAGTGATTGGCCAGCCAGGCGGCGATCTCCTCGCTGTCGCCGCGTGCAGCGCTGCGCTCGCGGATGCGCTGCTTGATGGCCGGCGCATTGACCACGTCGCGCGGCCGATAGGCACTGGCGGCGTTGGCACCGGCGCCCGGGTTCACCACAGCTTCCACCAGGGCTTGCTGTCCGAGCGCAGCTTGAGGCAGCGCTTGAGGCCGTCCTTTGCCATCCTGTGCTCGGCCTCGCCGTCGTCGGGCGTGAGCTTGGCGATGGCCTCGCGGTGCAGGGCCACGGCCTGGTCGATGGGACCGCAGCTTTCCATGGCGCAGGCCAGGCGGCGCAGCGTGTAGCACTCGCCCAGGGCGCGCACTTCGGGCAGCAGGGCGTCCAGGCGCGGGCGCACCAGTTCGCCATGGTTTTCGGAGAAGAAGTCGAGCAGGGACATCAGCGAGGCCAGATAGTCGCGCCGCTGTTCGCGCTGGTCGTCCTCGTCCAGTTCCTCGAACCACTGGTCCAGGCGCTCCAGCCAGATGCCGATTTCGCCTGCGCGGCCCAGCTGGTAGAGCGCCAGCGCCGCGCTGGGGAAGTAGTCCGTGGGGCAGTGGCGGCTGTAGCCGTAGTCCTGGGTGAAGTGCCACAGCTGCTCGGCCGCCGTGACGATGCCGGGGCGGTCGTCACGGCGGATGGCGCACCACAGCAGGCCGTCGTGGTGTTCGGCAAAGGGGCTGCTGGACAGGCCCTTGTGGTGCAGGGCCGCCGCCTCGTCATAGCGCTGCTGCGATCGGTACTTGATGGCCAGGTTGTTGCAGAGCATGGAGTAGACGTGCAGGTGCGCGTCCTTGTACCGGCCCTGGCCGCTGGCCCAGAAGGCTTCGAAGCGGGCCAGGCCCTCTTCGTAGTAACGCTGCACCAGCGGCTCACGCACCTCGTCGCCCGGCACCTGCCGGCCTTCGCCCATGATGGCGGCCAGGTCGTCCTCGTCGTCCAGGGTCACGCCCGCTGCATAGCACCAGTGGGCGCCATGGCCCTGCGCAAAGGGGCGCTGCAGCACCTGCGCGGCGGGCAGCACGGCGAAGCGCGCGGCCCAGAGCATAGGCAGCAGCTCGGAGTTGGCGTGCCGGGGCTGGTCGGTCACGCCGCGCTCCAGCAGAGGCAGGGCCTGCTCCCATTGGCGTTCCTTGGCCAGGCGCCAGCCGTCGATCAGGTCCAGCAGAGGGTGGCCGGGCGCCTGGGTGCGCGCCAGGGCCAGGTAGTCGTCGGCGCTGCGCGGAGCAGCCGGGCTGTCTTCCAGGATCTCCTGCATGTCGGAATCCAGTCCCGCCCAGGCCAGGATCAGCGCCCAGGCCGGTGCATGGGCGGTGTCGCTGTCCACTCTGCGCAAGGCCAGTTCATAGCCCTGACGGGCCGATCCGGGGCGGCTGTGCAGCACGCTTTCCAGCGCCAGGTCCGCCGCATCGGCCAGGCGCCCCGCCTCTTCCAGCCACCGCAGCACCAGGCCGCTGAAGGCATCGTCGGAGTCATCCACCAGGCCGAAGCGGCCCAGCGCGGCCAGCTGCAGCGCGGCCTCGGGCTGGCCCATGGCATGGCAGGCCATGGCCTGCAGCCGGGCCGCATGGACCTTGCGGTGCGTGCGTACCGCCTGCGATGCGGCGGGGCTTTCGGTGCGGGCCAGGTGCTGCTCTGCCGCCATGAGCACGGCCGGAACGCTTTGCGGGGCCAGCGGCAGGACCTCGCGTGCAAGGTGCAGCCAGTCGTCGAAGTCCACGTTCTGCTCTGCATCGGCCTGGGTCAGCAGCGCCGTGGCAGCCTGCACCTGGCGCACGGTGGCGGGCACATCGCCGCGCAGACGGGCCAGCTCGGCCTTGCGCAGGCAGGCACGCGCGTCGCGGCGCGCGGGGGAGGCCTCGCCATCCGGGTCGCTGCGTTCGTGGCTGCGCTGCAGGTCCACGCCTTGCTCGGCCAGCTCCCAGGCCTGGGCTTCGCGGGCCAGGTAGTGCCAGCCGTTCCAGTAGCGGTAGGGCTCGCCGGTATGCGGCAGCCGGCCCATGAGATCGGCAGCGGGCGCGAGCAGGGCCACGCCGCCTTCACGGTCAAAGCGCAGCCGGCTCTGGATGTCGCTGAGCGCCAGGCTGGCCGTGGCCAGCAGGTGGTTGTCGCCCTGCAAGGGTTGCAGCGTGGCAGCGCGGTGTTCGCGCAGCAGTGCGTTGGCGGTTTCGGGTCGTTCCAGGTCCAGCCAGAGATCGTGCAGACGCTCCAGCTCGCCCACCGTGGCCGGGGCGAAGCGCTGCTGCGAGAGCAGCTCCATGACGGCCGCCTGGCGTTCGGCCGGGGCGATGGGGCTGGCATCAGCCTCCTGCTGCAGCAGGTCGTGCGCCTGGTCCATGAAGGCATGCAGGGCTTCGCCCTCAAGGACGGCCTGGGCGGTGGCGGGCTGGGAGGTGTTCATGGAATCGATAGCAAGCAAGCGAAGCTGGAAAAGCCCTGCAGGCCGACGGACCTCAGGGCGGCGACCCCGCGATGCTAGCGGGCCAGCCGGCACCATGCCAGAGTGGTCGGGCTGTTTTCACGTCCTGTTACATGCAAAAAAGCCCGGCATTGCCGGGCTTTGGTTACGCAGGAGGTCGCTGGGCCGCCGGGGCCGGGTTGGGCTCAGTGGCGCACCACGACTTCACCGCGCAGCGTGAAGGTGCGGGCCTCGGTGATCTTCACATCGATCATCTGGCCGATCAGGCGTTCGTTGCCCGGGAAGTTGACCACGCGGTTGCACTCGGTGCGGCCCATGAGTTCGCTGCCATCGCGCTTGGACAGGCCTTCCACCAGCAGGCGCTGCACCGTGCCCACGCGCTCGTCGCTGATGTCCTTGATGTTGTTGTTGATCACGGCCTGCAGCTCCTGCAGGCGGCGCAGCTTGACCTCGTGCGGCGTGTCGTCGTGCAGGTTGGCGGCCGGCGTGCCGGGGCGGGGGCTGAAGATGAAGCTGAAGCTGTTGTCGAAGCGCACGTCGTGGATGAGCTTCATCATCTTCTGGAAGTCTTCCTCGGTCTCGCCGGGGAAGCCCACGATGAAGTCGCTGCTCATGGCCATTTCGGGCCGGATGGCGCGCAGCTTGCGGATGGTGCTCTTGTATTCCATGGCCGTGTAGCCGCGCTTCATGGCCATGAGGATCTTGTCGCTGCCGTGCTGCACGGGCAGGTGCAGGTGGCTGACCAGCTTGGGCAGCCGAGCGTAGGCCTCGATCAGGCGCGGCGTGAACTCGTTGGGGTGGCTGGTGGTGTAGCGGATGCGCTCGATGCCGGGGATCTCGGACACGTACTCCAGCAGCAGGGCAAAGTCGGCGATCTCGGCCGTGTCACCCATCTTGCCCAGGTAGGCGTTGACGTTCTGGCCCAGCAGCGTGACTTCCTTCACGCCCTGATCGGCCAGGCCGGCGACCTCGATCAGCACGTCCTCGAACGGGCGGCTGACTTCCTCGCCGCGCGTATAGGGCACGACGCAGTAGCTGCAGTACTTGGAGCAGCCTTCCATGATGGAGACGAAGGCCGAGGAGCCTTCCACGCGCGCGGGCGGCAGGTGGTCGAATTTCTCGATCTCGGGAAAGCTGATATCGACCTGGGGTTTGTGCTTGGCGGCGCGTGCATTGAGCAGCTCGGGCAGGCGGTGCAGGGTCTGCGGGCCGAAGACCACGTCCACATAGGGTGCGCGCTTGATGATTTCCTCGCCCTCCTGGCTGGCCACGCAGCCGCCCACGCCGATGAGCACGCCGCGTTCCTTCAGGTGCTTGTAGCGGCCCAGGTCGCTGAACACCTTCTCCTGCGCCTTCTCGCGCACCGAGCAGGTGTTGAACAGGATCAGGTCGGCCTGCTCGGGGTCGTCGGTGGATTCGTAGCCCTGGGCTGCGCCCAGCACATCGGCCATCTTGTCCGAGTCGTACTCGTTCATCTGGCAGCCGAAGGTTTTGATAAAGACTTTCTTGGACATGGTGGGGTTCCGTCAGGCAGCCGCCGCACTGCAAGCGGCGGTCTGCAAAAAATGAAGGTGGCTCGGCCAGGGGGCGGCGTGCCCCATGGCCGGGCCGCTGTGGCCTGCGAGGCGCGGGCCGCGTCAGCCGTGTACGTGCTGAGCGCTTGCTGTGGTGTGCGCGGTGCTCAGTTGAAGATGCGCTGCAGCATCGACTTGGGCTTGTAGTGCTTGTCGGCCTCGGCCTTGGTCAGGATCCAGGCCTGGTGCAGCCACTGCGTCTGCGGCTCGATCACATAGCCCACCACGAGCTTGCTGCCCTGGTAATTGATGGCCTGCACCAGCGTGCGTTCAGGGCTGAACAGGCGAAAGCCCGGACTGGTGCGAATGGTCTTGCCGTCGATCTCCACCTCGGGAAACTGGGTCACGACCAGCTCGCCGAACTGGGCCTGCGGCGGGAAATTGCGCGTCTCGTTGGACGGCAGGCCTTGCGCGGCCACGCCCAGGCTGGCGCAGGCCAGGCCGGCGAGCAGGGCGCCGGCACACAGGCGGCGGACGGGAGAGAAATGGGGCTTGCAGCGGTTCATGGTGTACATCCAGGGGCTGAACCCGCGATTCTACGAACTTGCCGCCGCGCAGGCGCGGCACTCGGGCATTGGGTCAGGTGCGGCCCGGCGCATACAGCACCGCCTTGGGCGGGCGGCACAGGCCCCAGAAGCGCAGGCCGATCAGTTCGGCCATCTGCACGCCCATGGCCGTGGGCGCGGAGATGGTGGCCAGGGCGGCGATGCCGACCTTGGCGCATTTGCGCACCAGCTCATGGCTGCCGCGGCTGGAGAGCACGACAAAGCCGGCCTCGCCCAGGCGGCCCGTACGGGAGAGGCGGCCGACCAGCTTGTCCAGCGCGTTGTGGCGGCCCACGTCTTCGAGCACATCCGTCAGTTGCCCGTCCAGCCCTGCCCAGCCTGCGGCATGCACGGCTCCGGCTTCGGCGTTGAGCAACTGCAGCGGCGGCAGTGCCGCGATGGCTGCGCAGACGGTGTCGGCATCGACACGGGCGATCCAGTCGTGCGCGGGCAGGGGGTCGAAGGACAGGTCCAGCGCCGCGAAGCTGTCCACGCCGCAGACACCGCAGCCCGTGCGCCCGCTCATGCTGCGGCGCCGGTCCTTGAGGCGGGCGAAGCAGCGCGAGGCCACGTCCAGCTGCACCTCGATGCCGTCCATGCCGGCCGGCAGGCCTGCGGCCTGTGCAGCCACGGTGCGCACCTCGATGCCGTAGCAGTCGGCAGCGCTGTCCAGAATGCCTTCGGTGAGCGCAAAGCCCAGCGCAAAGTCTTCCAGGTCCGAGGGCGTACCCATCATCACGGCGTGAGAGATGCCATTGAACACCAGGGCGATGGGGACTTCGCTGGCCAGCACCTGCGGTTCGGCCTGGATGCTGACGGCGCCGCCTTCACCGAGCCGGTGGCGCGCCACCGCATGCGTGCGCAGCGCGGCAATGGCAGGCGGGGCGGCGCATGCAGCATCTGCTGCGCCGGGGCCTGCGTCTGGGGCGGGGACGGGTGCGGGGGCGTGTTCGGTGGTGGCGTTCATGGCGTGGGCCGCGCAGGCGGCTTCCGCATGATATCGGCGCCGCCGCGCGTGCTCAGTCCAGCAATGCCATGCCCTTGATCTGGGCGAAGACATGCATGCCCGGCGCAATGCCCAGCTGCCGGGCGGAATGCAGGGTGATGCGTGCCAGCAGGCGGGACGGGCCCAGCTGCAGCGAGACCATGACCTGGCCCGGGCCGTCCTCGCGCAGCTCCTGCACGGTGGCAGGCAGGATGTTGAGGATGCTGCTGTCTTGCGGGTGCTGCAGGCTCAGGCTCACATCGCGTGCCTGCACGCGCAACTGCACGGTTTCGCCGACGGGGCGCGGGGAGGCCATGACAAGGCGCAGACGCCCGCCATCGAAGGACAGCGTGCTCAGGTGTGCATCGGGATCGTGCTGCTGGACCTGTGCGCTGACCATGGCCGCTGCCGTGTCGCCCATGCTCAGGGGCAGGTCCAGCCGTGCCAGCAGCTCGCTGGTGGCGCCGGCCGCGACGATGCCGCCTGCCTTGAGCAGCACCAGGTGCTGGGCCAGGCGAGCGACCTCGTCGATGGAGTGGCTGACGTAGAGGACGGGAATGTCGAGTTCGCGGCGCAGCTGGTCCAGGTAGGGCAGGACCTCGGCCTTGCGCTGGGCGTCCAGCGCGGCCAGGGGCTCGTCCATCAGCAGCACCCGCGGGCTGGTGGCCAGCGCCCGCGCAATGGCCACGCGCTGGCGCTCGCCGCCCGACAGGGTGGAGGGCATGCGGTCCATCAGGTGGCCTATGCCCAGCAGGGACACGGCCTGGTCCTGGGACACCTTGCGCCGCGCGGCCGGCGTGCGCCGCATGCCGTAGTCGATGTTGCGCCGCACGGTCAGGTGCGGGAACAGGCTGGCCTCCTGGAACACATAGCCCAGCGCACGGCGGTGCGTGGGCAGCCATTGGCTGGCCGCATCGTCCTGCCAGACCTCGCCGTTGACGGCGACGCGGCCGCGCGCGCGCTCCAGTCCTGCCAGGGCGCGCAGGCAGGTGGTCTTGCCGCAGCCCGAGGGGCCGAACAGGGCGGTGACGCCGCGCCCGGGCAACTGCAGCTGCACATCAAGACGGAAGTCGGCGCGCTCCAGCGCCAGGTTTGCGATGATTTCCGAGGAGGGGTGGGGGTGCGCGGCGTCGGACATCAGGGAGGGAGAGAAGGCGGTCATCATGCGCGGCGCTCCTCGCGCGGCTGCAACAGGTGCAGGGCCAGAAGAACCAGGAAAGAGAACACCACCATGCCGCCTGCCAGCCAGTGGGCGTGGGCGTACTCCATGGCCTCCACATGGTCGTAGATCTGTACCGAGACCACGCGCGTCACGCCGGGAATATTGCCGCCCAGCATCAGCACCACGCCGAACTCACCCACGGTGTGCGCAAAGGTCAGCACGGCCGCCGTGATGAAGCCCGGCCGCGCCAGCGGCAGCGCCACGGTGAAGAAGCGGTCCAGCGGCCCCGCGCCCAGGCTGGCCGCAGCCTCCATGGGCCGCGTGCCCAGGGATTCGAAGGCGCGCTGCAGCGGCTGCACCGTGAACGGCATGGAATAGACCAGCGAACCGATGACCAGGCCCGGAAAAGTGAAGGGCAGGGTGCTCAGCCCCAGCGCCTGCGTCAGCTGCCCCACGGGGCCGTTGGGACCCATGGTCACCAGCAGGTAAAAACCGATCACCGTGGGCGGAAGCACCAGGGGCAGCGCCACCACGGCGCCAATTGGGCCGCGCCAGCGCGAGCGCGTATGCGCCAGCCACCAGGCCAGCGGCGTGCACAGCGTCAGCAGCAGCACCGTGGTCACGCTGGCAAGTTTCAGCGTCAGCCGTATGGCGGCGTAGTCGTCGGCGGTAAGAATCATGCGGGAAGAATTCAGTGGTTCGCAGCGCTGTTGGATCTCACTCAACGCACGAAACCGGCGCGGCCCGGCTCAGCGACGCTGAGCACGGGCCCGTGCCGGCCGACCCCTCCCCAGGAGAGAGGGAAGGCGCGCAAGCGCGCCTCAACAGGTGTCAGAAGCTATAGCCGTAGGAGCGGATGATGGCACGGGCCTTGTCGGCGCGCAGGTACTTCATCAGCTCGGTGGCGGCTTCGTTGTCCTTGCCGTTGTTGAGCACGATGGCGTCCTGGCGGATGGGCTCGTGCATGGAGCCGGGCACCTGCCAGGCCGAGCCTTCGCGCAGCTTGCCGTTTTCCATCACCTGCGACAGGGCCACAAAGCCCAGCTGGGCATTGCCCGTGGCCGCGAACTGGTAGGTCTGGGCAATGTTCTCGCCCATGACGATGCGCGGCTGCACCTGGGCCGTGATGCCCAGCTTGTTCAGCACTTCCATGGCTGCCGTGCCGTAGGGCGCCAGCTTGGGATTGGCCACGGCGATGTGCTTGTAGTCGCCGGTCTTGAGGACTTCGCCCTTGTCGTCCACATAACCGGCCTTGGGGCTCCACAGCACCAGCTGGCCGATGGCGTAGGTGAAGCGCGAATCGGGCAGGCCGCGGCCTTCCTTGGCGATCTTCTCGGGCGTGGTGTCGTCGGCGGCCAGCAGGATCTGGAAGGGCGCGCCGTTGACGATCTGCGCATAGAACTTGCCCGTGGCGCCGAAGGACAGCAGGGCCTTGTGGCCGGTGTCCTTCTCGAACTCGGCGGCGATCTTCTGCATGGGCGCCGTGAAGTTGGCGGCGACGGCCACCGACACTTCGGCGGCCTGCGCGGCGGCCCAGCCGAACAGGGCAAGGGCGGTGAAGGCGGTGGCACGCAGGGGCTGGTTCACGTTCATGGGTCTCTCGCTATTCCGTTGGTGAATAGCGCAGTGTAACGACCTGAAAATGCGCATGCAGGGTGCAGGCGTTTTGCTTGGCGGGAAATAACGCTTGGCGGGCATGATGCTGCGCATGACTGCCGCAACCCCCGCTTCTCCCTCAGACCTGGTGCCCGCGCTGGGCCATGACCTGGCCGACCGGCGCATCGCCATCCTGCGGCATATCGCGGCAGGGCATTCGATTTCCCAGGCCGCGCGCGAGGCGGGTGTCAGCTACAAGGCGGCCTGGCAGGCGCTGGATGTGCTGACCAATCTGGCGGGCCGTGCCCTGGTGGAGCGCTCGGTGGGCGGCGCCGGCGGTGGTGGCGCGCGCATCACCGAGGCCGGGCAGTCCCTGCTGGCCATGGCCGATGCGCTGGAGCAGGCGCGCGCGCAGGTGCTGCAGCGCTTTGGCGGGCCCGCCGGCGTTTCTTCGGCGGCTCCCGGGCTGGGGCTGGGCCTGCGCACCAGCATGCGCAATCTGTGGCCTTGCCGGGTTGGTGCCCTGCAGGCGCAGGGCGCCCAGGTCCGCGTCTGGCTGCTGCCCGACGGCGGCGGGGATGCATCAGGCATTGCCGCACGCATCACCGAAGAAAGCGCCCAGTTGCTGGGCCTGGCGCCGGGCCTGCCCCTGATGGCGCTGTGCAAGGCCGCAGCCGTGCAGGTGCTGCCTTCGGCGCCACGCTCCGATGTGCATGCCCAGGCCAATGCCTGGCCCGCCCAGGTGCAGCGCGTGGCCCGGGCCGACAGGGCGGGGCCGCGTGAAGTGGTGGCACAACTGCCCTGGGGCGGTAGCGGCGTGGGTTACGCGGCCGAGCCGGCAGAGGGCGAGTCCTGGACCTTGCGCGCAGGGCGCAAGGTCTGGCTGACGGTGCCGGAGTCCGCCGTGGTGCTGGCCGTGGCTGATTGAGCGGATGGAGCGGGTGGAGCGGGTGGAGCGGGTGGGCGGATGAAGTGTTGAAGGAGCAGCAGCGCGTTGCGCATGCGCAGCAGTGGCTGCAGATTCGGACGGGTCTGATGGCGCATTCAGGGCGGTATACGAAGAATTGCGCCGCTGTGAAACCTGCGCGCTCTGGCGGCGCGGGCTTTTCTGGCGACCGAATCATCGAAACCTCCCTGGCCCTCCATGAGCATCCTGAAATTGCGCAGACAAGAGAAAGTGGCGGTCTACACCGCCCTGCTGTGTTCCTTCATCGCGGCGTTCATCTTCTTCGCGTCCGAAGGTGTTGCTGACAGTTTTCGGCAGCGGCTGGATGCGCTAGCCATCTGCGCCGTCATCGGTGCGCTGGTGACCTGGTTCAATCACTGGTGGTTCCGGGTCTGGGGCTGGCATCTGGTGCCTGTGACCCTGCTGCTGTTTTATGCCGGCACGCTGGCCGCAGGGTGGCTGTTTGGCGGATGACGACGGTGAAGGTGGTGAAGGTGGTCGGGGAACCTGCCGCCACGCTTTGCATCGAAGATCCTTTTCGACTGCCTCACCAGGCCATCCACGGCCTTGCCCCTGCCATGAAGACCACCCTGTCCGCCGCCCTGATCTGCCTGCTCCTGTCCACCCCGGCCATGTCCCGTCCGCTGGACCCGGCTCCTCTGGATGCCTCGCAGTTCAACCTGGGGCTGGTCGGGTTCGCGGGCGAGATCTCGCCTGCGGAGCGGCACCTGGAGGCCATGCTCAGGCGGCCCGAGGCCAATGCCGTCCTGCTGTCGGTGATCGACGATCCGCGTCGATCTCCCGTGGCCAAGCTCTATGCGCTGTGCGGCCTCAAGCGCATGGGCAGCGGCGGCTACGAGGCCGCGCTGATCAAGCTGCGCGGCTTTGAGGGCCAGGTCTCCGTGATGCTGGGAGACCAGATGTTCCAGGAAGACATCCGCGAGGCGGCAGACCGCATCGAAAACCTGGAGTGCAGCGAAGGCGGTTGAGCCTGGGCACGCCGGTTGCCGGACAAAAAAAGAGCTGCCATCGGCAGCTCTTTGCATTGTGGGGCATCGTTCTGAGCCGGAGGATCTGAGCCGCTCAGGACAGCTCGCGTCCCTTGAGTTCGGGGATCAGGAAGGCCGTGGCCAGCATGTCCAGCACATAGATGGCCGCCAGCAGGGCGATGGCCACCTGGAACGAATAGCTCATGGCCAGCGCACCGATCACCACCGGGCCCAGTCCGCCCACGGCGCGGCCGATGTTGAACAGCACGTTCTGCGCGGTGGCGCGCGCCTCGGTGGGGTAGGCCTCGCTCATCACGGCGCCGTAGCCGCCCATCATGCCGTTGACGAACAGGCCCATGAGGGCCCCCGCCCAGAGCATGGCCGTGGGGTCGGACAGCTGCGAATAGAGCACGACCATGATGACCGAGCCCAGTTGGAAGATCAGGAAGCTGGGCTTGCGGCCGATGCGGTCGGCCAGCTGGCCGAAGACCCAGATGCCGACCATCATTCCCACCACGGTCACGGCAGTCCATATCGAGGACTTGGTCAGGCTGAAGCCCAGTTGCTTGGACAGGAAGCTGGGCATCCAGATCATGATGCCGTAGTAGCCGAAGTTCTGGACCGAGGTCAGCACGATCACGCCCAGGCTGACCTTGGTCGTGGCGCGGTCCTTCACCAGCAGCTTCAGGCTTTGCAGCACCGGCACGCGGGCCGAGGGCGTGGCGGACTGCTGGCGCTTCACGAAGACTTCGGGCTCGTGCAGCTTGTTGCGGATCACCCAGGCCACCACGGCCGGTATCACGCCCACCAGGAACATGCCGCGCCAGCCGATGAGGGGCAGCAGCAGTGGCGTCAGCAGCGCCGCACCCAGCACGCCCATTTGCCAGCCCAAGGCCACGTAGGACGAGACGCGGGCGCGGTGGCGTGCGGGCCAGGCCTCGGCGGCCAGTGCCATGCCGATGCCGAACTCGCCGCCCAGGCCGATGCCCGCAATCGTGCGGTAGGCCAGCAGATCCCAGTAGCCCTGGGCGAAGGCGCACAGGCCCGTGAAGACTGCGAACAGCATGATGGTCCAGGTCAGCACGCGGATGCGCCCGTAGCGGTCGCTGAGCAGGCCGAAGAAGATGCCGCCGAACACGGCACCGATCAGCGTCCAGGTCACCAGCGAACCGGCCTGGCCCGGCGTGAGGTGCAGGTCGGCCGAAATGGCCGACAGCATGAAGCCCAGGATCAGCAGGTCGAAGCCGTCCATGGCATAGCCCACGGCCGAGCCGGCCAGGGCCTTCCAGCTGTAGCCATTGACCTGGGTGGCATGTGTGCCGACATGCGTGTCTGTGCTGGCGCCGGCAGCATTGGCTGCGAGCGCCCCGGAGGAAGTGGTGGTCACGTGAAAATCCTTGAAAGCCAGGACGGCGCGCGCTCTCGCTGGGGTGCGGCACCACGCAAAACGCCTGCGCCGCCGGCTGGGCCGGCGTGCGGGCACGCTGCGCGTGTGCGGCATCCTGGAGTGGCGATGGGCACGGGAAATCCTGGTGGGAAAACAAGCTGGGCGGCCGGCATGCCGGAGCATGGCAGGGGCTGCGCGCAAAGACAGAGCGCAAGGTGCAGCGCCAAAAGACCGCTTCTGCAAAAAGCGAAAGCCCTGAAATCGGCTGGGCGATCAGGGCTTTGAGGCAGTGGGCAGGCCCTGCGAGGAGAGGGCGGCCCATGCGAGCGGGCGCAATGGTAAGGCAAGTCGCCAGCCAAGGCAAGCTGCGGGGCTTATGCCAGGGCGCTGGGTCTTTGGCCGGGGCGCCAAGGGGGCTCGTGCTAGGCTGGCGCCCGCTGCGGCCATTGCGCCGCTGGCGCGCCCCATTACTGCCCGGGTCCGTCTATGACCTTGCGGTGCAGTGCGGCGATATCTCGCAGGTTTTGCCAATAAAAACAATTCTCATTACAGTTTGGCATTCCGAGTTCTCCAACCTCCGATCCTTTCTGCCATGCATCCCATCCTGATTGCAGCCGCCCTGGCCCTGGGCGCGGCCGCCCCGATGAGCCAGGCCGCAGCCGCCGGCACCGTTCAACAGCCCGTGAAGAAGAGCCTCTCCGTTGCGGAGGTGGTCAAGCATTACGGCACCCTGGTGCACGCCAATTACTCGGACTCCATCAGCTCCGCCAAGACCATGCAGAAAGCCATTGCGGCCTTTCTGGCGGCGCCCAGCGAGCAGGGCCTGAACCAGGCACGCAAGGCCTGGCTGGATGCCCGGGAGTACTACGGTCAGACCGAGGCCTTCCGCTTCTACGCCGGTCCCATCGACAACGATGAAGGCCCCGAAGGCCAGATCAACGCCTGGCCCATGGACGAGTCCTATGTGGACTATGTGGAAGGCAACCCCAACGCCGGCATCATCAACAACCGCAAGGAAGCCATCACCAAGAAGCGCCTGGCCGAGCTCAACGAGCATGACGGCGAGGAGAACGTTTCCACCGGCTGGCACGCCATCGAGTTCATGCTCTGGGGCCAGGACCTGAACGACAAGGGGCCGGGCGCGCGTCCGTACACCGACTTTGTCGATGGCAAGAAGTCCAATGCCGACCGCCGCCGCGAGTACCTGAAGGTGGTGACCGCGCTGCTGATCGAAGACCTGCAGTCCGTGGCCGACCAGTGGAAGCCCGGCTCGCCCAAGAACTTCCGCGCCCAGTTCGAGAAAAAGCCCGACGATGCGCTGCGCCGCATCTTCGTGGGCCTGGGTTCGCTGTCGCGCGGCGAGCTGGCCGGCGAGCGCCTGGAAGTGGCCCTGGCCAGCCGCGACCAGGAAGACGAGCACTCCTGCTTCTCGGACAACACGCACCGCGATGCGGTGACCAATGCCCAGGGCATCCTCAACGTCTGGCAGGGCAGCTACAAGCGCCTGGATGGCAGCGAGCTGCAAGGCCCGGGCATCAAGGACTGGGTGGCCTCCAAGGACAGCGCGCTGGCCGACAGGACCACGCGCCAGATCACGCAGTCGGTGCAGGCGGCCCAGGCCATTCCCGCGCCGTTCGACCAGGCCATCCAGGGCGCACGCGACTCGGCCTCGCGCGCCAAGATCCAGGCCACCATCGACAGCCTGGTCCAGCAGAGCAAGGATCTGGTGGAGGCGGCCAATGCCGTCGGCATCACCCAGCTCAACCTGGTGGACCCCAAGGCCAACTAAAAGAACATCCACGCCAGCGTCCATCCATTCCTGCGCCCATGTGCCAAGGCCGCCGCCCCCGAAAGGGTTCGGCGGCCCTGGCTTTTCCAGGGACGTCCCCACCCATGAATCTCTCCCCCTCGCTGCTGGTCGCTGCCTCCCTGGTCCTGATGGGCTGCTCGGCCCAACAGCAGGACACGGTGGCTGCCGCTCCAGCGCGCGCGCCAGCACCGCAGCCTGCTCCCGATCCAGCTCCCGATCCAGCTCCCGATCCAGCTCTTTTGTTCGCGGCACCCGGCGAGCCCCTGCCCCCTGGCGGCCAGACCACGGTCCACGCCACGGGCCGCAACGCCTTCTCGCTGCCCGCCGCCAACCTGGAGGATGCAGAGCGCACGCGCTTCGTCATCGGCAACTCCTTCTTCAAGCGCAACTGGGTGCAGGCGCCGGCCTCCACCACGGCGCGCGATGGCCTGGGCCCGCACTTCCTGGCGCGCTCCTGCGGCGGCTGCCATGTGCAGGACGGCCGTGCCCAGCCGCCCGACTTCCACAACCCGCTCAAGCCCCAGCCCTTCGCGGGCCTGCTCATGCGGCTGTCCATTCCGGGCGAAGGCCCGCACGGCAGCCCGGTGCCGGACCCGGTCTATGGCGACCAGTTCAACACCGAGGGCGTGCTGGGCGTCAAGGGCGAGGGCCAGCTGCGCATCCGCTATGAACTGGTGCATGGCCGCTTTGCCGACGGCACGGCCTACACGCTGGAAAAGCCGGTCTACGAGCTGGCTGCGCTCAACTACGGCCCCCTGGCTGCCAACCTGATGACCAGCCCGCGCATTGCGCCCCAGGTCATCGGCCTGGGCCTGCTGGAGCACATCCCGGAGTCCGAGATCCTGGCCAACGCTGCCGCCCAGGCGGCCCTGGGCGGCCCCATCAAGGGCCAGCCCAACTATGTCTGGGATGCCTACGGCGAACGCATGATGCTGGGCCGCTTCGGCTGGAAGGCCAACGTGGCCTCCATTGCCCACCAGACGGCTTCGGCCTTCCTGGGCGATATCGGCATCACATCGAAGCGTTTCCCGCACCAGACCTGCACGCCCGCACAAAAGGACTGCCTGGCCGCGCCCGACGGCAACGGCGCCGAGGGCGTGGAGATCGAGGACCGCGTGCTGGACGACGTGATCTTCTACCAGGCCACGCTGGCGCCGCCTGCACGGCGCAACGCCAGCGACCCGGCCGTGCGCCGTGGCGAGGCACTGTTCCACCAGGCCCAGTGCGCGCAGTGCCACCGGCCCTCGTACAAGACCGGCGGGGAGCTGTTCCCCGCGCTGTCGCCGGCACTCAGCAGCAAGGGGTTGTCGGGCCAGACCATTGCGCCCTACACCGACCTGCTGCTGCACGACATGGGCGATGCGCTGGCCGATGGCCGGCCCGACTTCAAGGCCTCAGGCCGCCAGTGGCGCACGCCGCCGCTGTGGGGCATAGGCCTGCTGCCCGATGTCAACAACCACCAGCGCCTGCTGCACGACGGCCGTGCGCGCGGCGTGCTCGAAGCCATCCTCTGGCACGGCGGCGAGGCCGAAGCCGCGCGCGAACAGGTGCGCCAGTTCAGCGCCGAAGACCGTGAAGCCCTGGTCAAATTTGTGGAGTCCCTCTGATGCAAGACATGCGCATGACCCCTCGCCAAATCCTTTGTGCCGCCGCGCTGGCGCTGCTGGCCGCCGCCCCTGTCCATGCCCAGGAAGTGGATGCCAACATGGCCATTCCCTTCTACAACACGGCCCACGCCGTGCAGGGGCTGTACGGCCAATGGTTCTCGCCCCAGGCCAAGGCCGCGCAGGCATCCGCCCAGGCGCTGAACCAGGCGCTGCGCGCGCACTGCACGGCACCTGCGGGATCGGCTGCCGCCACGCTGCAGACGGCGCGCCAGGCCTATGTGCAATCGTCGCGGCAGTGGAGCAGCCTCTCGGCCGTGGCCCTGGGGCCGCTGGTGGAGCGCCGCTCGGCACGTCTGGTGGACTTTCGCCCCATGCGCCCGGCCCTGCTCAAGAAGGCCATACAGTCGGCCCCCGCCGATCTGGCTGCCATGGAGCGCATCGGCGCACCCGCCAAGGGATACCCGGCGCTCGAGAACCTGCTGTGGACCCAGCCCGTGGAGCCGCAGACGCCGGCCTGCGCCTATGCCACCCTGGTGGCCGAGGAAATCGGCGCCGAGATGGGCATCCTCAGCAACGGCTTTGCCAAGCTCGCGGCCCAGGATTGGTCCGAGGACGGCGATGCCACCACCGAAGCCATGGCCGAGTTCATCAACCAGTGGGTGGGCGGCCTGGAGCGCCTGCGCTGGGCGGACATGGAAAAGCCTTTGCGCAGTGCAGGCAGCAAGCCCCCCGCCTGGGAGCACCTGGCCAGCGGCAGCACCGTTGAGATCTGGCGCGCGCACTGGCAGGGCCTGCGCACGCTGGCCGTGAGCGTGGACCGCAAGGTGCCCCAGCCCGGCGTGGACATCGTGCCCATCGAGTCCTACCTGCGCGGCCGTGGCCTCAACCCGCTGGCCGACCGCTGGCTCAAGGCCGTCAACGAGGCCGATGCCGGCATGCGCGCCCTGACCGAGCCGACCGCCAAGGCCGTCGATGCCGCGACCAAGCCGCTGTCGCGCCTCAAGCGCCTCATGGAAGGCGAGGTGGCGCCTGCGCTGGAAGTCAACATCGGGTTCTCGGATGCCGACGGGGATTGAGCAGGCGCTGAATCGCCGCCGCTGGCTGCAGGGCATGGGGCTGCTGGCTGCCATGCCGCTGGCAACCTCCCATGCGGCCAGGCCCTCCGGGCTGGCACGGTCGCTGGCTGCGGCCTGGATGCAGGGTGACCAGATGCGTGTCGGCATCGTGCAGGCCAGTGCGCAAGTGGACAGGCCGCTGCAGGTGCTGCAGGCCCTGGATGTGCCCACGCGCGCCCATGGCATGGCCGCGCTGCGCGACGGCTCCGTGGTCTTCGCCAGCCGCCGCCCCGGTGACTGGCTGGTGCGCCTGAAGCCGGGGCAGGCCGCCGAGGATGCGCAGTGGCAGTGGATCGAGCCCGACCGCTTCTTCAACGGCCATGTCATCGAAAGCGCCGATGGCCGCCATCTCTACACCACCGAGACCGACCTGGAAGATGCCCAGGGCCTGATCGGCGTGCGCGATGCCATCACCTTGGAGAAGATCGCCGAATGGCGCACGGGCGGCATGGACCCGCACCAGTTGCTGCTGGACGCCGACGGCACGCTGATGGTCGCCAACGGCGGCATTCCCACGCAGTCCGAAACCGGCCGGCGCAAGCTGCAGCTGGACCACATGGATTCGTCCATCGCACGGCTGCTGCCGGCCGAAGGCGGCGCCCGTGCCGGCCTGTGGAAGCTGGACGACAGCCGCCTGAGCCTGCGCCACCTGGCCTGGGGCCCGCAGGTCGCCCACGCGCCCGCGCGCCGCTGGCTGGGCATTGCGCTGCAGGCCGAGCACCGCGACACCGAAGCGCGCGCCGCCGCGCCCGTGCTGGCCCTGTTCGATGGCCACCGTTTGCATGCCGTGCCCCTGCCCGAAGGGCGCGAGCCCCTGGCCGGCTATGGCGGCGACATCGGTTGCGACGGCCAGCTCTTTGCCGTCAGCTGCCCGCGCGTGAACACCGTCACCTGGTGGCAGGTGCCCGACAGCGGCCAGGCCAGTGGCCGCTGGCTGCGCGGCGATGCCATGCCGGGCGTGTACTGCGTGGCCAATGCAAGTGTCTCGCTGGATGCCAAGGGCCGGCCCCTGCCTGCCGAGCCCGCGCTGTGGATGGGCGGCGCACGCCAGGCCCAATTGCGCCAGCGCGGCCAGGTGCTGCGCACGGTGCCGGTGCCTGGAATGGCGCTGGACAACCACTGGATCGGGTTGGAGCGCGGCAGCTAGCAGCCGGAGGCGGCGCCGCAAGCGGCGCGCTCTGGCGGAGTGCAGCGCCAACGGAAAAAGGGTCTACGTTTGCACGTAGACCCTTTTCTTTGTTTGGTGGCGCTTCACGGATTCGAACCGCGGACCTGTGGATTATGATTCCATCGCTCTAACCGACTGAGCTAAAGCGCCGTAAGACCTAAATTATATGCAAAATTTTCGGCCCGTCCGGCAAGTTGTGCAAATTTCTCGAAATTTCTTTGCGAGAGGCTTGCTGCGCCTTGCCGGAAGACGCGCATTGTAGCGCGACTTTCAGCCCGCTCAGAGATGCTTGAAGCTGGCGGGACGCTTGTTGACGAAGGCGTCCATGCCTTCCTTCTGGTCCTGGGTGGCGAACAGCGCGTGGAACAGGCGGCGCTCGAACATGACGCCGTCGGCCAGCGAGCCCTCGAAGGCGCGGTTCACCGATTCCTTGGCCGCCATGACGGCAATCTGCGAGAAGCCGCTGATGATGATGGCGGCGCCCAGCGCCTCGTCCATGAGCTTGTCGAAGGGCACGACACGGCTGACCAGGCCGGCGCGCTCGGCTTCGGTAGCGTCCATCATGCGGGCCGTGAGGGCCATGTCCATGGCCTTGGACTTGCCCACGGCGCGCGGCAGGCGCTGCGTGCCGCCGGCGCCGGGGATCACGCCCAGCTTGATTTCCGGCTGGCCGAACTTCGCGTTGTCGGCGGCGATGATGAAGTCGCACATCATGGCCAGCTCGCAGCCGCCGCCGAGGGCAAAGCCGCTGACGGCGGCGATCACGGGCTTGCGGATGGAGCGGATGGCTTCCCAGTTGCGCGTGATGTAGTCGCCCTTGTAGGCGTCGGCAAAGCTGTACTTGGCCATGGCGCCGATGTCGGCGCCAGCCGCAAAGGCTTTCTCGCTGCCGGTGATGATCATGCAGCCGATGGCCTCATCGGCATCGAAGGCCTGCAGGGCCTGGCCCAGCTCGTCCATGAGCTGGTCGTTGAGCGCGTTGAGCTGCTTGGGGCGGTTGAGCGTGATGATGCCGACCTTGTCGGCTTCGACGCGAACTTCAATCATTTCGTAGGCCAAGGGAGTCTCCTGCTGGGGTTGTCGTCGTGATCCTCAAGAATAACCGGCCGGCGGCGCGGGACGGCATGCGCCGTTCAGGGCGTGGCAGGCGCCTGCGCAGTGCCGGTGTACCCGGCCAGCCAGCGTCCAGCGGTCTCCTCGTCCGTGATTTCCAGTCCGAGATTGCTGGGGGCGGGCGCCGCCAGGGTGCCGGATGTGGCAGCTTTTGCATCGCCGTTGTCCGTTTTCTCCACCATGGCGGCGGCCTCGGACAGCAGGCCCGAGCCCCAGGGCAGGGTCAAGGCCAGGATCTGCCGGTCGCGGGCCACCCAGGCGACGATGTCCAGGGCCGTGCCTGCATAAAGCGCCACGTCGTCCAGCCGGGTGATGCGCCAGCGCGCGGGCTGTGAATCCTCGGCGCCGGTGGGCAGCTCGATGGCCAGCCATTCGTCGCCCGCCATGAAGCCTGCGCGCTCGGCCATGCTGCAGCGCAGCACGGTCTTGATGGTGATGCCCTGGCTTTCCTGCACGCGCAGGCCCAGGCGCTGGGCAGTCTGCGCCGGTTCGGCCTTGGCCTGCACGCCGTGCGCGGCCAGCAGCTCGGCCAGCGGCAGGTCGTCGGTGCCGTGCACCCATTGCGTGATCTCGGGCGCGAAGCTGCGCCTGCCCAGGTCCTGCAGCACGGCCAGCACGTCGGCCTCGCGCATGGGGCCGCCCTGGCAGCGCTGCCACAGCGCGCGCATCACGTCGTCCAGCGTGCTGCGGCCTTCGCGGCGCAGTTGCAGGTCCAGGGCCAGTGCGACCAGGCAGCCCTTGGTGTAGTAGCTGACGGTCTGGTTGGGCGTGTTCTCGTCCTGGCGGTAGTACTTGACCCAGGCGTCATAGCTGGCCTGGGCCACGGACTGCAGGTGTCGGCCCGGCGTCTGCAGCACCTGGTTGATGGTGCGCGTGACGAGCTTGAGGTACTGGGCGTTGTCGATCAGGCCGGCGCGGCGCAGCAGCAGGTCGTCGTAGTAGCTGGTGAACCCTTCGAAGAACCACAGCAGCTCGGTGTAGTTCTCCTGCCCGTAGTCGTAGCGCGCGAATTCGGCCGGGCGCAGGCGCTTGACGTTCCAGGTGTGGAAGTACTCGTGGCTGATCAGGCCGAGCAAGGTGGTGTAGCCCTCGGCGGCCTTGCGCTCGCCCACGCGCGGCAGGTCGCGCCGGCCGCAGATCAGGGCCGTGGAGTTGCGATGCTCAAGACCACCGTAGCCGTCGTCCACCACGTTGAGCATGAACACGTAGCGCTGCATGGGTGCGGGCGTGGCCTGCTCGCCCGTACCGTGCCAGAAGGCCAGCACGGTCTCGCAGATCTTGCGTGCATCGGCAATCAGGCGCGCGCCGTCGAAGCTGGGCGCGGCGCCCGCCACGACGAAGCTGTGCGGCACGCCCGCGGCCACGAAGTCGCCACGCCAGAAGCTGCCCATCTCCACGGGGCAGTCCACCAATTCGTCGTAGTGGGCGGCGCGGTACAGGCCCCAGCCGCGCGCATCGGTGTCCATGGCGTCCAGGCCGGTCGCCACCTGCCACGATGCCGTGGCGTCCGACGCAAGCAGTTGCAGCGTGTGCGGCGTGTCTTCCTGGCCGTGCACGCGCAGGCACAGGCTGGTGCCGTTGAAAAAGCCGCGGCGGCGGTCCAGCCAGGCCGTGCGGACCGAGCTGTCATAGGCGCAGAACTGGTAGTGGAGCACCAGCGGCACGCCGGCTGCGCAATCGGCCTGCCAGAGGTTCTTGCCCTGCTGGGCCAGCGCGATGGGGCGGCCGTCCTGCTCGGCAGACAGGCCCTGGAGGTTCTTGGAGAATTCCCGCACCAGATAGCTGCCGGGAATCCAGACCGGCAGCGACAGGGTCTGGCCAGCGGCCGGGCGGGCGATGTGCAGTTGCACGCTGAACAGGTGCGCGTCCACATCAAGGGCCTGCACGCGGTAGTGGATGTCCGCTGCGGCAGTGGCAGCGGCGGTGGCGGCGAGGGGAGAGGTCATTCGGGCTCCTGCAGGTGTGGCCTGGAGGCTGCCCGGGCCCGCTGCGGCGGGCTGGAGCCGGGAAGCTCCGGCCAAGGGGGGATCAGGTGGGCGGGCCCGGCGTCCATGGCGCCGGGCCCGCCCGGTGGCGGTCAGCGCGCGGCTGCGGCTGCGGCCAGGTTCTTCTCGACTTCCTGGGCGCTGATGGCGCCAGGCACGCGGGTGTTGTTGGTGAAGATGACGGTGGGCGTTCCCGTGATCTTGTACTTGCGCCCAAAGGCCAGGTTGCGCTGCACGGCCGAGGTGTCGCACTGGGCGGCGGCCGGCACCTTGTCGCGCAGCATGTGGTCGGCCCATGCACCGGCCTGGTCCTTGGCGCACCAGATGTTGCGCGACTTCTCGGCCGAGTCGGGGCTCAGGATGGGGTACAGGAACAGGTAGATGGTGACGTTGTCCACGGTCTGCAGGTCGCGCTCGAAGCGCTTGCAGTAGCCGCAGTTGGGGTCTTCGAACACGGCCATCTTGCGCTCGCCCTTGCCGTGGACGATGGTCACGGCGTCCTTGAGCGGCAGCTGCTTGAAGTCCACCGCCGTCAGCTGGTTCATGCGGTCTTCGGTGAGATTGCGGCGCGCCTTGGTGTCGATCAGCTCGCCCTGGATCAGGTAGTTGCCCTTGGCGTCCGTATAGAACAGGTCCGTGCCGATGCGCACCTCGAAGAGGCCGGACATGGGCGTGGGGCGGATTTCATCGATCTTTTCCAGCTGGGGAATGCGCTCGGTCAGCGTCTTGCGCAGGTTGGCGTCCTGGGCATGGACACCGAGGCTCCAGGTCAGGCTGGCGGCCGTCAGCAGGCAGGCGAAGAGTTTCATGGCAATGCGGTGGGTGGGCGGGGCCGCGTTCAGGCCGGCCGCGCCGTGGTTGAGGGGGATTGCGCGGCGCGGGGCGCCACGGAGCAGGGGTACGAGTCGCAAAACGGCAAAGGGTTCAACGGCACGGGATCGGCTTGGCTCCAGGCTCAGGCGCCGCTGCGCGGGTCCAGGCCCATGGCCTGGCGCGCCATCCAGTCCTTGAGCGGGCCGAAGCGCTCGAAGCCCTTCATACCCCAGTTGCGCAGCATCTGCACCGGAACCTCGGAGCGGCTGAACAGCTGCTGCAGCCCGTCCATGGCCAGGCCCATGGGCGCCAGCGCGGCCTTGCGCTCGCGTTCATAGCGGCGCAGCAGGCGCAGATCGCCGGTGCTGCGCCAGTAGCCGCGCTCCTGCAGCACGCGTGCCAGCGCCTGCACATCGCCCAGGCCCAGGTTCAGGCCCTGGCCTGCCAGCGGATGCACGTTGTGGGCGGCATCGCCCACCAGCACCCAGCTGCGGGCCGAGCGTGCATCGCCGTCGGGCATGGAGCCGCACCAGTGGTCGGCCACGGCCTGCTGCAGCGGCCAGGCCATGCGCGGTGCGCTCAGCTCCAGCCGCCCCAGCGCGCCCTGGCTGATGGCTTCCAGCCGCGAGGTGAAATCCTGTGTGTCGGCGGCCAGCCAGCCGTCGGCCAGCTCGCGGGCGATGGACCAGACCACGGCCACGCTGTGGCCTTGCGGGCCGTCCAACGGCAGCAGGGCCAGGATGCCTTCGGGCGTGAACCACTGTCGCGCCACCTGTCCGTGCGGCAGCTCGCAGTGCAGCCGGGTGGCGATGGCGTGCTGTGCATAGGGCGTGACGGCGAAGTCCACGCCGAACTCGCTGCGCGTGCGGCTGGCGCGGCCCTCGCAGATGGCCGTCAGCGGCGCGGCCACCGGCTGGTCCACCACCTCGACCATGGGCTGGTAGCGCACGGCCTCGGCCAGGCGCTGCTCCAGCGCGGGCACATCGACGATCCAGGTCAGGGCCTCGACATCCTGGCTGGCGGCGTCGAACAGCACATGGCCGTCCAGGTCGCCAAAGACTTCCATTTGCGTCACGGGCGTGGCGTGCTGGTCATCGGGCCAGCAACGCAGGCTGTCCAGCAGGCCGCGTGCGCTGGCATTGAGCGCGTAGGCGCGCACATCGGGCGCGTTGCCGGTCGGCGCGGCCACCACCAGGGCCACGCGCAGCCGTTCCCGGGCCAGCAGGAGAGCCAGGGTCCGGCCTGCAATGCCGGCCCCGCGTATACATACATCAAAGGTTTGCGCCATGGCCGGCATTGTAGGAGTCCGGGCCATGCCGGGGATTCCAACTGGCGCAAACTCCGGCTTTGGCATGACCTGCCGCAGCCTGCGTCGCCATCTGGCATATTGCCGCCCATCGCATGGCGCCATTCGCACCATGGATGGCATACACACTCCAGATTTCCCACAAAGAGCTATCCGATGTTTGACCAAGAAAGAGACGTGCAGGGTCGCATTGCCCAGTTGTGGGTATATCCCGTCAAATCCTGCGCGGGCATCGCGCTGCAAAGCAGCGGCGTCGGCGCCACCGGCCTGGCCTGGGACCGCCACTGGATGGTGGTCGATGCGCAGGGCGAATTCCTGACCCAGCGCGACCATCCGCGCATGGCCTGGATACGCCCCGAGCTGGAGGCCGGGCACCTGGTGCTGCACTTTCCCCAGCAGCCGCCGCTGCGCATCGCGCTGCAGGCCACGGGGCCGGAGCGCCGGGCGCGCGTCTGGTCGGACTGGGTGCAGGCCTGGGACATGGGCCCCGAGGCCGCCCGCTGGCTGACGCAGGCCCTGGGCACGGACTGCGCCCTGGTGCGCTTCGACCCGGCAGCGCCGCGCCGCACCAGCGAGCGCTGGACCGGGGGCGAGGCCGCACCTGTGCACTTCGCGGACGGCTATCCGCTGCTGGTACTGAGCCAGGCCGCCATCGAAGAACTCAACCAGCGCCTGCAGGCAGCCGGCCACGCCGCGGTGGACGCACGGCGCTTTCGCCCCAACATCGTGATCGAAGGCCTCGAAGCCCATGACGAGGACCGGGTCGACGGGCTCGACGTGCTCGATGCCCAGGGCCTGCGGCTGCGCATGGCCAAGCCCTGCACACGCTGCCCCATTCCCGACATCGACCCCGTCACGGCCGTGCAGGGCACCGCCGTGGGTGACGCCATCCGTACCTACCGCCAGGACGACCGTGTCGATGGCGCCATCACCTTCGGCATGAATGCCGTGCTGGAAGGCCTGCACGACGGGGCCGAACTGGTCGTTGGCCAGTCCGTGGCCGGCGACTGGCAGTTCGCCTGAAACGACAGGAAATGCCCGGTTGACTAAAATACGGGGTTTGTCCCCAGAATCCCTGTAGAAAGCCCTGCCATGAGCCTCAAATGCGGCATCGTGGGCCTGCCCAATGTGGGCAAGTCCACTCTCTTCAACGCGCTGACGAAGGCCGGCATCGCCGCCGAGAACTATCCCTTCTGCACCATCGAGCCGAACACCGGCGTGGTGGAAGTGCCCGATCCGCGCCTGCAGAAGCTGGCCGACATCATCACGCCCGAGCGCATCGTGCCGGCCATCGTCGAATTCGTGGACATCGCGGGCCTGGTGGCCGGTGCCTCCAAGGGTGAAGGCCTGGGCAACCAGTTCCTGGCCCACATCCGCGAGACCGACGCCATCGTCAACGTGGTGCGCTGCTTCGAAGACCCGAACGTCATCCACGTGGCCAACAAGGTGGACCCCATCGCCGACATCGAGGTCATCCAGACCGAGCTGTGCCTGGCCGACCTGGCCACCGTCGAGAAGGCGCTGAACCGCTACAGCAAGGCCGCCAAGTCGGGCAACGACAAGGAAGCCGCCAAGGTGGTGGCGCTGCTGACCCCCATCCAGGCTGCCCTGGACCAGGGCAAGCCCGCACGCACGGTGCCCGTCTCCAAGGAAGATGCGCCCCTGCTCAAGCAGTTCTGCCTGATCACCGCCAAGCCCGCCATGTTCGTGGGCAACGTCAGCGAAGACGGCTTCGAGAACAACCCGCTGCTCGACAGCCTCAAGGCCTATGCCGAGGCACAAGGCGCTCCCGTCGTGGCCATCTGCGCCAAGATCGAGGCTGAAATGGCCGAGATGAGCGACGAGGACCGCGACATGTTCCTGCAGGAACTGGGCCTGGAAGAACCCGGCCTGAACCGCCTGATCCGCGCCGGCTTCGGCCTGCTGGGCCTGCAGACCTACTTCACGGCCGGCGTCAAGGAAGTGCGCGCCTGGACCATCAAGGTCGGCGACACCGCCCCCCAGGCCGCAGGCGTCATCCACGGCGACTTCGAGCGCGGCTTCATCCGTGCCCAGACCATCGCCTTTGACGACTTCATCGCCTTCAAGGGCGAGCAAGGCGCCAAGGACGCGGGCAAGATGCGCGCCGAAGGCAAGGAATATGTCGTCAAGGATGGCGATGTGATGAACTTCCTGTTCAACGTCTGAGGCGGCACATGCTGCAGCGGGGCTGCTAAAGCAGCTCTCGCGCTTCTCGGAAAAACCGCGCTTTGCGCGGTTTTTTCTTGCCAGAAACGTTCATTCCCACGCGCTGAGCTGCCATGGACAATGGCGCCTTTCCAATCAATCGGGAAAGAGAGTCCGTGCAATGGAACGCCCGCATTTCAGATTCCACCCCGGCGCCTATGAAACTGTCTTCGAGCAAGAGGACGGTGTGTGCTCATGCTGCGGAAAGAGGCGCAGCCTCAAGTACGAAGGCCCGTTCTACAGCCAGCAAAGCCCCGACTACCTGTGTCCCTGGTGCATTGCCAGCGGGCAGGCTTGCGAGACATACGACGGCGAACTTGTGGGATATACCGATATCGAAGGCGTGTCTCCTGATCCGGCCGACCCCGAGCCCACCATCGCCAGGGAACTGCTGCTGGAAATAGCGCAGCGCACGCCCGGCTACAGGGCCTGGCAGCAGCCTGTGTGGCTCACGCACTGCAACGCACCCTGTGTCTTCCTGGGTCACGCCGACAGGCAGGCCGTCGAGCCTTTCCTCGCTGAAGTCCTGCCCGACATCGAAGGCAGCTACAGGAACGATGCGCAGTGGATGCTGGAGCGCATGTCCACGGACGGCATGATTTCCGGCTGCCTTTTCCGATGCGTGCATTGCGGCCGGCATCGGCTGCATATGGACGTGGGATGAATCCAATGACCACCTACGCCAATCTCTCCATCCAGACCGGCATTGCGCTGCCGCCGCTGTTGAGCGACCTCCTGGCATCGGGAAAGACGGTCTACGGTCCGGATTGGGCGGATACCTGGCGCCAGCGCTGCCTGCAGGACCCGCCCTTGTTCATGAGTTGGCAGGACTTCGAATGGATAGATGCCGAAGCCAGCCGGGAAATCATCGAGGGCTGGCTTCATCCTGGCGCACAGAACGGCCGGAGCTTTCTGCCATTCGCCCAGTCGGGCGCCGGCGATGCCTGGTGCCTGACGCCGCTGGACACGCATGGCGTGGGCGTGGCGCTGGTGTTGCACGATGACGAGGCCAGCAGTCTTTCGCACGCCTGCTTCGATGACTTTGTCTGTGCGGGATTTCTGCAGGCCTTTGCGGACCTGAGCGATCAACTGGATGACTTCTCGCAGCCGGAGGCTTTGCAATTGTTGCGGGCCGATGTCGCACAGACCACGCGCTTCATGACGCAGGAGTTGGGTGACTATCTGCAGGATTTCTGCCGGCGTCCCTTGGAGATCAGGCCTTGGCGCGATGGGCCCCGGGCGCGTGTTCGCCAGGTGGCTTCATTGATTTCACAGGATGAACTGGCGGCCGAACTGGACCGGCTGCCTGCCGTGGACCTTTCCTTTCCCGTCGTGGCGCGCTGGGAAGTGCGTTCGGTGGAGGAGGGAGACGCGCGGCACGGCCCTGCGCCAGAGCCCGCAAAGATCGACTGGCGCACCCTTGCCGCCGACCCCCTGCAGAAGATGGCGGCCATCAGGGCCTGTCAGAGCGAGCATGGCTGCAGCCTGGGACAGGCCAAGGCCATGGTGGACCAGTACATCGGAAGCTTGGACCGCCATGCCTGAACGCGGGCAAACCCACCCCGCCAACCGACCGCCCCGACCTCGAGCGTGAACTGGGATGCAGGGATGATCAAACGGCCAGGCCTCCAGGCCACGGGTCAGTGGATCTATGAGTCCGTTCAGACCGATTCGCCGAAATACCCGCGCGTGTACCCCAGGGCCTTCGAGAGTTGCGCGGCGGCGTCGATGACGCGCGGCGCCATCTCCTTCATGCGGGCCACGCTCAGGCGGTCCAGCGGTCCCGAAATGCCGATGGCGGCCACGGGACGCTCGAAGGCGTCGTAAACGGCTGCGGCCAGGCCGCCAACGCCTTCGCGCCATTCCCCGCGATTGACCGCATATCCGACGCGAAGCGCCTTGGCGCATTCGGCCTTCAGAAGCTCCTTGCTCACGATCGTGTTTGGCGTGAACCTCGGCAAAGGGTCAGGTAGCCGGTCAAGGTACTGCGCGGGCTGCGCCGCCAGCAGGGCCTTGCCCGTGGCCACGGCATAGGCGGGAGCGCGGCCACCGATCATCGAGTAGGCGCGTATGGGCTGGACGCTGTCTATCTTGTCCACGTAGATGACATCCTGCCCTTCAAGCACCGACAGATGGACCGTCTCCGCGCTTTCCTCGGCCAGTACCGCCATGAAAGAGGGGGCGATCTTGCGCAGGTCGAGCTGTCCCAGCTGGCGCACGCCCAGTGCATACATCTTGGTCGTGCTGCGAAAGCCCCCGCCTGCCGGGTCGCGCTCCACGTATCCGGCGTGGATGAGGGTCTGCAGTGTCCTGTGCGCATTGCTTCGGGTGAGGCCCACGCGGGCCGCCACGTCGTCGATGACGCGTGCCTCGCCCTGCATCTCGGCAATGGCCTCCAGCACTGCCAGGCCCTTGAGTAGCGTTTTGTCCATGCAATGAATCCCAAATGTTGGGATGAGCTTAGCACGCATGGCGTCGCTCACGGCCCGGACAGCATCTTTGCGAGCCCGCTCGCGCGGTGCTCGGGGATCAGATGGGGCAGGTTCGCTCGGCCCGAGTTTCCGATGCGCACAACTCCTGGACCAGTCGGCCGGCCACTCCCCGTGCGAGCCGTGCGTTGACATCCATGGAGTTGGTCCAGAAGTAGGTTCCTGCCGCCATGGTGCCCAGCACGCTGATGTCCGCATTGATGCTGCCGTCGGACCGCATCAGATTTCCGGTCGCGAAATCCACGCACAAGCCGCCGAAGCGGTGAGGGCAGGCCTCGCCCCGGTCCAGCAGGTTGCGCAGCAATGGCAGGTCCGAGTGCCTGGCGTCCGCGGAAAAGCTCGTGGCATTGATGACCACGTCCGCTTGCAGCTCGGCCCTGTCCCGGGCCTGAATGCGGAACCGGTGGTGCTGGCCGGGGACCGGGGCTACAGACTGCAGGCCCGGCATCACCTGCAGGCGCCCCGCACGAAGCAGTGCCTGCAGCCTGCGTGCATTCTCGATGGGGAAGGTCACGCGGCGAGCCATCCAGATGCTGCGCAGCGTGGCGTCGAAGCGCTCGCGCCCGGCGTCGTCGAGCTGCTGCCAGATGGCGTCCACGACGGCGTTGAGCGCATTGCCCAGCGACTGCCATTGCCGTGGACGCGATGAGGACAGCGTGATTTCCTCTTGCAGGTAGTTCGTGGCTGGGGGCGGTGCAGCCTGCAGGTCCAGGAGTTCGTCGAACGCTATGCCCTGGTGCGCCAGTTCGTCTGCGAGCAGACCCATTGCCTCTCGCAGTGTCAGGCGGCGGCCTTGGGCGACCCCTTCGGCAAGGGTGGCCACAAGGCGCGGACTCAGTGTGACGGGCTGGTTCTTCAGGCCCCTGACCGACGGAAGCCTGCCGTTGCGGGACATGCAGTACATCGGCCCCGTGTGGCCGGCTTCGGCAAGCGCCACCACGGCGTCGATGGCGCTCAGGCTCGTGCCCAGCACGCATACCGTCGCATCGCGGGGGATGCCACAGGCCAGTGCCCGGACCGGGTACGGGCTGTCGAAGTAGCCGGCGTGGCCGCGCAGGTCCTCGAACGCGGCCGAGCTCAGGTTGCCGATGGCGAGGATCACCCGTTGCGCGATGTGCTCTGCCTGCTGTGTCACGAGCCGGTAGCCGGCCGGTGGGTCTGCCCTGACATCGTGCACGGCCTCCCGGACGTGGCGGATGTCTACGCCCAACGTAGCCCCCGTGGCACAGGTTTCGCGGTAGACATCTTCCAGATAGCGGCCGAAAAGCGGGCGCGGCAGAAACGAGTCGTGCGTGATCTGCTCGCCCTGGAAATGGGTGATTGCCTGGCGGTGGAGCCAGCGCAGAAAGTGTTGCCGGTCATCTTCGGCGACGGACATGCTGCCGGCCGTGACGTTCAGAAGATTGGTGGGTGCGTCGTCGGCATAGGCCGCTCCACGGCCGACGGCAGGGGCCGGCTCGAAGACCAGCACCTGCAGCCGAGGGAGGGCGCTTTGTGCCTGCACTCGCGCACGCACCAGATGGAACAGGAAGGATGTGGCCACGGAGCCGCCTCCCACGACGGCAATTCGCATGCTTTGCATGAGGGTGCCGTTGCGTTCACTGCACCTGGGCAGTCTTTTGAACCTGGCCCCACTTGGCCAGCTCGGCCTCGATGAGCCGGGTGGTGTGTTCGGGACTGCTTGCGTAGGCATCGGCGCCCTGCTTTTGCAGCGTCTGGCGTACTTCGCGCATCTTTGCGATCTCCTGCATGGCCTTCGAGAGCTGGGCCACGATGGCCGGTGGTGTGGCCTTGGGCGCGAGCAGCCCGTAGTAGGTCGTGACTTCGAAATCCGGGAAGCCCGATTCCTTGAGCGTGGGCACGTCGGGCAGCATGTCGCTGCGCCTGGCGCTGGTCACGGCCAGGATGCGCAGCTTGCCACTGCCGATCTGCGAGGCCAGTGCCGGCAGCGTCTCGAAGACCAGGTCGATCTGGCCACCCAGCAGATCGGCGACAGCGGGCGCGCTTCCCTTGTAGGGG
This sequence comes from Delftia sp. SD018, assembly GCF_017355445.1. Lineage (NCBI taxonomy): Bacteria > Pseudomonadati > Pseudomonadota > Betaproteobacteria > Burkholderiales > Comamonadaceae > Delftia > Delftia sp. SD018. Next base: position 37,000 of record NZ_JADDRN010000009.1, read on the forward strand.
ATGTGCACCAGCTTCATGCCGGCCGCCTGCTGGAAGTACTCCCCCGTCATGTGCTGGGTGGAACCATTGCCCGCGGAACCATAGGTCAGGCCTTTGCCGCCGGCCTTGCCGAGCTTGACCAGCTCGGCCACGGAATGGGCGGGCAGGTCGCTGCGCACCGCGATGGCCAGAGGCACCGAGCTGCCCATGGAGACGCCGGTCAATGCCGTCATCAGGTCGTAGGGAGGCTTTTGCGCGGGGATGACCGCGTGGATGGCCAGGCTGCCAATCGCTCCGAACAACAGGCTGTAGCCGTCGCCGGCGCTGTTGGCCACGGCCGTGGCGCCGATTTCGCCTCCGGCGCCTGCCCGGTTTTCGATGACGAAGGGCTGGCCCAGCCATTGACCCAGGTACTGCGCATAGACGCGTGCCGTGATGTCGGTCGCGCCGCCGGGCGGGTAGGGCGTGACGACGCGCACGGGCTTTGCCGGCCATTGCTGTGCGAGCAACGGCCCCGAGCAGGCCATGCCTGCGATGCCTGCCAGGATTTGGCGTCTGTGAATCATCTTTTGTCTCCTTTTGCCCTTGTGGTCGATGGGTTTCTGATCGCTGTCGGCTTGAATTCATTTCTTTGTTTATTCCCAAAAATTAGGATTGATGTCTCATAATTTGTTGACATCATGGGCGCCGCTGGTAGGATTTGTCAACGCGGCAACACCTTGGCGATAACCCCAGCCAACCGCACACGCCGACCACGCCGACCACGCCCCTCGTTTTTGGAGACAACATGAGCCATCAACTGCCGCTGGACGGCATCAAAGTGATCGAGATCTGCAACGTGGCGGCTGGGCCTTTTTGTGGAATGCTCCTGGCGGACCTGGGGGCCGAGCTGATCAAGGTGGAGAACCCGCAAGGCGGTGACACCCTGCGCAGCTGGCCACCCATCAGTGACGGTTACAGCGAGAACTTCGCCTCGCTCAATCGCAACAAGAAGTCGGTCACCCTCAACCTCAAGGAGGCCGGCGATGTGCAACTGCTGCGCGAGCTGGTCCGGGGTGCCGATGTGCTCATCGAGAACAATCGCCCCGGTGTCATGGACCGCCTGGGGCTGGGCTACAAGGACCTGCAGGCCCTGAACCGGCGCCTGGTCTACTGCTCCATCTCGGCCTACGGACAGTCGGGGCCGCGGTCCGGGGAAGGCGGGTTCGATCTCACCGTCCAGGCCATGAGCGGCATCATGAGCATCACCGGGGAGGAGGGCAGCGCTCCCGTGAAGTGCGGCGTGCCGCTGGCCGATTTCTCCGCGGGCCTGTATGCCGCTTTCTCCATTGCGGCGGCATTGCGTGCGGCGCAGGCCAGCGGACAGGGTGTACATCTGGATGTGCCAATGCTGGGCGCCACGCTGGGTATCGCGGCGCTACAGACATCGGAGTACTTCGGCAGCGGGCGTGACCCGCGCGCGCTGGGCTCGGCCCATCCCCGCAACGCGCCGTACCGCGTCTTTCGCTCGTCCGATGGCTACTTCGGCATGGCCGCCGGCAACAACGCGCTGTGGCGTTCGGTCTGCGAAGTGGTCGGCAAGATGGCGCTGCTGGATGATGCCCGTTTCCTGACGCCGACGCTGCGTGCCCAGCACCAGGATGCTCTGCTGGAGATCCTCGAAGAGGAGTTCGTGCGAGCCGACACGGCGACCTGGCTGCAGCGCTTTCGCGACGCGGGGGTGCCCTGCGCGCCCATCAATCGGTACTCGGAGGTGCTCGCCGACCCGCAGGTCGAGCACATGCAGTGGGTGCAACCGCTGGAGCTGCCCAACGGCGTGAAGACCAGGACCTTTGTCTCGCCCGTCCGCTTCGATGACCGCACGCTGGCGGTGCGGCTGCGGCCGCCTTCGCTGGGCGAGCACAACGAGCAGGTGCTGGGTCCGCTGCGCGATGGCGCAAAGGAGACGGTATGAGCGGCGTCCTGGATATCCAGGTCAGCGGCCACCGCTGGACTTTCACCCTCAACCGCCCCGACAAGCTCAATGCCCTCAACGCGGAGCTGGTCGACGCACTGCTGGAGGGGGTACGGCATGCCCATGCCCAGGGGGCTCGCCTGCTGGTCCTGCGCGGCGCTGGAAAGAGCCTGTGCGCCGGCTTCGATCTGTCCGACCTGGAGGCACAGAGCGAAGGCGATCTCGTCCTGCGCTTCATCCGCATCGAACAGCTGCTTCAGGCGCTTGCAACGTCGCCGGCATACACCGTCGCCCTGGCGCATGGCAAGGTGTACGGGGCTGGCGTCGACCTGTTCGCCGCATGCCGCCGGCGTATTGCCAGCGCACAGGGCATGTTCCGCATGCCCGGCCTGAAGTTCGGCCTGGTGCTCGGAACCCGGCGCTTCGCCGACCTGGTGGGAACGCAGAAGGCCTTGGACATCCTCGGCGCAAGCCGGCCGTTTTCCACGGACGAGGCCGTGCAGATGGGATTCGTCCAGCAGGTCCTGGCCCAGGAGGATTGGCCGGGCGTGGTGCAGGAATGCGAAGCGCTGGTCGTTGAACTCGAGGACGAGGCCCGGGCCTCGCTGTATCGCGCGCTCGATACGGTACAGGCGGATGCCGACCTGGCGCATCTGGTGCGTTCCGCCGCGCGGCCAGGGTTGAAAGACCGGCTGCGCAAGTATCTGGGCCAGTAGTGGAGCAATTTTCACAAGGACCAACCCATGCCTTCTGGATTCGTCGGAAAAAACAAATGTGTTCCCCTGCAGGAACTCGTCTCGCGCGTACCGGACGGGGCCTCCCTGGCCATCGGCGGGAGCTTTCTTCACCGTGGCCCGTTCGCCTTCGTGCGCGAACTGATCCGCCAGGGCAGGACCGGCCTTGAAATCATCAAGCAGTCTCCCGGCTACGACATCGACATTCTTTGCCGGGCCGGGGCCGTCAGAAAGGTGCGGGCCGGCATCGTCGCGATGGAGGGTAACTTCGGCCTGGCGCCCTGGTACCGCCGGGCCGTCGAGCGCCAGGAAGTCGTTCTCGAAGAGCATGCCTGCGCGAGCCTGACCGCCGGGCTGCGCGCGGCGGCGTACGGCATCCCCTTTCAGCCGTGCGCGGGCTTGCACGGAAGCGACCTGCCCGCCTTGAACGGCTGGGTGAGCCTGCCGGACCCGTACTCGGATCGCGCACCGGTGTACGCCATCCCGGCCATCGAGCCGGACTATGCGGTGCTGCTTGCCTCGGAGATCGACCGGCAGGGGAACGTGCGCATTGCGGGCACGCCGCATTGGGACCGCATCATGAGCCGTGCCTCACGCAGTGTGCTGGTGGTGGCGGAAAAGCTGGTGGACACGCAGGTATTCCAGGACAACCCGGAGTCCACCGTCGTGCCGTATTTCATGGTCGAAGCCTTCTCCGTCGTCCCCGGCGGCGCCTGGCCAGGCTCATGCTGGCCCAGCTATCCGATCGACTACCCCGCGGTCGAAAGCTATCTGGCCGAGGGCGACGAAGCCCTGGCCGCGCACCTGGCGAAAGCGCCCGAGGCAGCAACACAGGAGAAGGCACGATGAGCGCGAACTGGTCCGGTTTTTCATACATCGCCATCAACCTGGCCCGGTTCATCCGGCCCGGCGAGATCACGTTCAGCGGCGTCAATTCGACACTGCCCATGCTGGCCTGCCTGCTGGCCAAAAAGACGCTGGATGAGGACTTCATCTACATCAACGTCGCGGGCGGCGTGGACCCCGAGCCGTCCAGCGTCCCGCTGTCGAGCTCGGACCCCGTGCTCGCGCAGCGCAGCGCGTCCATCTTCGCCAACGAGGACTTCTACGACCTGTGCTGCCGCGGGCGCATGGATTTGACGTTTCTTGGCGCGGCGCAGATCGACGGCGAGGGGTGCGCCAACAACTCGGCGATCGGCGACTGGCACAGGCCCAAGGTGCGCCTTCCCGGTGGAGGCGGCGGCGCCGTCATGCTTCCCACCGCCTTGCGCGCGTGCACCTGGCGTACCGAGCATTCGACGCGCACCCTGGTGAACAAGCTCGACTTTCGCACCTCGTGGGGAGGCTTTCATGGAGTGGTCACTCCGATCGCGACCTTCATCAAGCGCGACGGACGCCTGGCGCTGGATTCATGGCACCCGCAGGCATCCCTCGAAGAAGTGCGCGAGCGCACGGGTTTCGAGTTTGACGCCAGCACGGCGCATCCCACCGACCCGCCAACGCAGCGCGAGCTCCAGGCCCTGGCCTCGCTGGACCCTGACGGGCAGTTCGAGCGCGATGCACGCGTGAGCCTGCGCTGAGCCGCACCGGACAGGAGCTGCCAATGACCGACGAATTCGAATCCCTGGTCGCGGCCTTTCATCGCCGCTGGCAGTCGCCAGGGTGGGCCGCAAGGCCGGCCCTGGTGGCGCAAGGCGGTGTCCTGAGCTACGGAGCCCTCGCGCAGCGGGTGGGCGTGCTGGCCGGTGGCCTGCGGGCTGCCGGGATACGCGAGGGCGACCGCGTGGCCATTGCCGTGCCGCGGTCGCTGGACCTGGCCTGCGCACTGCTCGCGACCCTGGTGGCCGGCGCCTGTCCCTGCGTGCTGGAGCCCGGGCTTGGCGCCGAGGAGACCGCAAGGCGTTTTGCGGCGACGGCCATGACCTGGCTGGTGCATGACCGGAGCCACCATGACGACCCCTGTCTGGCGGCCGTTGCGCAGGTACGGCGCATTGCATTGGAAAGCCTTGCTCCCGATGTGCAGCCGTACTGGGCTTGCACATCGGGCCCCCGGGACTGTGCCTACCTGCTGTTCACTTCCGGCAGCAGCGGCAAGCCCAAGGGCGTGCTGCAAGGCCACCTGGGGTTGCGGGTCAACGCGGACGGCATCGTCCGGCACACGGGGCTCGGCCCGCAGGACCGGCTGCTGCACACCATGCCGCTGCACCACACCAATGGCGTCAACAACCAATTGCTGGCCCCACTGCTGGCGGGCTCGACCGTCGTGCTGGCGGAGCGCTTCAAGGCGCAGGACATGCCGGCGCTGATGGAGCGGCATCGGCCCACCGTGATCACGGGAGTGCCGACCATGTACTCGCGCATGCTCGCGTTCGAGTTTCCGCCAGCCTCGCTGGCCGCCTTGCGCATGGCGCGCTGCGGCTCGGCCCCCATCACCGAGGAGCTGCACAGGCGGGTCGAGGAAAAGTTGGGCGTGCCCCTGGTCGTGTCGTACGGGCTCTCGGAAGCGACCTGCACCTCTGCGATGAATCCGCCGCTCGCGCGCAGGGTAGGCTCCGTGGGCACGGTGCTGCCGGGGCAGCGGGTCTTTCTTGCCAGGCCGGGCGGTGCCGAGATCGAAGATCCCCTGCAAGAAGGAGAAATCTGCATCAGCGGACCCACCCTCATGCTGGGCTATCTCGAAGAGGAGACCGCAGGCGCGCCCGCCGACCCCGGGCCGGCACTGCGCACCGGAGACCTGGGGCGCTTCGATGCCCAGGGGTATCTGTACATCACCGGCCGCATCAAGGACGTGATCATCCGCGGCGGCGAGAACCTCTCTCCCAACCTCATCGAAGGCGTGCTTGCGAAGGTGCCGGGCGTACGCGCCTGCTGTGTCGTGGGCCGGCCCGATGCCGACCTGGGCGAGGTGCCGTGCGCCTTCGTCGTGAGAACCGGCGACGAAACGGGACGTGCACTCACGCAGCAGCACCTGACCGCTGCGGTGCTGGGCGAGCTCTCGCGGATGCATGCACCCGTTGCCTACCACTACGTTGACGCCCTTCCAGAAAATTCCGTAGGGAAGGTGGACAGGAAGATCCTCAAGGCCGCGCTGGCCTGAGTGGCCGGGCGGGCAGGTCGGGCAGCCGGCCGCAGCGGCGGCAACCCACCATAATCACCCATCCCGCCAACCGACCTCCCTCACCTTCGTGCCCCACCCCACCAGTCCCGCAGCCTCTCCCATCCATGCCGAACTCGTTGCCGTGCTGGCGGCCGTGACCCAGGGCACACCGCGCGTGCTGACCACGGCGGACGGGCAGTTGCTGCCGGCGGGGCCGTTCGAGGTGGGGCACCGTTCGCTGCAGGCCGGCCTGCGCGCCTGGGTGGAGGAGCAGACCCATCACCCGCTGGGCTACATGGAGCAGCTCTACACCTTTGCCGATGGCGATCGCACCGATGCCAGCGGGGCGCGCGTGATCTCGGTCAGCTACCTGGGGCTGACGCGCGAATCCGCGGACCGCAGCGCGGGGCAGGCCGTCTGGCAGGACTGGTACCGCTACTTTCCCTGGGAAGACTGGCGCAGCGGCGAGCCGGCCCTGCTGCGCTCCCACATCGCTCCGCGCCTGCATGCCTGGATGGCCGAGGCGCGCGGCGCCCAGCGTGCGCTGCGGCGCCAGCGCGCGGACATTGCCTTCGGCCTGGACGGCGGGCCCTGGAACGAGGACATGGTGCTGCAGCGCTACGAGCTGCTGTACGAGGCCGGACTGGTGCAGGAGGCGGCCCACCGCGTCCATGGCGCGGCCGCCATGCTGCCCGGCGAGGCCATGCACCACGACCACCGCCGCATCCTGGCCACGGGCATGGCGCGGCTGCGCGCCAAGATCAAGTACCGGCCCGTGGTGTTCGAGCTGATGCCGCCCGAGTTCACGCTGCTGCAGCTGCAGCAGACGGTGGAGGCCCTGGCCGGGCGCGGGCTGCACAAGCAGAACTTCCGCCGTCTGATCGAGCAGCAGGATCTGGTCGAGGAGACCGGCCAGCTCACGGTGGGCTCGGCGGGCCGGCCGGCCAAGCTGTTCCGCTTTCGCAGCGATGTGCTGCTGGAACGCGCCATCTCCGGCAGCAAGCTGCCCCTGGCCAAGGGTATCGACGGTTCTCCCTGAGCCGCACGGCACTTGCCCGATTGTGACAATGGCTTGACAGCACTTATGCTCGTATCTAGCATAAGTTCCTCGCTCAAGCCCGCAAGGCCGCGCGCCACATTTTTTTGACCTACATATACTCAAAATGAGCATTAATATTGCCAATGCCCTCAGTGCCCGCCTGCCGGTACCGCCGCTGCCCGACCTGATGCTGGAGCCGCTGGTGCGCTCGGCCCTGCTGGAAGACCTGGGCCGCGCGGGCGACCTGACCACGGATGCCATTGTTCCTGCCAACGCACAGGCCGAACTGCGCCTGGTGGCGCGCCAGGAGGGCGTGCTGGCCGGGCTGGACATGGCGCGGCTGGCGTTCCGTGCGCTGGATGCGCAGTCGCGCTTCGAGCCGGTGCTGCGCGATGGCAGCGAACTGGCGCCCGGCCAGGAGATCGCGCGCATCCACGGCAGCGCGCGCGCCATCCTCACCGCCGAGCGCGTGGCGCTCAACTACCTGTGCCACCTGAGCGGCGTGGCCACGGCCACGGCATCGATCGCGAGGGCCATCGCCGACACGGGCGCACGCGTGACCTGCACGCGCAAGACCATGCCAGGCCTGCGCGCGCTGCAGAAGTACGCGGTGCGCGTGGGCGGCGGCAGCAACCACCGCTTCGGCCTGGACGATGCCGTGCTGATCAAGGACAACCACATCGCGCTGGCCGGCGGCGTGGCCGAAGCCCTGGCCCGGGCGCGCGCAGGCGTGGGCCACATGGTGCAGATCCAGCTGGAGGTGGACACGCTGGAGCAGCTGGAGGTGGCGCTGTCCCTGGGCGTGGAAGTGGTGCTGCTGGACAACATGGACCTGGACACGCTGCGCACGGCCGTCTCCATGGCGCGCGGGCGCGCGGTGACCGAAGCCTCGGGCCGCATCACGCCCGAGACGGCGCGCGCCGTGGCCGAGACTGGCGTGGACCAGATCGCCGTGGGCTGGATCACGCACAGCGCCCGGGTTCTCGACATCGGCCTCGACACCTGAAATGAGGCACCCCCTGAGCCGCTGCGCGGCTTCCCCCTCTCTCGCTGCGCGGGAGGGGGGCGTCCGGGCAACCGGCGACACCCTGGCTGCGGGGCGGCGCGGCCGGCTCAGGCCCTTGCTCGGTGTCCCTGAGTTGGGCTGCGCCGGTTTTTTGCACCTAGCCCAGTGGAGCAGTTGCCATGTTTTTTGAAGGGCGTACCTTGAAGCGACGGAGACTCTGGACGCTGGCGGCCTGCGCGCTGCTGGCGGGCGCATCGGGGCTGTGGCTGGCGGCGCCGGGCAAGGCCGGCACGCGCTTCGAGCGCCCCATCACCATCGTCGTGACGTTTCCGCCGGGCGGCGGCACGGACCTGCTGGCGCGGCGCCTGGGCGAGCAGCTGCAGCAGCGCCTGGGCCAGCCCGTGGTGGTGGAGAACCGGCCCGGCGCCAGCGGCAACATCGGCGCCCATGCCGTGGCCCAGGCCGCAGCGGACGGCAGCACCTTGCTGATGGCCAACAGCTCGTTCGCCATCAACCCCGGTGTCTACGAACGCCTGGATTTCGACCCGCGCAAGGACTTCACGGCGGTGTTCAACGCCGGCTCCATCGCCTCGGTGCTGGTCGTGCCTGCGGACAGCGCGCTGCAGACGCTGGAGGATGCGCTGGCCCAGGCGCGCCAGGAACGGCCGCTGCTGTTCGCCTCCTGCGGCAACGGCACGCCCCAGCACCTGGCCGGCGAGATGCTGGCCCGGGAGGCGAAGCGCTTTGTGCAGCATGTGCCCTACAAGGGCTGCGGCCCGGCCATCACGGCCGTGGCGGCAGGCCAGGTGGCGGCGGGCATGGTCACGGCCAGCAGTGCGGCGGCCATGATCGCTGCAGGCCGCGTGCGCGCCCTGGCCGTCACGGCGCCGCAGCGACTGCCGCAGCTGGCCGGCGTTCCCACGGTGGCCGAGCGCGGCCTGCCGGGCTTTGCGGTGGAGCAGTGGCACGGCCTGCTGGCACCTGCCGCCACGCCCCGGGCCACGGTGCAGGCATTGCATGACACGCTGGAGCAGGCGCTGGCCGATCCCGCCGTCAGCGCTGGCTTGCGCGACCAGGGCTACACCCTGGCGCGGCAGACACCGGGCCAATTCCAGGCGCTGATCGCGGCCGACATCGACCGCTATGCCGCCGTGACCCGGGCGCTGGGCCTGAAGGCCGATTGAAGGCCGATTGAGGGGCCGACTGGCGACTTACTGCATGAACCAGCCGTGGCTGACCACCAGCGACTGGCCGGTCAGCGCATTGCTGGGGAAGCCCGCGAACAGCAGGGCCACGCGGGCCACGTCCTCGGTGGTGGTGAACTCGCCGTCCACGGTTTCCTTGAGCATCACGTTCTTGATGACCTCGTCCTCGCTGATGCCCAGCGTGCGGGCCTGCTCGGGAATCTGCTTGTCCACCAGCGGCGTGCGTACGAAGCCCGGGCAGATCACATTGGCGCGCACGCCGTGCTTGGCGCCTTCCTTGGCCACGGTCTTGGCCAGCCCGATCAGGCCGTGCTTGGCCGTGACATAGGGCGCCTTGAGCAGCGAGGCCTCCTTGGAGTGCACCGATCCCATGTAGATCACGCTGCCGCCGCGGCCCTGCGCATACATGTGCTTGAGGCAGGCGCGCGTGGTGAGGAAGGCGCCGTCCAGGTGGATGGCCAGCATCTTCTTCCAGTCGGCAAAGCTGAATTCCTCCACCGGATGCACGATCTGTATCCCGGCATTGCTGACCAGGATGTCGATGCCGCCGAAGGCCCGGGCGGCCTCCTCGACCGAGGCGTTGACCTGGGCCTCGTCGGTCACGTCCACGGCCACGCCCATGGCCTGCGCTCCCGTGGCGCGCAGCTCGGCCGCCGTGGCGTCGGCCGCCTCCTTGTTGAGGTCGGCAATGACGATGCGCGCGCCCTCGCTGGCGAACAGCGTGGCGATCTCCTTGCCGATGCCGCTGGCCGAGCCGGTGATGAAGGCGACCTTGTCCTTGAGTTGCATGGTGAGTCTTTCCTGGAGAGTGGATGAAACAGGCCGGTGCCCATCTTCGGCGGGGCCGGCCGCGTGCCCTTGTCGGCGCAGGGACCAGTCTGGCGCCGGTTTCTTAGACGAAACTGAGTCGGCAGGCCCGCAAGTCATGGCCTTGACGGCCGGCCCTTCAGGGCGCGGCGGCCTCGCGGTGCCGGGGCTGCTGGAACAGCTCGCAGACCAGTTCGCGCAGCCAGCGCTTGGCCGGTTCCTGCTCGAAGCGCCAGCTCCAGTGCAGCGACACGTCGAAGCGGTGATCGGGCAGGTCGGCATCGCGCACCGCATAGCCGCCGCGCTCGACAAAGCCGGCCGCGATCTCGGCCGGCATGATCACCGCCAGGTCGGTCTTGCCCACGATGGAGGGCACGGCCATGAAGTGTGCTGCCGACAGGCGGATGCGCTCATCGAGCCGCAGCGCCTGCAGGATGCGCAGCGTCTCCGAATGCGAGCGCACCGCCGCGAAATCCAGCTGGCGCAGCGTGGCCAGCGCCAGTGGCGCGTCTTCGGGCAGGTGCGCCAGCGCGGGGTGGCCGCTGCGCAGCAGCACGCCGTAGTGGTCGGACAGCAGCACGGTCTGCCGGGTCCGCGTGCCACCCGGCAGAAAGCCGATGGCGATGTCCAGCGTGCCCCGGTCCAGCGCATCGGCAATGCCGTCCAGCGGCATGGGCAGGGTCTCCAGCTGCACATGCGGGGCGCGCTGGTGCAGCGCCTGCATCAGCGGCGGCAGAAAGCGCGCCTCGCCGATGTCGCTCAGGTGGATGCGAAAGCGCTGGCGCGCCTGCAGTGGCTCGAAGCTCTGGGCCTCGGACATGGCGACTTCGAGCACCTCCAGCGCCTGGCGCACGGCCAGCGCCAGGCGCTCGGCACGCGGCGTGGGGCGCACGCCTGCGTGCGCGCGCTCGAACAGCGGATTGCCCAGCAGCAGGCGCAGCCGCGTCACGGCCTGGCTGGCGGCGGGCTGGGACATGCCCAGCTCCTCGGCCGCGCGGCTGACGCTGCAGTGGCGGTACACGGCGTCAAAGACGCGCAGCAGGTTGAGGTCCAGGTTCTTGATATCCATTTGGTGAATATCTCTTAGATAGTTTATTCAATTGCTGGAAATCATAAGCGCCTGCACCATGGGCACCGACTTCCATGGCCTCCGCGCGGCACGCACCGGGCGGCCGGCCCATTCCCCAGGAGACCCCATCTTGCAAGCACCCACCACACCGCGCAGCCAGCCCGCCGAGGCATCCTCTTCCACCGCGACCTGCACCGCGACGTACACCGTGCGCCATGCCGTGATCGCCATGCTGCGCGAGCTGGGCATGACGCGCATCTTCGGCAACCCGGGCTCGACCGAGCTGCCGCTGTTCCGCGACTACCCCGAAGACTTCTCCTATGTGCTGGGCCTGCAGGAAACCGTGGTCGTGGGCATGGCCGACGGCCATGCCCAGGCCACGCGCAATGCCAGCTTCGTGAACCTGCATTCGGCCGCGGGCGTGGGCCATGCCATGGCCAACATCTTCACGGCCTTCAAGAACCGCACGCCCCTGGTGATCACGGCGGGCCAGCAGGCGCGCTCGCTGCTGCAGTTCGACCCCTTCCTGCACTCCAACCAGGCCGCCGAGCTGCCCAAGCCCTATGTGAAGTGGAGCTGCGAGCCCGCGCGCGCCGAAGACGTGCCCCAGGCGCTGGCGCGCGCCTACTACATCGCCATGCAGGAGCCGCGCGGCCCCGTGCTGGTCTCCATTCCCGCCGATGACTGGGACAAGCCGGCCGAGCCCGTCACGCTGCGCCATGTGGGCTTCGAGACGCGGCCCGATCCGCGCACGCTGGACCTCATAGGCCAGGCGCTGGATGCGGCGCGTGCCCCGGCCCTGGTCGTGGGCGCGGCCGTGGACCGGGCCCAGGGCTGGGATGCCGTGGTCGCGCTGGCCGAGCGCCACCAGGCCCGCGTCTTCGTGGCCCCCATGAGCGGGCGCTGCAGCTTCCCCGAGGACCATCCCCTGTTCGCCGGCTTCCTGCCCGCCATGCGTGAGCGCATCGTGCAACTGCTGTCCGGCCATGACGTGGTCTTCGCCGTGGGCGCGGCCGCCTTCACCTACCACGTGGAAGGCGAGGGCCCGCACATCCCCGAAGGCACGGCGCTCTACCAACTGATCGAAGACCCGGCCATTGCCGCCTGGGCCCCCGTGGGCACGGCTGCCGTGGGCAATGTGCGCATGGGCGTGGAGGAGCTGCTGCAGCGCCCCGCACCCGCACCGCGCCAGGCGCCCGCACCCCGGCCCGCAGCGCCCGTGCCGGCCGCGCCCGCCGCAGGCGAGCGCATGTCGGTGGCCTTTGCCATGCACACGCTGGCCCAGGTGCGCGACCGCCGCAGCATCGTGGTGGAAGAGGCGCCCAGCTCGCGCTCCACCATCCAGACCTATCTGCCCATCTTCCACTCGGGCACCTTCTACACCATGTGCAGCGGCGGCCTGGGCCACAGCATGCCGGCCGCCGTGGGCGTGGCACTGGCGCAGCCCGAGGCCAAGGTGGTCGCCGTCATCGGCGACGGCTCGGCCATGTACGCCATCCAGGCCCTCTGGAGTGCAGCCCAGCTGCGCCTGCCCATCAGCTTCGTGATTCTCAAGAACCGCCGCTATGCGGCGCTGCAGGACTTCGCCCATGTCTTCGGCTACCGCGAGGGCGAGAAGGTCGAGGGCACGGAACTGCCCGACATCGACTTCGTGGCGCTGGCGCGTGGCCAGGGCTGCGACGGCGTGCATGTGGAGAACGCGGCCGAGCTGGCCGATGTGCTGGCCCGCGCGCTGGCCCATCCCAAGCCCATCGTGGTCGAGGTCGAAGTCGCCTGAGGCGAAGCCCCCTGCAGGAGACACGGCAATGGAAAACACAAGAAGCATAGGCATCCTCGGCGCAGGCGCCATGGGCACCCTGTTCGGGGCGCGGCTGGCCCGCATCGGCCTGGACGTGACCCTGGTCGATGTGAACGACGAGCTGCTGCAGGCCCTGAACCGCGATGGCGCGCGCTGCCACACCGATGAGGGGCTGCTGCAGGCCCGCGTACAGGCCGCGCGGGCCGAGCAGCTCACGGCGGGGCCCGCGCTGTGGCTGGTCTTCACCAAGTCGGCCCATACGCGGGCCGCGCTGCAGGGCATTGCCCATCTCATCGGGCCGGACACGCACTTCCTGAGCCTGCAAAACGGCATAGGCCATGCCGACGTGCTGCGCGAGCGGGTGCCGGCCGAGCGCATCGCCGTGGGCGTGACCACCTGGCCTGCGCGCGTGATGTCGCCGGGCGAGGTCAGCTCCATGGGGCAGGGCGGCATTCGCTTCATGCCTTGCGATGGCCAGCACAGCGCGGTCTTCGACCTGCTGGCGGACGACCTCAACCGCGCAGGCATGCATTGCCGCATCGACCCGCAGGTGCAGGAAGCCATCTGGGAAAAGCTGGCCTTCAATGCCGCCTTCAACGGCGTGTGCGCCGTGACGCGCCAGACCGTGGACGGACTGGCCAATCCGCAGGGCGAGGCCCTGCTGCAGCGCGTGCTGGACGAGGTGCTGTCCGTCGCCCATGCCCATGGCGTCGCCGCCAGTGCCGAGCGCGTGGGCGCGGCCGTGCGCGATGCGCTGGACCACCACCGGGGCCACCAGCCCTCGATGCTGCAGGACCTGCTGGCTGGCCGTGCCACCGAGACGGGCGCCATCCATGGCGCCGTGCTGCAGGTGGCCGACCGCCTGGGCATTGCCGTGCCCGTGACGCGCACGCTGCACGCACTGGTCAGCCTGTCGGAGAACGCGGGCGCTGTCGCACCGCGCTGAACGCGCTCAAGGCAAAACGAGCCACTACAAGAAGGAGACAAGATGCTGCGCAGACAAGCACTCAAGGCCGCACTGGCCATAGGCGCCCCGCCCCTGCTGGGCATGGGCACGGCACACGCACAGACCGGCAAGCCCGTCGAATGGGTGGTGGGCTTTGCCGCAGGCGGCGGCTCGGACGCCGTGGCGCGCACCGTGGGCGAGTCCTTTGGCAAGGCCCTGGGCCGCACCGTGGTCGTCATGAACAAGCCCGGGGCCGGCACCAACATCGCCGCCGAATACGCGGCGCGCACGCGCGAGCTGGGCAGCCTGGTCTTCACGGCCGACTTCGCCACGCTGGCGGCCAACCCCCACCTGTTTCGCAAGCTGGCCTACAACGCCGAGAAGGACTTCGTGCCCATCGGCCTGCTGGCGCGCTTTCCGCTGTTCCTCGTGGTCGGCAACCAGCTGCCGGTGCACAACCTGCAGGAGTTCACGCAGTGGGTGAAGGCCCAGCCAGGCCCCGTCAGCTACGGCAGCCCGGGCCTGGGCACGCCCCACCACCTGGCCACCGAACTGCTGGCCCAGCGCCTGGGCGTGAAGATGTCCCATGTGCCCTATCGCGGCGCGGGGCCGGCCCTGATCGACGTGATCGGCGGCCAGATCCCCTTCATGCTGGCCGACAGCGCGGCGGCGGCCCAGCACATTGCGGCCGGCAAGCTGCGCGTCATCGGCGTGGCCAGCGCCGAGCGTCTCAAGAGCCACCCGGGCGTGCCCACGCTGGCCGAGCAGGGCGTGAAGGATTTCGAGGCCCATGCCTGGCAGGGCCTGGTTGCACCCGCAGGCACGGACGACGCCACCGTACAGGCCTGGTCCGTGGCGCTGCAGCAGGCGCTGCGCTCGCCTGCCGTGCTGGCGCGCTTCGAGGCGCTGTCGCTGGAGCCGCTGCCCGGCACGCCCGCCCAGATGCGTGACTACTGGCGCAGCGAAAGCCGGCGCTGGGGCCAGGTCATCGAGTCGGCGGGCATACGGCTGGATTGACCGTAGCGCCGCTGCGCCGCTGCTGCTTCAGGCGCCCTCACCGTTTTCAAGAACTCATAACCCAAGGAGACATAGCTCATGCACAAGACAACCCCCTTCAGCCGCTGGCGCCGCCTGGGCCTGCTGGCCCTGCTGGGCGCGACGGCCTCGGTCCCTGCGCTGGCGCAGAAGGCCGGCGACAAATGGCCCGAGCGCCCCGTGCGCCTGGTGGTGAACTTCGCGCCCGGCGGCGCGGCCGATGTGCTGGCGCGCGCCATCACGCCCACCATGTCCCAGGTACTGGGCCAGTCGGTGGTGGTGGACAACAAGCCCGGTGCGGGCGGCAACATCGGCATCAGCGAAACCGTGCGCGCGCCCAAGGATGGCTACACGCTGCTGCTCAGCTCGGGCGGGGCCATCACCATCAATCCGATGATCTACAGCAAGCTGGCCTTCAATCCCGAAAAGGATTTGACGCCCGTGGCTGCCGTGGCGCGCGTGCATGTGTTCCTGGAGACCAATCCCGCCGTGCCCGCCACCAACGTGGCCGAGTTCATCAAGCACCTGAAGGCCAACCCCGGCAAGCTGTCCTACGGCTCGCCGGGCCAGGGCAGCTCGCCGCATTTGGCAGGCGAGATGTTCAAGCGCATGGCCGGTGTCGATGCCGTGCACGCCCCCTACAAGGGCGCGGGCCCGGCGCTCAGCGACGTGCTCAGCGGGCAGCTGCAGTTCTGGTTCGACCCGGGTCCGGGCCTCAAGCAGGTCGAGGCGGGCAAGCTGCGCCTGCTGGCCATCGGCAGCCCGCACCGCTCGCCGCAATACCCCAACGTGCCCACGCTGGCCGAAAGCGGCCTGCCGGGCTTTGATGCGGACACGCTGTTCGGCATCTACGCGCCCACCGGCACGCCCGAATCGGTGATCGAGGCCGTTCGCACTGCCGTGGCCAAGGCGCTGGAGCAAAAGAACGTCAACGACGTCATCCTCACCCTGGGCGCCACGCCCGCGCCGCTGAGCCGCAAGGCCTTCATCGACCACCACGCCACCGAGCGCGAGCGCTTTGGCGAACTGGTGAAAGCCATCGGCCTGAAAGTGGACTGAGCTTTCCCGCAGGCCTTCGCCCGCAAGCCGCCCGCTCCGCGCTGGCGGCTTTTTGCTTTCCGGGCCGGGCTGGGTCGGGCCGGGCCGAGGGGGGCTTGTGCCGGCCATCTTCTATACGAAGGTATATCCCGCATCCACCAATGAACAGGCCAGCCTTCCCAACAAAGGCTGGCCGCAGGCACTTTCGCCTTTGATAATTCCGGGCACATATTGCACTGCAGCAAACAGGGCTCCCGGCCTGCACGGGGACTGCGCCACCCACACGCAAAGGAATACCCCATGGACCCCGATCCTGATTCCGATCCCGATCCTGCCAGGCGCTGCCGCGCCGCCCCTTCCCGTCTTTCCCTTCTTCCATTTCTTGATCTGCCCGGACCCGGGCGGAGGCCTGTGATCGCCTGAAGGGGCGAGAGGTCTGCGCGGGTCCGTGGCACCCGGAGACCTCAGGATGACCCGCTTTCTCGCTTCCGAACGACCAGGCCGACCCCATGGCCAACCACATGGCCGATCCCATGACCGACTCCATGGCCTGCACCCGCGCCATCCCTTGCTGGCGGCCGCCTGGCCTGTGGGCGGGCTGCTGATCAGCGTGGCCATGGCCGCCTGCAACGGCCCGGCCGAAACCCAGGCTGCAGTAGCAACCCCCGCCACCGCCGCCCCGCAGCCGGCCCCCGTGCGCCGCGAAGGCAACCTCATCGTGGTGCCCGAAGGCTCGCCGCTGCGCGAGCGCCTGCAGGTGGCCGAGATCGCCCTGCAGCCGCTGCAGACCCGCCTGTCGGCCCCCGCCACCATCGAGGCCGAGCCTGAAAAGCTGGTCCGCATCACGCCGCCCGTGGCGGGCCGCCTGGTGCGCCTGCACCACCAGCTGGGCGATGCGGTGAAGGCCGGCGATGCGCTGATCACCATGGACTCCTCCGAGATCTCCAGCGTGCGTGCCGAGCACGCCAAGGCCCAGGCCGCGCTGCTGCACGCGCGCCAGGAATTCGACCGCCAGAAGCTGCTGTTCGATGCCGAGATCGCCGCGCGCAAGGACTACGAGGCCGCGCAGCAGTCGCTGGCCGCAGCAGGTGCCGATGCGCGCGCCGCCTCCGACCACCTGTCCCAGCTGGGTGCGGCCGTGCAGGAAGGCTCGCGCGGCAGCTACGTGGTCAAGTCGCCCATCAGCGGCCGCGTGGTCGAGATGGCGGGCTCGCAGGGCGGCTACTGGAACGATGTGAATGCCTCCGTCATGACCGTGGCCGACCTGCGCAAGGTCTGGCTCAGCGCCAGCGTCAGCGAGCGCGACCTGGCCCATGTGGACGTGGGCCAGCAGGCCCACATCGCGCTGGCCGCCTATCCCGACCTGCAGCTGCAGGGCCGCGTGCAGTACGTGGGCGAGCTGGTGGACACCGCCACGCGCAGCGTCAAGGTGCGCGTGGCCGTGGACAACCCCGAAGGGCGGCTGCGCCCCGGCATGTTTGCGCGCGTGGGCTTCGACGCCCCGGCGCGCCAGGCCGTGATGGTGCCGGCCGCGGCCCTGCTGCAGGGCCAGGTCAGCACGCGCGTCTTCGTGGACAAGGGCGGCTGGCGCTTCGAGCCGCGCGACGTGCAGGTCGGCGCGCAGCAGGACGGCCAGGCCGAGATCCTCTCGGGCCTGGCGGCCGGCGAGCGCGTGGTGGTCAACGGGGGAGTGCTGCTGCAATGATCGAGCGCATCGTCAACATCGGCTTTTCGCGCCGCGGCGTGGTCTGGCTGGTCTTTTGCTTCGCGGCCCTGTATGGCGTGTTCAGCTGGAAGCAGCTGCCGCTGGAGGCCTATCCCGACATCGCCGACGTGACCTCGCAGATCGTCACCCAGGTGCCCGGTCTCGCGGCCGAGGAGATAGAGCAGCAGATCACCATTCCGCTGGAGCGCGCCCTGCTGGCCACGCCCGGCATGCACGTGCTGCGCTCGCGCAGCCTGTTCGCGCTGTCGCTGATCACCGTGGTCTTCGAGGACGGCGTGGACGGCTACTGGGCGCGCCAGCGCCTGAAGGAGCGCATCGACGAGGTCACGCTGCCCTACGGCGCCCGCGCCGGGCTGGACCCCTACAGCTCGCCCACGGGCGAGGTCTACCGCTACACGCTGGAAAGCCCCGTGCGCAGCCTGCGCGAGCTGTCCGAGCTGCAGCAATGGGTGGTGATCCCGCGCCTGAAGAAGGCGCAGTCCGTGGTGGACGTGACCAACTTCGGCGGCCTGACCACGCAGTTCATGCTGGAGCTGGACCCGGCGCGGCTGCTGCAGTACGGGCTGGCGCTGTCCCAGGTGATCGAGGCCATCAATGCCAACAACGCCAGCGGCGGCGGCAGCGTCATCGACCGGGGCGATGTCTCCTATGTGGTGCGCGGCGTGGGCCTGCTGGGCTCGCTGGACGACATGGGCAACGTGGTCGTCAAGACCACGGACAGCGGCACGCCCGTGCTGGTCAAGGACCTGGGGCGGCTGACCTACGGCAACGTGGAGCGGCGCGGCATCCTGGGCAAGGACGGCAACTCCGACACCCTGCAGGGCATCGTGCTGCTGCTCAAGGGCTCCAACCCCTCGCAGGCGCTGGAGGGCATCCACGCCGCCGTGGAGGAGCTCAACGGCAAGCTGCTGCCGCCCGACGTGAAGGTCGTGCCCTACCTGGACCGCACCACGCTGATCGAGCGCACCACCCACACCGTGGGCAAGACCCTGGCCGAAGGCCTGATCGTCGTCACCCTGGTGCTGCTGGTCTTCCTGGGCAGCCCGCGCGCGGCGCTGATCGTGGCGCTGACCATTCCCATGGCGCTGCTGCTGGCCTTCATCTTCATGCACCACGCGAAGATTCCGGCCAACCTGCTGTCGCTGGGCGCCATCGACTTCGGCATCCTGGTGGACGGGGCCGTGGTCGTGGTCGAGAACATCCTGCGGCGCCGCGAGGCCGACCAGAACCGGCCGCTCACGCCCAGGGACGCCATCACGGCCACACTGCAGGTGGCGCGGCCCATCTTCTTCGGCATGTGCGTGATCGCGGCCGCCTACCTGCCGCTGTTCGCTTTCGAGCGCATCGAGTACAAGCTGTTCTCGCCCATGGCCAGCGCCGTGGGCGCGGCCCTGGTGGGGGCGCTGGCCGTGGCCCTGCTGCTCACGCCGGCCCTGGCCTGGCTGGCCTTCCGCAGGCCGCGCAAGATCTTCCACAACCCCGTGCTGCACCGGCTGGGCGTGGGCTATGACCGCTTCCTGGGCGTGGCCGTGGGCCGCGTGCGCTGGCTGGCGGGGGCCGTGGCGGCCTCGCTGCTGGCACTGGGCGTGCTGGCCGGCACCATGGGCCGCGACTTCCTGCCGTACCTGGACGAAGGCTCCATCTGGCTGCAGGTGCAGATGCCGCCCGGCATCACGCTGGACAAGGCGCGCGACATGGCCGACGCGCTGCGCAGCGCTGCGCTGGAGTTCCCCGAGGTCTCCTACATCGTCACCCAGACCGGGCGCAACGATGACGGCACGGACTACTGGACGCCCTCGCACATCGAGGCCAGCGTGGGCCTGCATCCCTATGGCGAATGGAAGTCGGGCCTGACCAAGCAGCAGCTGATCGCGAAGATGGCCGCGCGCTTCGACCAGCTGCCCGGCTATTCCGTGGGCTTCATGCAGCCCATGATCGACGGCGTGCAGGACAAGCTGTCGGGCGCGCACAGCGACCTCACGGTGAAGGTCTTCGGCCAGGACCTGGCCGAAGACCGGCGCGTGGCCGATGCCCTGGTGGCCGTGCTGGAGAAAGTGCCCGGCGCGGCCGACGTGGCCGTGGACGTGGAGCCGCCGCTGCCCAACCTGCGCATTGCGCTGGACCGCGCCGCTGCCGCGCGCTACGGCATCAATGCCTCCGAGGTGGCGCAGCTCATCTCCACCGGCGTGGGCGGGGCCTCCATTGGCCAGCTCTACGTGGGCGAGCGCAGCTACGACATGGCCGTGCGCTTCACGCCCGACACGCGCAGCAGCCCCGAGGCCATCGGCGCGCTGCGCCTGTCGGCGGCCAATGGCGCCCAGGTGCCGCTGGCCGACGTGGCGCGCATCACCACCACCGTGGGCCAGAGCGTCATCGTGCGCGAGGGCGGCGAGCGCCACATTCTCGTCAAGCTCAATGTGCGCGGCCGCGACCTGGCGGGCTTCCTCAAGGATGCGCACACCGCCATCGACCAGCACCTGGACTACGACCGCCAGAAGCTGCACATCGAGTGGGGCGGGCAGTTCGAGAACCTGCAGCGTGCCGAGGCGCGGCTGCTCATGATCCTGCCGCTGACGCTGGGCATCATGCTGGTGCTGCTGTTCGGCGAGTTCGGCAACCTGCGCCAGCCGCTGCTGGTGCTGGGCGTGGTGCCGCTGGCCATGATCGGCGGCTTTGCGGGCCTGCACCTGCGCGGCATGACGCTCAACGTCTCCAGCGCCGTGGGCTTCATCGCGCTGTTCGGCGTGGCCGTGCTCTCGGGCGTGCTCATGGTCTCGCAGATCAACCGGCTGCGCCGCGAGGACGGCCTGGGCCTGCGCGAAGCCGTGCTCGAAGGCGCCTCCAGCCGCATGCGCCCCGTGCTGATGACGGCCACCGTCGCCGCCTTCGGCCTCACGCCGGCCATGCTGGCCACGGGCCTGGGCAGCGATGTGCAGCGGCCCCTGGCCACGGTCGTGGTCTGCGGCCTGTTCAGCGCCACCTTGCTGACCCTGCTGCTGCTGCCCAACCTCTACTACGTGATCGAGGCCCGTGCCGCCCGCGCGGCCGAGCGCCGCCAGCGCCGCGCCGCCGAACGCGGTGAGAGCGGCGATCTGGATGCCGCCGAGGACGAGGGCGGGCATCGCACCGCAACGAGCCAACCCCATTGATGCGAGTCGCCATGCAAACGACCCTTTTCTTCCCCAGGCAGGCCCTGGCCCTGCTGCTGTGCCTTGGCGCCGCAGCCCAGGCGCAGACGGCGCCGTCCGCCGGCCTGCGCTTCTCCGACTACCTCAACGCCGTGGAGCAGCACAGCCCCCTGCTGCGCTCGGAGGAGCTGGGCGTGGAATCCGCGCGTGCCGGCATCGGCATCGCCGGCATACGCCCCGACCCCAGCCTCACGCTGGGCGCTTCGCGCGAGCAGGTGCGCACCGGCCAGCCCCGGCCCACCACGCGCAACTACGAGATCAGCATGGAGCTGGAGACGGGCGGCAAGCGCGCCGCGCGCATCCAGTCCGCACGCAGCCAGGTGCGCCTGTCCGAGGCCGGCCTTGAAGGCGTGCGCAGCCAGCTGTTCTCCGATGCCGCCCAGGACTACACCCAGGCCTGCCGCGACTCGCTGGCGCTGGAGCGCAAGCAGCAGACGCTGAAGGCGCTGGGCGACGTGGTGCAGGCCAACGAGCTGCGGCGCAAGGCCGGCGACATCGGCGGCGTGGAATGGCTGCAGTCGCGCGTGGAGCGCGACCGCTTCCAGGCCGAGGTGGTGCAGGCGCGCGCCGAGGCGCAGACCGCGCGGCTGGCGCTGTCCGTCCCGCTGGGGCGCCGCCTGTCCGAAGTCTTTGCCAGCGACACGCTGCAATGCGGCTTCATGGAATTGGCCGAAGACTCGGGGCTGGAGGATGCCGATGCCCTGGTCGCCCAGGCGCTGCAGTCGCGCGCCGAGGTGCGCATCGCCCAGGCGGCGCTGGAGCATGCGCGCGACAACGCGGGCCTGGCCCAGGCCAACCGCTGGGTCAATCCCACGCTGGCCGTGGGCATGGCCGCAGTGCCGTCCACGGCGGCCGGCACCGATGCCCAGGGCAATCCCTTCGATGGCGGCGGGCGCTCGCGCACGCTGTCGGTCTCGGTCAGCGTGCCGCTGCCGCTGTCGCGCCTGAACCGGGGCGATCTGGTGCAGGCCGAGGCGGCCGTGACCCAGGCCATGCTGGCCCTGCAGCAGGCCCAGAACCGGGCCGAGGCCGATGTGCGCGGCGCGCGCTTTCGCCTGACCGCCGCGCGCGAGAACGTGCAGCGCTACCGCGACGGCGTGCTGCGCGATGCGCAGCGCGTGCTCGAGGGCATGCGCCTGTCCTACCGGCATGGCGAGGCTTCGCTGCTGGAGCTGCTGTCCGCCCAGCGCTCGGCCGACGAGGCCTACCTGGGATCGCTGGAGGCCGAGACCGAGCTGGCCAAGGCCACGGTGGAACTCCAACTGAGCGTGGGCCGGCGGCCAGTGTTGTGAACCCCCTGAGCCGCTGCGCGGCTTCCCCCTCTCTCGCTACGCGGGAGGGGGACGACACCTTCGGTGCGGGGCGTCCCTTCCTCGGTGTCCCTTGTTTTGGGTCGCGCCAGTATCGTACGGTTCGGGTATAGCTTGCATTCAGGTGCAGCGCCTTCTTGAATGAGAATTGGCAGCTGACAGTCCATTCCTTTTCCCTGCACGTCATGACCACCGCTCTGCGCCGCTTTCCCCATTGGCCCCGGGCCCTGATCCTGGCGGCCATGGGCGTCGCCATGGCCGCGATCTTCGCGCTGGACACGCTGACCGACTACGCCGTGGCGGCCGCCGTGTTCCATACCGCCATCATCCTGGTGGCGGTGCGCTGGTTCAGCCCGCGCGTGGTCATCGGCCTCACGGCGCTGTGCATCGTGCTGACCCTGGCCAGCTTCGCGCTCACGCCTGCCGGTGCCTATCGCACCGGACTGATCAACATGGTGATCAGCATCCTGGCCATTGCCATCACGGCCTATCTGGGCCTGAAGATGGTGGCGGCCCAGAACGCGGCCCATGAGGCGCGCACCCAGCTGATGCGCATCACCCAGACCACCAGCCTGGGGCAGTTGACGGCCTCCATCGCCCATGAGGTCAACCAGCCGCTGGCCGCCATCGTCACCAGCGGCAATGCCTGCCAGCGCTGGCTGGCCCAGGACCCGCCCAATCTGGCCAAGGCCGGCCAGGCGCTGGAGCGCATCCTGGGCGATGCTCAGCGCGCCAGCGATGTCATTGCCCGCATCCGCAGCATGGCGCGCGGCGAGGCGCCCAGCCGCCAGTCCTTCGACCTCAACGACGCCGTGCGCGAGATGGCGCGCCTGTCGGACGCCGAGCTGGACCGGCGCGGCGTGGCCCTGGACCTGCAACTGGCGCCCGCGCTGCAGCCGGCCTGGGCCGACCGCGTGCACATCCAGCAGGTGCTGGCCAACCTGCTGATCAATGCCATGGATGCCATGCAGGGCACGCCCGCCGCGCAGCGGCGCATCACCGTCACCACCCAGGCCCTGGGCCAGCAACTGGTGCTGACCGTGGCCGATGCGGGCGAAGGCCTGTCGCCCCTGGCCCGCACCCACCTGTTCGATGCCTTCTGGACCACCAAGCCCGACGGCATGGGCCTGGGCCTGAACATCTGCCGCCACATGGCCGAGGCCAACGGCGGCCGCATCTGGGCCACGGACCGCGAGGACATGCGCGGCGGCACGGTCTTTCACATCACCATTGCCTGCGCCCCGGCCACGGGCGGCAGGTCTTCCACGGGATTGCGCCATGGCTGAACCCTCCACGGCCGAAGCCGAGGCACTTGTCTACATCGTCGATGACGACGCCTCGGTGCGCGCCGCCATCGAGGACCTGCTGGCCTCGGTGGGCCTGTGCGTGCGCGCCTTCGGCGCCACGCGCGAGTTTCTGGACCACTGGCAGCGGCAGCCGCCCGCGGGGCCTGCATGCCTGGTGCTGGACATCCGCATGCCGGGCCAAAGCGGCATGGACTTCCGGCGCCAGATGCTGGAGATGGGCCTGAAGCTGCCCACCATCTTCATCACCGGCCATGGCGACATTCCCATGAGCGTGGAGGCCATGAAGACCGGCGCCATCGAGTTCCTGGCCAAGCCCTTCCGCGACCAGGACCTGCTGGACGCCATCCAGCAGGGCATTGCCCTGGACCGCCAGCGCCGCGCGCTGGAGGCCGGCGAACAGGCGCTGCGCGCCTGCTGGCAATCGCTGTCGCCGGGCGAGCAGGAAGTGGTCGTGGGCGTGGTGCGCGGCCTGCTGAACAAGCAGATCGCGGCAGACCTGGGCGTGAGCGAGATCACGGTGAAGGTGCGGCGTGGCCAGGCCATGCGCAAGATGCAGGTGCGCACGCTGGCCGACCTGGTGCGTGCGCTGGAGCGGCTGGATATCCGCTGAGGTGTCCTGGCAGGCCGGGCGCAGGCCAGGGGCCGGCCTGCCGCAACGCTTCAGTGGGCGTGGCCGTGCGCCGGTGCCTGCGCAGGCCCGCTTGCGGCACTGGCGGCACTGGCGGCATCCAGCGCCAGGAAGTGGTGGACCACGGGCCGCTCGGGGCCGATGTGAAAGCGCAGCGCCTGGGCCTGCAGATCGGCATCGGCCCTGGACACGCGCTGGTGCTGGCGCAGATGCTCGGCCCAGGACTCCACCAGGAACCACTCGATCACCCGGCCCGGCTCGCCCGTGTGCTCGGCAATGCCCCAGGCATAGGCGCCGTCGCGCCGCCGTTCGCGCGCCACATGCTGCATGGCCTCGATGAAGGCTGGCAGGTCGTCGCGGCGCACCTGGTACTCCACCTGGATCATCACCGGGCCACGGTCATGGGCCACGGGTTCGGCCAGCAGCGGCTCGGGCCAGTGGTTGGAGGCCTGCAGGTCCGCCTCGCCCGTGGGCAGCTTGATGCGGTGGAACACCAGCGAGATGGCCACCAGGCCCGCCGCGCCGATCAGCAGCGCCGTGGGAATGCCCACGCCCTGCGCGAACAGCCCCCAGGCCAGGCTGCCGCCCGCCATGGCGCCGTTGAACACCATCAGGTAGATGGCCAGCCCGCGGCCGCGCACCCAGTTGGGCAGCACCGCCTGGGCCACGCCGTTGAGCGTGGTCAGCGCAATGATCCAGCCCAGGCCCAGCACCAGCATCAGCAGCACGGCGGCCCATTGCGGCGGCGCGGTGGACAGCGCGGCCATCACGGCGGCGCTGAGCACGGAGGACAGCAGCACCAGTCCATCGGCATCGAGCTTCTGGCGCAGGCGCGGCAGCAGCAGGGCGCCCAGGATGGCACCTGCGCCCACGGCGCCCAGCATCACGCCGTAAAAGCCTGCCGAGCCGCCCAGCATGCGCCGCGCCACCAGCGGCAGCAGGGCCCAGACCGAGCTGGCGAACAGGAAGAACACGGCGGCGCGCAGCAGCACCACATGCAGCTCGCGGCTGGAGCGGGCATAGCGCAGGCCTGCACGGAAGGCGCCGAAGAACTGCTCGTTCAGGGCCGAGGCCTCGGCCTTGGGGCGCTTCCACCAGACCAGCGCGGCGATCACGAACACATAGCTGGCCACGTCCGCACCATAGGCCGCCGCCGCGCCGAAGCTGGCCAGCAGCAGGCCGCCGGCCGCAGGGCCCAGGGCGCGTGCGATGTTGATGCCCAGCGAGTTCAGCGCCACCGCGTTCTTGAGGTCGCTGCGCGGCACCAGCTCGGGCACGATGGACTGCCAGGTCGGCCCCATCAGCGCCGCGCCTATGCCGCCCACGAAGGTCAGCGCCACCAGGTACTCCACGGTCAGCGTGTTGGTGCGTGCCAGCAGCAGCAGGCTGGCGCTGACGGCGGCCAGCAGGATCTGGATGCCGATCAGGAAGCGTCGGCGGTCCAGGATGTCGGACAGCACACCGGCCGGAATCGCCAGCAGGAAGATGGGCAGCGTGGCTGCCGTCTGGATCAGGGCCACGGCGGCCGGGCTGGCCGACAGCTCGGTCACCATCCAGGAGCTGGCCACATCGCGCATGAAGCTGCCGATGTTGCCCAGCACCGTGGCGGCCCACAGCACCGCGAACACGGGCTGGCGCAGCGGCGCGAAGCTGCCGGAGGCAGTGGCTGCGGGCCGGGTCGAATCAGCGGTCATGGCGCTCTCCCAGGTCATGCCAGGCGACGAACAGAAAGCCGCCGACCAGGCCCAGATGCTCGAAGAAGGAATTGGCCGCCATGAAGCGCTCCTGCCCTGCGGGAAGCTCCCAGAAGCGCAGCGCGACGAAGGTGGCCAGCAGCGTGAACGCGGCCAGCGCCAGGGCGCCCAGCCAGCGCAGCCGGCCGGTGATGATCATGGCCGAGGCGCCCAGCTCCAGCGCGATCACCAGGACCGCGAACAGCGGTGCCGGCGACAGGCCGAAGTGGGCCATCTCGCCCAGCGCACCGGGAAAGTCGGTGAGCTTGACCAGGCCACCCTGCAGATAGGCGGCGCACAGGCCCAGGTAGGCCACCAGGCGCACGGCCTGGCTGCCGAACACCGGGCGTGCGGTGGCCGCAAGGCGGCCGGAGAACGTACTGGCTTGGGTCATGGCGGGTGTCATGCGTGTGGTCCTCAGGCCATCCAGCAGGAGCAGCCCAGCGCGCCGAAGAAGCTTCGGGGGTCCGAGGTCGGCACGTTCGATGCCCAGGCGTCGGCATGGCTGTGGCCGTGCATGCCGCAGCTGGTGCCGCAGCCGCAGGCCGCCGCCAGGCTGCGGTAGCGCGCGGGGTTGAACGAGTTCCTGCCCGCACCCTCGGGCTCGCCCCAGGCGCCGTAGCCGCCAAAGCGCCGCACGGGCGACCAGTCGGGCATGGCCGGCGGCAGCGGGTTGTCGTCATGCTGCTGGAAGGGGCCTGCGCCATAGACCACGCGGCCGCCCACCACGGTGAGCTCGGAGGTGAGGAAGGAGATCTCGTCCTCGGGCACGGCGAAGTAGTCCTTGCTGGGCACGATCATGTCGGCCAGCTGGCCCACCTGGATGCGGCCGCGCAGGCCTTCCTCGTTGGAGAACCAGGCTACGTTCTCGGTCCACATGCGCAGCGCGGTCTCGCGGTCCAGCAGGTTGCGCTGGGGGTACATCTGCAGGCCGCCCACGGTCTTGCCCGTCACCATCCACGACAGCGACACCCAGGGGTTGTAGGAGGCCACGCGCGTGGCGTCCGTGCCGGCCGAGGTCTTCACGCCGCGCTCCAGGATCTTCTTGACGGGCGGCGTGGCCTCGGTGGCGCGTGCGCCGTAGCGTTCGGTGAAATATTCGCCCTGGTAGGCCATGCGGTGCTGCACGGCCACGCCGCCGCCCAGCGCCGCAATGCGGTCGATGGACTTGTCCGAAATGGTCTCGGCATGGTCGAAGAACCAGTTCAGGCCGTCGATGGGCGTGTCGCGGTGCACCTTCTCGAACACATCGAGCGCGCGCGAGATGGTCTCGTCATAGGTGGCGTGCAGGCGCCACGGCCATTGGTTCTGCACCAGCACGCGCACCACTTCCTCCAGGTCGCCCTCCATGCTGGGCGGCATGTCGGGGCGCGGCTGGCGGAAGTCCTCGAAGTCGGCGGCCGAGTACACCAGCATCTCGCCCGCGCCGTTGTGGCGGAAATAGTCGTTGCCCTGCTTGTACTTCACGCTTTGCGTCCAGTTGAGGAAGTCGGCCTTCTCCTCCTTGGGCTTTTGCGTGAACAGGTTGTAGGCCAGGCGCACGGTGATCTGGTTGGCGTCGCTGAGCTTCTGGATCACGTCGTAGTCGTCGGGGTAGTTCTGAAAGCCCCCGCCCGCATCGATCACGCCGGTCACGCCCAGGCGGTTGAGTTCGCGCATGAAGTGGCGCGTGGAGTTGACCTGGTAGTCCAGCGGCAGCTTGGGGCCCTTGGCCAGCGTGCTGTAGAGGATGGTGGCGTTGGGCTTGGCCAGCAGCAGGCCCGTGGGGTTGCCGTTGGCATCGCGCGTGATCTCGCCGCCGGCGGGCTGGGGCGTGTCGCGGGTGTAGCCCACGGCGCGCAGGGCGGCCGCGTTGAGCAGGGCGCGGTCATACAGGTGCAGCAGGAAGACCGGCGTATCGGGCGCGATGGCGTTGATCTCGTCGATGGTGGGCAGGCGCTTTTCCACGAACTGGTGCTCGGTGAACCCCCCGACCACGCGCACCCACTGCGGCGCAGGCGTGATGGCCACCTGGCGCTTGAGCATGTCCAGCGCGTCGGCCAGCGAGCGCACGCCGTCCCAGCGCAGCTCCAGGTTGAAGTTCAGGCCGCCACGGATCACGTGCGTGTGGTTGTCGAACAGGCCGGGCAGCACGCTGCGGCGCTGCAGATCGATGCGGCGCGTGCCGCTGCCGGCCAGGGCCAGCACCTCGGCGTCCGAGCCCACGGCGATGAACCGGCCGTCCTTCACGGCCACGGCGGTGGCGGTGGGCTGGGCCTTGTTCAGCGTGGTGAAGCGGCCGTTGTGGAAGATGACTTCGGGCGTGGAATCGGACATGGAGGCTCCTTGGCGAGCGTTGGTGGTGCAACCCAGCAGTCCACCCATGGCAAGGGTGGCGGCGGAGCCCAGGACTTTTCTGCGCGTGGTCATGGTGCAGTTTTCTTGGAGAGAGGGGGAGGTGTCAGCCGTGGTGCCGATCGGCATCGGCATCGGCGTTCTTGCGGCCGGGCAGCTGGCCCAGCACATGCTCGGTGGCCTGCGTCTTGCTGCAGGCGCTGCGCAGGTCCATGCCCTGCAGCAGGTGCCGGCCCACGGGCACGATCTGCTCGCCGGCCAGGATGCCCAGCAGGCCGACCAGGGCCACCAGCGGCGGTGCGGGCGAGCGCACCTGCAGCAGGCTGTAGGGCCTGTACGTCCTCATTTGGGGTCGCGAAGCTGTATGCCGGCCCGCCAATCAAGGCGCGCGACGCCGTGCGTGTGCTCACACGCACAAGGAGCGCAACGCCGAGTGGCGGGCCGGCATGCAGCTTCCCTTCGGGTTGCCCGGCTCCAGGGCCGTCTGCGGCGTTGCACGTGCTTGCAAGGCAGGGGCCTTGCTGCGCACGTGCGCCTTGCATACGACCCTGGAGCCGGGCAACGCGATCCCCAAATGAGGGCGTACAGGCCCTGGCCCACGCCGACCAGCAGGCCGGCCCCCAGGGAAAGTGCATAGAGCTTCATGGCGAGACTCCTTTGGCGGGCCGGCGGCGGCGCTGGTGCTCAGACCTTGGCGGGGTTCGGGCCCACGGTCTCGCCATGCTGCACGCGCTCGGCCGCCTTGTGCACCATGGTGTAGGCATAGTCCACGCCCATGCCGTAGGCGCCGGAATGCTCGCGCACGATGTCCATCACCGCGTCGTAGGTCTCGCGGCGGGCCCAGTCGCGCTGCCATTCCAGCAGCACCTGCTGCCAGGTCACGGGCACCACGCCGGCCTGCACCATGCGGTCCATGGCGTAGTTGTGCGCGTCCAGCGACGTGCCGCCCGAGGCGTCGGCCACCATGTAGATCTCGTAGTCCGTGTCATGCAGGGCCGACAGGGCGAAGGTGGTGTTGCACACCTCGGTCCACAGGCCGGAGACCACGATCTTCTTGCGGCCCTGGGCGGCGTTCCTGGCCAGTGCGTCCCGCACGTTCTGGTCGTCCCAGGAATTCATGGAGCTGCGCTCCAGCAGTGGGTGCTCGGGGAACACGGCCAGCAGTTCGGGATAGGTGTGGCCGGAGAAGCTGCCCGTCTCCACCGTGGTGATGGTGGCGGGGATGCCGAAGGCCTTGGCCGCCTTGGCCAGGCCCACCACGTTGTTCTTGAGCACCTGGCGGTCGATGGACTGCACGCCGAAGGCCATCTGGGGCTGCTGGTCGATGAAGATGATCTGGCTGTTGGCGGGCGTCAGGACTTCGAGGTACTTGCGGTCGGTCATGGTGATCTCCTGTGAGGGGTTGGACGGGGTACGGGAAATGTTTTCTTGGGAAGAGGCGGGCAGGGCGCTTCAGCGCGCCGTGTCGACGAGCACCAGCTCGGTGTCGGCCAGGGCCGTCACACGGAAGCTGTCCACATCGCTGATGGCGGCGCCGTCGCGCTCCTGCAGCGTCACGCCGTCGATCTGCACCGAGCCGCTGGCCGGCACCAGGTAGCCCAGGCGATCACGGCCGATGCGGTACTCCGTGCTCTCGCCGGCCTTCAGCGTGGCGCCCAGCACCCGGGCGGCGGTGCGGATGGGCAGGGCGTCCTCGTCGCCGGGCAGGCCGCTGGCCAGGGCCACGAAGCTGCCCGAGCGCTCGCCCTTGGGGAAGGGCTTGGCACCCCAGGACGGGGGCTGCTGGCCGCGCTCGTCGGGCATGATCCAGATCTGGAAGATCCGCGTCGTGTCCTTTTCCTGGTTGTATTCCGAGTGGCGGATGCCGGTGCCCGCGCTCATCACCTGCACATCGCCCGCTTCGGTGCGGCCCTTGTTGCCCAGGCTGTCCTGGTGGGTGATGGCGCCTTCACGGACATAGGTGATGATTTCCATGTTGGCGTGGGCATGGGGCGGGAAGCCCGTGCCGGCGGCGATGGTGTCGTCGTTCCACACCCGCAGCGCGCCCCAGCCCATGCGGGCCGGATCGTGGTAGCCGGCGAAGGAAAAGTGATGCTTGGCATCGAGCCAGCCGTGGTTGGCACCGCCAAGGGCTTGGAAGGGACGGCGTTCGATCATGGTGTTCTCCTGCTGCGTTGTGTGTTGCGATGGATGAACTTTATGTTTTGCCGATCAAGAAGAGAATAGAAAATATGCAAAGACATCTATTCCAAAACTTTCATGCCAAGACTTCCTGACCTCGAAGCCTGGGCCGTCTTCGCCAAGGTGGCCGAAACGGGCTCCTTCGCCAAGGCCGCCGCCGACCTGGGCGTCTCCCAGCCCACCATCTCCAAGGCCATCACGCGGCTGGAGACGCGGCTCAAGACCAGCCTGTTCCACCGCACCTCGCGGCGCATGTCGCTGACGGCCAGCGGCCAGGCCTCGCTGGAGCGCGCCGCGCGCATCCTGGCCGAGGGCGAGGCCGTGGAGGCCGAGATCAGCGAACAGTCCAAAAGCCTGCGCGGCCCCATCCGCATTGCGGCGCCCATGTCGTTCGGCATCTCGCACCTGGCGCCGGCCGTGCCCGCCTTCATGGCCGAGCACCCGGAAGTCACGCTGGACCTGCACTTCAGCGACGAGCTGATCGACGTCGTGGCCCAGGGCTTCGACATCGCGCTGCGCATCTCCTCGCTGCCCGACTCCAGCCTGCTGGCGCGGCGCCTGTGCACGGTGCGCCTGCTGCTGGTGGGATCACCCGAATACTTCGAGCGCCACGGCCGCCCCTCCCATCCGCGCGAGCTGGCGCAGCACCGGGCGCTGCGCTATGTGCACAGCCGCCTGGGCGAGGCCTGGCGCTTCGTGCATGCGCGCCGCGGCGAGTTCGCCCAGGTCGTTCCCACGGCCATGCGCGTGAACAATGCCGAGGGCCTGGCGCCGGCCCTGCGCGCCGGGCTGGGCCTGGCCCTGCAGCCCGAGTTCCTGGCCTGGGAAGATTTGCAATCGGGTGCGCTGCAGACCTGCATGGACGACTGGCAGGTGCCCTCCATCGCCCTGCACATCGTCACGCCACCCGGGCGCGCCCGGCCGGCGCGCGTGCAGGCGCTGATCGATTTCCTGGCTGCGCACTTCGCGCTGGCGCCCTGGGCGCGTGAGCCGCAGGCGTAGATCGCAAAAAGGGGAGGGCTTCGGTGGGAGGGCTTCGGCCTCAGCTGGCCCAGGAGGCCGGCAGCAACTGCAGCAGCACCACCGTCATCACCACATAGCGCAGGAACTTGCCGATGGCCATGTAGAACACGCAGGGCCAGAACGGCAGCCGCAGCCAGCCGGCCACGGCGCACAGCGGATCGCCCACCACGGGCAGCCAGCTCAGCAGGCAGGCCTTGGCGCCCAGGCGGCGCAGCCACACGCGGGCGCGGCGCTCGTGGCGTGACAGGGCGCGGGGCGGCTTGGCCCGCAGATCCTCGGGCAGTCCGGCGCGCCGCCGCTCGCGGGCCGCGCGCCAGGCCTTGTGCGCACCCAGGCCCATCCACCAGCTGATGGCGCCGCCCAGCGTATTGCCGGCCGTGGCCACGAAGACCGTCTGCCAGAACAGATCGGGGTTGAGCTGCAGCAGGCCGACCACCGCAGGCTCGGAGCCCAGCGGCAGCAGCGTGGCCGAGATCAGGGCCACGATGAACACGGTGCTGAGGCCGAACTGCGGCAGCGCCAGCCAGCTCAGCAATTGATGCATCCAGAATTCCATAGGTGCTGCCAAGTGTAGGTCTGCGCTGGCTGACGCCTTGTCGGCCTGAAGCTATCGTGGAACCCGTTCCAGAACCACAAGCACAGGGGGCGTCATGCAGACAGGGCGGATTGCAGGATGGGCGGGATGCGCGGCATTGGGAATGGCAGCAGCCGGCTTGGCCGGCTGCGCTGCGTTGCAGCCATCGCCAGGCAAGGACACCACCGTGGTGGCACAGGCCGCTGTCCAGGCGCCGCCAGCCCAGGCTGCACCGCCCTCGGCCTGGGGCAAGGCGCTGCAGGCCAAGGGCTGCACCCTGCCGGACCCGGCCGTGGGCGACAGGCTGGAGCAGCTGCAGCGCGAGCTGGAGCCGCTGGGCCTGGAGCCGCGTCTTCAAGGCTGCGTGAGCCAGGCCGGGTCCGAGCCCGGCCCGGCACTGGTGCTGGACGCCTGGGTGACCGACGGGCGCAAGGCCATGGCCGTGGTGCGCGGCCCGCTGGCCGACGGCGAGGCGCTGGACCTGGGACTGGAGGCTGGGCTGCAGACAGCTGGGCCGCAGACAGCCGGGCAGCCGAAAGCCGGGCTGCAGAAGGTCGGCCTGCGCCCCATGCCCGACGACCAGGTCTCTCCCGACGTGCAATTCAACCGCCGCTGGTGGCAGGGCCGGCTCGGTGCCTACGGGCTGCAGGCCGTTCCGGGCCAGGTGCGCACCTTCGTGCCCACACCATGAAAACTGCGCACTGTCTTGTTTTCGCTGCTTGGCCGTCTTGACGGCCCGGTTTTAGCCCTGCTGAAAATTTGGGCAGGTACAATCTTGGTCCTTTGTTGCCGCCCGTTTTGTGCTCGGCGCGCGCGTTTTCTCCGGCTTTTCCGATGTCCTCCCCACCCCTGTCCATAGGCCCCCATGCCCTGGCCAATCGCCTGTTCGTCGCCCCCATGGCCGGGGTGACGGATCGGCCGTTCCGCCAGCTGTGCAAGGCCCTGGGCGCGGGCTACGCGGTCAGCGAGATGGTGACATCGCGCAAGGACCTGTGGAACAGCCTCAAGACCTCGCGCCGCGCCAACCATGAAGGCGAGCCCGGCCCCATCGCGGTGCAGATCGCGGGCACGGACGCCGAGATGATGGCCGAGGCCGCGCGCTACAACCTGGACCGCGGCGCCCAGATCATCGACATCAACATGGGCTGCCCGGCCAAGAAGGTCTGCAACAAATGGGCCGGCTCGGCCCTGATGCAGAACGAGGCCCTGGCCGTGGAGATTGCCCAGGCTGTGGTAGAGGCCTGTGCCCCGCACGGCGTGCCCGTCACGCTGAAGATGCGCACCGGCTGGTGCGACGCGCACAGGAACGCCGTGGTGCTGGCCCGCCGCTTCGAGGAGGTGGGCATACAGATGCTCACCGTGCACGGCCGCACGCGCGAGCAGGGTTACAAGGGCTTTGCCGAGTACGACACCATCGCTGCCGTCAAGGCGGCGGTGCGCGTGCCGGTGGTGGCCAATGGCGACATCACCAGCCCCGAGAAGGCGCGCGACGTGCTCGCCTACACGGACGCCGATGCCGTGATGATCGGCCGCGCGGCCCAGGGCCGGCCGTGGATCTTCCGCGAGATCGCGCACTTCATGGCCACGGGCGAGCACATGGCCCCGCCGCTGGTGGCCGAACTGCGCCGGCTCCTGCTGGACCACCTGCAGGACCACTACAGCCTGTACGGCGAGGGCACCGGCGTGCGCAGCGCGCGCAAGCACATCGCCTGGTACCTGCGCAGCCTGCCGGGCGGTGAAGCATTCAGACAACACATCAACACCATCGAGGACTGCGCGGTGCAATGGCAGGCCGTGGCCGACTATCTGGACGCCCTGGGCGCACAGATGGACCGGATACCGGCCGCCATCGATGCCGGCGCCACAAGCGCCGAATTCGGAGAGCCCGCAGGAATGACAGTATGAGCAACCAGAACATCGAACAATGCGTGCGTGAAAGCCTGGAGGGGTATTTTCGCGATCTCGACGGCGAAAAGCCCAACGGCATGTACGACATGCTGATCCACCTGGTCGAAAAGCCGCTGCTGGAAGTGGTGATGACCCAGGCCGACAACAACCAGTCCCGCGCTGCCGACTGGCTGGGCCTGAACCGCAACACGCTGCGCAAGAAGCTGCTCGAGCACGACATGCTCTGAGCGGCACGAATCTCCATTTCTTCAAACTCCCTGCACTGACGCCCATGAACGCCCTGCTCTCCGTCTCTGACAAGACCGGTATCGTCGAATTCGCCCAAGGCCTGCACGCCCTGGGCATCAAGCTGCTGTCCACCGGCGGCACCGCCAAGCTGCTGGCCGAGGCCGGCCTGCCCGTGACCGAGGTGGCCGAAGTCACCCAGTTCCCCGAAATGCTGGACGGCCGCGTCAAGACCCTGCACCCCAAGGTCCACGGCGGCCTGCTGGCGCGCCGCGAGCTGCCCGCCCACATGGCGGCCCTCAAGGAGCACGGCATCGACACCATCGACCTGCTGGTGGTGAACCTCTACCCCTTCGAGGCCACCGTGGCCAAGGCCGGCTGCACGCTGGCCGACGCCATCGAGAACATCGACATCGGCGGCCCGGCCATGGTGCGCTCTGCCGCCAAGAACTGGGCCGACGTGGGCGTGATCACCGACGCCGGCCAGTACGAGGCCGTGCTGGGTGAACTCAAGGCCAACGGAAAGCTGTCCGACAAGCTGCGCTTTGCGCTGTCCGTGGCCGCCTTCAACCGCATCGCCCAGTACGACGGCGCCATCAGCGACTACCTGTCCAGCGTGAAGTTCGAGGACGAGAAGCTCTCCGAAACCTACGTGCCCGAGCGCAGCCCCTTCCCCGGCCAGAGCAACGGCCACTTCACCAAGGTGCAGGACCTGCGCTACGGCGAAAACAGCCACCAGCAGGCCGCCCTGTACCGCGACCTGTATCCGGCTCCCGGCTCCCTGGTCACGGGCGAGCAGCTGCAGGGCAAGGAGCTGTCGTACAACAACATCGCCGACGCCGACGCCGCCTGGGAATGCGTCAAGAGCTTCGAGCAGCCCGCCTGCGTGATCGTCAAGCACGCCAACCCCTGCGGCGTGGCCGTGGGCAAGGACGCGCACGAAGCCTATGCCAAGGCCTTCCAGACCGACCCCACCAGCGCCTTCGGCGGCATCATCGCCTTCAACCGCACGGTGGACAAGGCAGCGGCCGAGGCCGTGGTCAAGCAGTTCGTCGAGGTGCTGATGGCCCCCGACTTCACGGCCGAGGCGCTGGAAATCTTCAAGCCCAAGGTCAATGTGCGCCTGATGAAGATCGCCCTGCCTGCCGGTGGAGAGCGCGCCTGGGACCAGGGCCGCAACGCCATGGACGCCAAGCGCGTCGGCTCGGGCCTGCTGCTGCAGACCGCCGACAACCATGAGCTGGCCCTGGCCGACCTCAAGGTCGTCACCGTCAAGCAGCCTACCCCCGAAGAACTGCAGGACCTGCTGTTCGCCTGGAAGGTCGCCAAGTACGTCAAGAGCAATGCCATCGTGTTCTGCAAGAACGGCATGACCATGGGCGTGGGCGCAGGCCAGATGAGCCGCCTGGACTCGGCACGCATCGCCTCCATCAAGGCCGAGGCCGCCAAGCTGAGCCTGCAGGGCACGGTCGTGGCCAGCGATGCCTTCTTCCCCTTCCGCGACGGCCTGGACGTGGTCGTTGACGCAGGCGCCACCTGCGTGGCCCAGCCCGGCGGCTCCATGCGCGACCAGGAAGTCATTGACGCCGCCAACGAGCGCGGCGTCGCCATGGTCTTCACCGGCGTGCGCCACTTCCGCCACTGATGGCCGGCCAACTGCCTCCTGACGCAGACGACGAGGGCGACGACGCCCCCCACCGGCCCCGCTGGCTGGGCTGGGCGCTCGTGGTCTTCATGCTGCTGGTGGCGCTGGGTGTCTTCAACATCGGCTGGCGCATCATGCGCGGGCCGGCTGTCGGGGCCACCACGGCGGCGGCCAATGCGGCACCGGCCGCCGCTGCCGTGACAGCCGACGCGCAGCTGGCCGCCGGCAAGGCCCTGGTGGAAGGCAATGACTGCCTGCGCTGCCACGGCATGGTGCGCCACTACGTGGGCCCGTCCTTCCAGCAGATCGCCGAGCGCTACCGGGCCCGCGAAGATGCCGCCGACTACCTGGCGCGCAAGATCCGCGAGGGCGGGGCCGGCGAATGGGGCCGCGCCATCATGCCGCGCCACCCGCACCTCGATACGGCGCAATCCCTGCAGATGGCGGCCTGGCTGCTGTCCCTCCCCTCTCCCGAGCCCGGGAAGTCCTGACCATGTCCCGCCTGTTCACCGCCCCTGACGGCCGGCCGCGCTGCCACTGGTGCGCCGCCACGGACAACTACCTGGCCTACCACGACCGTGAATGGGGCTTTCCCGTCACCGACGACCGGCGCCTGTTCGAGAAGCTCAGCCTCGAAGGCTTCCAGTCCGGCCTGAGCTGGCTGACCATCCTCAACAAGCGCGAGAACTTCCGCGCGGCCTTTGCGGGCTTCGACTTCCACCAGGTCGCGCGCTTCACCGAAGACGACGTGCTGCGGCTGCTGGGCGATGCGGGCATCGTGCGGCATCGCGGCAAGATCGAGGCCGTGATCAACAACGCGCAGCGGGCGCTGGAGATGGTGGAGGCGCAAGGCTCGCTGTCGGCCTTCTTCTGGCGCCATGCGCCTGCACCCGTGACCGGTGGCGGGCCCGTGTCCGAGACGGCCGAGTCCCGGGCGCTGTCCAAGGAGCTGAAGAAGCTCGGGTGGAAGTTCGTGGGGCCTACGACTGTCTACTCGTTCATGCAGGCCATGGGGTTGGTCAATGACCATGCTTTGGGGTGTGTGGTGAGGGGTGAGGTGGAGCGGGCGCGGGGGGCGTTTCTGCTTGGTGCTTGAGCTGAGGTCTGGTTTTTGACCCTGCCGGGTGGTTGTTTTTCGAGGCCGGGTTTCGGCCCGGCGGCCGACCTCCTTTTCTTTGATTCGTCAAAGAAAAGGAGGCAAAAGAAAGACGACCCGAATGTCCGCGACCCCTTCGCTTCGCTGCGGGGCCACCTGCGTCGGGCCGCCTGCGGGGTTCGCCGTGAAACTCACTTCGCGCTGCGCGCTACGTTCAAACAATCACGGCGAGTCAGATGACGAGGCAGTCCTGTCCTTCGGCAGGACTGCAACCCCGCAGGCGGCCCGACGCAGGCGCTGACATACGGGGAGTGGGGGCGGGCCGTCGCTGCGCTCGGCCTGGTTTTGAAAACATCCAGCTACTACACTTGCGGGAGGCCGAAAGGCCCGGTGTGTCGAAGCATCTTTTCAACAGCGTTTGTGACCCCCAGCGAAAAGTGGGGTTCTGTTGTACCCAGATTTCTGGGGCTGGCGCGTTCGTGCGCGCAAGTAGGAGCCAAGACATGCACCCTCTCATCGCCGCTCAGGCGGCCCATTCCCCACCACCTTTTCTTCCCACCTGGCAGCAGGCCATGCATGCTTCGCTGGGCCTGGTGCACAGCACGCTGCAGCAGTTGATTGAACTGATGGTCGACGATCCCGACAGGGACGACAGTGAAATCGATGTGGACTGCGTCGTGGAGCTGGCGCTGGAACACATCAAGCGCATGAGTGTCCAGCAGCACGCGGACCGCTATGCCTTCGAGGTGGAATGGGTCAAGGCAACGGCGGCGCTGCGGCTGGCGCAGGGCGCCTTCGGGCGGCCGCAGTCACGCTTTGGCCTGCGGCTCAAGGATGCCATCCAGCAGCTGGAGATGCTGCCGGAGCTGGTGGAGTTCGTGGACCAGGGCGACGACGAGTGATGTGACCTGCACGCCAGCGCCGGGGTACGGCGTTGGTGGCGTTGGCGTGCAAGGGAAGATATCTGCGGATATCAGAGCGTCTTGAACACTTCGCGCGCGGCTTCGATGGTTTTGTCGATGTCCGCGTCCGTGTGCGCGGCGCTCACGAAGCCGGCCTCGTACAGGGCGGGCGCGAAGTAGTGGCCGCGCTCCAGCATGCCGTGGAAGAAGCGGTTGAAGCGGGCGCCATCGGTCTTCATGACCTCGGTCCAGGTGCTGGGCAGCTCGGGCAGCAGGTAGAAGCCGAACAGGCCGCCCTGGTGGTCCACGCTGAAGGGCACGCCGGCGGCGTCGGCCTCGGCCTTGAAGCCGGCCATCAGGCGGCCGGTCTTCGCGTGCAGGGCGTCGTGGAAGCCCGGCTCGCTGATCAGCTCCAGCGTCTTGAGGCCGCAGGCCGTGGCAATGGGGTTGCCCGACAGCGTACCGGCCTGGTAGACCGGGCCCAGGGGCGAGAGCTTTTCCATGATCTCGCGGCGCGCGCCGAAGGCCGCCATGGGCATGCCGCCGCCGATGACCTTGCCCAGCACGGTGATGTCGGGCGCAAAGCCTTCGATCTGCTGGGCGTACAGGCTCTGGGCGCTGCCCAGGGCCACGCGAAAGCCGGTCATCACCTCGTCGTAGACCATCAGCGCGCCATGCTCGCGCGTGAGTTCGCGGATGCGGCGCGTGAAGGGCACGCTGGCGCGCACGAAGTTCATGTTGCCGGCAATGGGCTCCATGATCACGCAGGCGATCTGGTCGCCGAACTGGGCGAAGGCCTCCTCGAGCTGGCCCACGTCGTTGTATTCCAGCACCACGGTGTCCTTGACCACGTCCTGCGGCACGCCGGCCGAGGAGGAGGCGCCAAAGGTCGCCAGGCCCGAGCCGGCCTTGACCAGCAGCGCGTCGGCATGGCCGTGGTAGCAGCCGTTGAACTTGATGATCTTGTTGCGGCCCGTGAAGCCGCGCGCCAGGCGCAGCGCGCTCATGCCGGCCTCGGTGCCCGAGCTGACCATGCGCACCATGTCCATGGAGGGCATGAGCGAGAGGATCTTCTCGGCCAGCACGACCTCGCGCTCCGTGGGTGCGCCGAAGGAGAAGCCTTCCAGTGCGGCGGCCTGCACGGCGGCCATCACCTCGGGGTGGCCGTGGCCCAGGATCATCGGACCCCAGGAGCCGATGTAGTCGGTGAACTGCTGGGCGTTCTCGTCCCAGAAATGCGCGCCCTGGGCACGGCGCACGAAGCGCGGCGTGCCGCCCACGGCGTTGAAGGCGCGCACGGGTGAATTCACGCCGCCGGGGATCACGGCCTTGGCGCGTTCGAACAGGGGAATATTCAGGTCAGTGGTCATAGTGCAGGAGTCTGCCATGTGCGGGGTACAAGCCAGAGGCGCCAAGCAAGGGCGCAGCCGCTCAGGGGGCGGCCTGCCTCAATGCTTGGTGTCATGGGGCGGCATCACGAAGCCTTCGATG
The DNA here is from genome assembly GCF_017355445.1 of Delftia sp. SD018. Classification (NCBI taxonomy): domain Bacteria; kingdom Pseudomonadati; phylum Pseudomonadota; class Betaproteobacteria; order Burkholderiales; family Comamonadaceae; genus Delftia; species Delftia sp. SD018. The sequence goes on from NZ_JADDRN010000009.1 coordinate 75,978, forward strand.
GCCTGGGTGTCGGCGTCAAGCTCGGTGAGCGGCTCGGCCGCCTCGGCGTCTTCGTCCTCGGGCTCAGGCTGGGCCCAGAACATGCGGTCCGGGATGAAGTGGCCCATGCCGGGGCGAAAGCCGCTGTCCAGGCTGCGGTCCAGGTACTCCAGCGCCTCCTGCGTGGCCAGCCCCAGGTCGTTGCCGCTGGCCACCAGGGCCGCCAGCGCGGCCGACAGGGTGTCGCCCGAGCCGGTGAACGTGGCGTCGAACATCTCGTACTTGCTGTTGCCCAGCACGGACTGCGCCGTGGCCAGCACGTTGTCCACGAACTGGTCGGGCAGGGGGATGCCGGTGACCAGCACGTAGGGCACTTCCAGGGCCTCGGCCGCCATGGCGATGTCGCGCGCCGTGGGGCTGCGGCTGTTGCTCCAGTCGGGCAGCAGCCAGCGGCACAGCGTACTGTGGCTTCCAACCAACACCGAGGTTTGCGGCAGCACAAGCTCCTTGAGCGCGTCCATGTACTGGTCGAGCGGGTCTTCCTCCCACCACGACAGGTCCGGCATGTAGCAGACGATGGGGATGTCGGGATAGTCGGAAGCTATCTCGGCGATCGCCGCCAGGTTGCCCGGGCTGCCCACGAAGCCGACCTTGATGGCGGATACGGGTATGTCCTCCAGCACGGCGCGCGCCTGCTCGGCCACGGCCTCGTCGTCAAAGGGAAAATGCTCGAAGATCTTGGCCGAATCGCGTGCGTAGGCACCCGTGACCACGGGCAGCGGATGACCGCCGACCGAGGCGATGGTGGCGATGTCGGCCGACAGGCCACCTGCTCCGCTGGGGTCGCTGGCGTTGAAGACCAGCACGCATACGGGAGCGGTTTCGTCCACCAATTCGGTGTCGGGACTGGGGGAGTTGGAGGGGTTCAATGCCATGGCTCAGCCCAGTTTGCGCCCCGCCAGCGAAGGCCGTGGCGGGTGGTTATGACTAGATACAATCGTTGCATTCTATGTGAAGGCCCTTTAAGCTGTGACCGACCCTAAAACTTGGATGTGCTTGATCTGCGGGTGGATCTATGACGAGGCGCAAGGCTGCCCCGAGCATGGCATCGCACCCCAGACGCGTTGGGATGACGTGCCCATGAATTGGACCTGTCCCGAATGCGGTGCACGTAAAGAAGACTTTGAGATGGTCGAAATCTGAGCGCGGGACCACCCGCGCCGACTCATACATTTCCGGGAGGTTTCTCAGTGACGACATCGGGCGCACCCTTGCGCGTACTCGTGGTGGATGACAGCAATACCATCCGCCGCAGCGCAGAAATCTTCCTCAAACAGGGCGGGCACGAAGTGCTCCTGGCCGACGACGGCTTCGACGCACTGTCCAAAGTCAACGACTATCAGCCCCAGCTGATCTTCTGCGACATCCTCATGCCCAAGCTGGACGGCTACCAGACCTGCGCCATCATCAAGCGCAACGCGCGCTTCTCCGATACGCCCGTGGTCATGCTCTCGTCCAAGGACGGCGTATTCGACAAGGCGCGCGGGCGCATGGTGGGCTGCCAGGACTACCTCACGAAACCCTTCACCAAAGACCAGCTGCTGCAGGCCGTGGAGCAGTTCGGCAAGCAAACCATAGGAGCACTTTGATGCCCATCCGCAAAGTCCTGGTCGTGGACGATTCCAAGACCGAACTGATGTTTCTGTCCGACATGCTGCAAAAGCAGGGACTGCAGGTACGTACGGCCGAGAACGGCGAAGAGGCCCTGCGCAGCCTGGCCGAAGACCGGCCCGACCTGATCCTGATGGACGTGGTCATGCCCGGCCAGAACGGCTTTCAGCTCACGCGCGCCATCACGCGCGACCCGCTGTACGCGGACCTGCCCATCATCATGTGCACCAGCAAGAACCAGGAAACCGACCGGGTCTGGGGCATGCGCCAGGGCGCGCGTGACTACATCACCAAGCCGGTGGATGCAGGCGAGCTGCAGGCCAAGATCGCGGCGCTGAACTGACGCGGTGCGCTGGCCATGGCGAACCGTGAAGCACTGCGCGATCTGCAATCCCGTCTGGCCGGCCGTCTCCAGGCCGCACGCAGCGAAGGCGTCAAGGTGGCGGCCTGGCTGGCCGTCCAGGCCGGCGGGCGCAACTACCTGATGCCGCTGGGCCAGTCCGGCGAGATCTTTCCCTGGGCCGGCGTACAGCCCGTGCCCTATACAAAGCCCTGGTTCCTGGGCATTGCCAACCTGCGCGGCACCCTGGCCGGGGTGATCGACCTGGCCAGCCTGCTGGGCCATGGCGTGGCGCGCAGCGAACCGGCGCTGGCCGAGTCCAGCCTGCTGGCCTTCAATGCCGCGCTGGAAGTGAACGCCTCCCTGCTGGTGGACCGCCTGCAGGGCCTGCGCAGCGCCGACGCCTTTGTGCGCACCGAGCCCGCGCCCGAGCAATCCCCCGCCTTTTTCGGCCCCGTGCATATCGATGAAGCGGGCCACCGCTGGCAGGAGCTGCAATTGCAGCGCCTGTCCCAAACCTCCGAGTTTCTGAGCATTCGCGCCTGAGTTTCTGAAGGTCGTCCCATGTCATTCTTGCAACGTCTTGCAAATCGCTTCCAACGCAAGCCGGCCGACTCCGGCTCGGGCGCGGACAACAGCATGCTCGGAGACACCGTCTCCCAGGATATGTACGCACTCGATGCGTCCATGACCGTGCAGGGCGCGCCCGACGCCATGCCGGGCGATGCCGGCGCAGTCCTGGACCAGGAAACGGTGGTCCTGCCGCTGCTGGGCCGCGCGCCTGCCGCGCGCCACCAGCGCACGCTGTCCACGCTGCTGGGCGTTTCCGTGCTGGCTCTGGTGCTGGCGGCGGCATGGGCTCTGCGCCAGGCGGACGGCTCGGCGCAGCAGCTGGCCGCCACCGGCCAGGCCCTGATGCAGTCGCAGCGCCTTGCCAAGTCGGTGTCGCAGGCGCTGACCGGCGCGGCACCTTCGTTTGCGGACGTGCAAGACAGTGCGGGCGTGCTGGCGCGCAACGTGCGCGCCCTCACCTCGGGCGATGACTCCATGGGCGTGCGCCCGCTGGGCGGCGCCTACGCCGACGAGCTGGGCCAGATCATGCCGCTGATGGAGCGCGCCGAGCAAAGCGCCAAGGTGGTGATGGAGCAAAAGCAGATCCTGACCCAGGTCGGCGACGCGCTGCGCACCATCAACCGCCAGTCCTCGGACCTGCTGGAGATCGCCGAAACCATCTCCTCGCTCAAGCTGCAGCAGGGCGCCAGCCCCGCCGAGATCTCGGCCGCAGGCCAGCTGGTGATGTTGACCCAGCGTATCGGCAAGTCGGCCAACGAATTCCAGACCGCCGAAGGCGTGAGCCCCGAGGCCGTGTTCCTGCTGGGCAAGGACTTGAACTCGTTCAAGGAAATCTCCGAAAGCCTGCTGGGCGGCAGCAGCGAACTGCGCCTGCCCCCCACGCGCGACGCCCAGACCCGCGAGCAGATCGAGGCACTGATCAAGCTCTACGAAGAGACCCGCACCGAGGCCAGCGCCATTCTGGGCAACCTGCAGGGCCTGGTCTCCGCCCGCGAGGCACAGACCGCCATCAATGCCGACAGCGAACCGCTGCGCCGCCAGCTGGAAGACCTGCAGACCAAGCTGCAAAGCGGCGCCGGCATCGGCTCGCTGCCCATGGGCCTGCTGGCCCTGGCCACCGTGCTGGTGCTGCTGTGCGGCGTGGGCCTGTCCCGCGTGCAGCTGCTCGACAGCCGCCTGCGCCAGGAAGCTGCCGAACGCCGCCAGGAAGAGTCGCGCGTGCAGGAGCATGAAGCCAAGCGCATCAACGACGCCAACCAGGCCGCCATTTTGCGTTTGATGAACGAGTTGCAGTCGGTGGCCGAGGGCGATCTGACGCAGGAAGCGACCGTGACCGAGGACATCACCGGCGCCATCGCCGACTCGGTGAACTACACGGTGGAAGAGTTGCGCGCCCTGGTGGGCAGCGTGCAGAACACGGCAACGCGCGTGGCGCAGACCACGGCCGAGGTGGATGCCAACTCCACCGAGCTGCTGGCCGCGTCGACCGAGCAGCTGCGCGAGATCCGCGAAACCGGCCGCTCCGTGCTGGACATGGCCGGCCGCATCAACGAGGTCTCCACCCAGGCGCAGGAATCTGCCCAGGTGGCGCGCCAGTCGCTGGAAGCTGCCGACCTGGGCCTGAAGGCCGTGCAGAACGCCATCGGCGGCATGAACTCCATCCGCGACCAGATCCAGGAAACCTCCAAGCGCATCAAGCGGCTGGGCGAATCCTCGCAGGAGATCGGCGAAATCACCGAGCTGATTTCCGACATTACCGAGCAGACCAACGTGCTGGCGCTGAACGCCGCCATCCAGGCCGCATCGGCCGGTGAAGCCGGTCGCGGCTTCTCGGTGGTGGCCGAAGAAGTGCAGCGCCTGGCCGAACGCTCGGCCGACGCGACGCGCCAGATCGCGGCGCTGGTGAAGGCGATTCAGACCGACACCCAGGATGCCGTGGCCGCCATGGAGCGCTCCACCCAGGGTGTGGTCGAGGGGGCCCGCCTGTCCGACTCCGCCGGCACCGCGCTGACCGAGATCGACTCCGTGTCGCGCCATCTGGCCGAGCTGATCGAGCTGATCTCCTCGTCCACCTCGCGCGAAGCCGTTCTGGCCAACGACGTGGCCGAGAACATCCAGCACATTTTCGCGGTGACCGAGCAGACGGGCGAAGGTACGCGCACCACGGCACAGCAGGTGCGCGAACTCTCGCACATGGCCGAGGAACTGCGCCAGTCGGTGGCGCGTTTCAAGATTGCCTGACCCGGTCCAACATAGCTATGCACAGGCCCTAGGGGCTTGGGGAACTGTCCATGTCAGTGGTTGACGAATCGCAAACGGGCGCGGCGCAGGCCGCGCACACCGAACAGGACCTGGGCCCGCTGGCCTGGGTGCTCGATGAGCTGCGCAAGTCGCTGGAAGGGGCGAGCAAGGCGGTGGCCCGTTTCGTGCGCGATGCCGATGCGGCACGCGCCTCGGACCTTGAGGAGCTTGACACCTCGGCCCTGCGCATCGCCCGCCAGCAACTGCACCAGGCCTGCGGCGCCCTCGAAATGGTGGGCCTGGGCTCTCCGGCCCTGGTGCTGCGCGGCATGGAAAGCGCCGTGCAGCGCTTCGTGCAGCGCCCCGAGCTGTGCACCGACCAGGCCGCCGCCACGCTGGAGCGCGCCAGCTTCGCGCTCATCGAATACCTGGAAACCGTGCTGGCCGGCAAGACCGTCTCGGCCGTGGCCCTGTTTCCCCAATACCGCGACACCCAGGCGCTGGCCGGCAACGACAAGGTGCACCCTGCCGACCTGTGGCCTGCCGAGCGCCGCGCGCGCGAGCCCGAGTGGGCGCGCCAGCCCGAGCCGCTGGCCTACGGCCCCGATGCCCGGGCCCTGCTCGACGGCGTGGTGCTGCGCATGGTCAAGAGCGACGACCGCGAGGCCGCCGCCCAGATGCGCGACCTGTGCCTGCGCTTTGCCGTGGGCCAGACCGAGGATGTCACCGCGCGCAGCTTCTGGAAGGTGGCGGCCGGCTTCTTCGACGCGCAGTCGCGCGGGATGATCGTGGTCGACCTGTACGTCAAGCGCATGGCCTCGCGCGTGCTCATGCAGTACGCGGCCATGGCCAAGGGCGACCGCACGCCGCCTGCGCGGCTGCTGCAGGACCTGCTGTTCTTCTGCGCCCAGGCCCGCCCTGCCGAGCAGGCTGGCGCCGCCCTGCAGGCGGTGCGCCAGGCCTACGGCATGCAGGCCCAGCCCCAGGTGGACTACCAGCAGACACGCTTTGGCCGCTACGACCCGGCGGTGCTGGTGCAGGCGCGCAAGCGCATCACCACGGCAGCCGATACCTGGTCCGCCCTGGCCGGCGGCGACCGTGCCCGCACCAAGACCGTGGTGGACCAGTTCGCCCAGGTGGCCGAATCCCTGGTCAAGCTGCACCCGGCCAGCCATGGCCTGGCGCGCATGCTGATCAAGGTGGCCGAAACCGTGGCCCGCATCGGCGAGCCGCCACCGGCCGAACTGGCCATGGAAGTGGCCACCTCCGTGCTCTACCTGCAGGCGGCCTTTGCCACCATGGACATGGGCGACGAGGAACTGGCCGAGCAGTCCGCCAACCTGGTCCAGCGCCTGGAGGAATCCCTGCAGGGCGCGCCCGCGCGTCCGCTGGAGCCCTGGATGGAGGAGCTGTACCGCCAGGCCAGCGACCACCAGACCATGGGCTCGGTCGTGGGCGAGCTGCGTGCCACGCTGGCCGAGGCCGAGCGGCACCTGGACCAGTATTTCCGCAATCCTGCCGATGCCACCGTGCTGGCACCCGTCTCGGGCCAGATGGCGCAGATGCGCGGCGTGCTGTCCGTGCTGGGCCTGGACCAGGCCACGCAGGCCATGCAGCGCATGCGCGAGACCGTGGAACGGCTGGTGCTGGGTGAGATCGACGACGCAGAACGTCCCCAGGTGTTCGAGAAACTGGGCAACAGCCTGGGCGCCATGGGCTTTCTGATCGACATGCTGAGCTACCAGCGCAGCATGGCGCGCAAGCTCTTCGTCTATGACGAGGCCGAAGGCGGCCTGCGCATCCTCATGGGCCGTCGCGGCCACCGGGCCGATGATGCGGGCAAGGCGCCCGAGCAACTGCCCGCCCTGGACACCGCCGCCGTGCCGCCGCAGCGCGAAGCCGTTGCCGTGGCCCAGCCGCTGCCCGTGCCGCAGGACGCCATCGCCGAGCCGCAATTTGCCGCGCACTCCACGCCGCCCCCGCCGCCCCCGGCTCCCGTGGACATCGCGACCGAGCCGCTGGCGCAGCCCGCGGCCGCCGAGCAGGACGCGCTGGCCGATGCCGCGGAACTGGCGCAATTTGCCAAGGCCCTCGAAGCGCCGGCCGAGCCGGTCTTCCAGCTGGACCAGTCCCTGGTCGAGCCAGAGCCCGCAGCCGAATCCGCGCCTGAAACCGTTTCTGAATCCGTCTCTGCATCCGTGTCCGAGCCCGTGCCCCCGCCGGCCGGCCTGTCGGTCTCGGAAGAAGACTCGGACGACGAACTGCTGGGCATCTTCCTGGAAGAGGCCCGCGAGGTGGTGGACAACGGCCTGCAGGCCCTGCGCGCCCTGGCCGACGAGCCGGGCAACCTCAGCGAGCAGACCACGCTGCGCCGCGCCTTCCATACGCTCAAGGGCAGTTCGCGCATGGTGGGCCTGGATGAATTCGGCGAAGCCGGCTGGGCCATGGAGCAGATGCTCAACGCCTGGCTGGCCGAGCAAAAGGCCATGCCCCAGCCCATGCAGGAGCTGGCCAGCGATGCGTTGCGCGCCTTTGGCGCCTGGGCCTCGGCCATAGAGCGCCACCAGGCCGACGCCTGGCAGGCCACGCCTTTCCGCGCTGCGGCCGATGCCATGCGCCTGGAAGGCCTGCGCGCCGACGTGGCCCTGGTGCCGCGCACACCGCGTGCCGAGCCCCTCGCACAGCCCGAACCCGAACTCGAGCCCGCACCCGCCGCAATCGAGGAATTCGCGCCCGTGGCCCAGGAGCCGCAGGCAGAACACCTGGATGCGCCCGAGCAGGCCACGCCCGCCCAGCCCGCCCAGCCCGTCCAGACCTCTGGCGAGCTGGACTTTGCGCTGGACTTCGACCTGCTGGAGCCGGATCCCCAGCCTTCGGCTGCCGCGCCTCAGGAGTCGCTGGAGACACTGACGCCGCAAGCCCCCGAGGCGCCTGCCGAACTGGCCACCGACGCCGTCGAGGAACTGGACTTTGCGGCCTTCGAAGCTGCCATGCGCGACAGCGAGCAGGAGGCCCTGGCCGTCGTCGCGGGCGAACCGCCCGCGCTGCCCGAGGCCGCCGCCATCGAGGCCGAAGCTGGAACCGAAACTGAAACTGAAGTACCGCAAGCCGCCGTGCCCCTGGCGCCTTTCGAGGGGCTGGACCTGGATCTGGGCCTGACCCCGGCAGCGGCACCCGCCGAAGCGATCGAGATGATCGCGGTGCCTGAAACGGTTGAAGCGGTCGAAGCGCCAGAAGCGGTTGAAGCGGTTGAAGCATCCGACGCAGTCGAGCCGGTCACGGCGCCCGAGGTGCCCGAGGCAGAAACCCCGCAGGCCGAAGAGTCCGGCGACGAGGATCTGTCCGGCATCGACGCCGATGGCTTCAAGGTCGTGGATGGCCTGCGCATCAGCGCGCCGCTGTACAACGTCTACCTCAACGAGGCCGACGAATGGTCGCGCCGCCTGGACCTGACGCTGCAGCAATGGGCGACCGAGCCCGGCGAGCCCGTGCCCGACGACGCCGTCGCCTTTGCGCATTCGCTGGCGGGAAGCTCGGCCACCGTGGGCTTCAAGGCCTTGTCGGACCTGGCGCGCCTGCTGGAACATACGCTGACCCATCTGCAGCCGCAGCGCTGTGGCACGCCCGACCAGGTTGCCGCCTGCGTGGCGGCCTCCGACGAAGTGCAGCGCCTGCTGCACCAGTTCGCCGCCGGTTTCCTCAAGACGCCCCAGCCGGGCGTGGAAGAGGCCCTGCAGGCGCTGCTGGCGCTGGACATCGAGGCCGCAGACGCGCCGGACAGCCGCCTGGACGCGCTGGAGCAGCTGGACCAATTGGACCAACTGGACCAGCTGGAGCCTCAGGACGCCAGCGATGGCACGGACGCCGTGCTCGACGCCGGTGCCCAGGCGCAGACACCGTCGGTGGCGCCCCTGGCCTACTCCATGCGCCCCCTGGTCAACGATGCGCGCCACGAAGCCGAGCTGCAGCGCCGCATCGACGAGGCCATCGCCCATGCCGTGGCCGTGGGCAGCGACCTGGACGATGACATCGATGCGCTGGATGAGGTCGATCCCGACCTGTTCCCCATCTTCGAGGAAGAGGCCATCGAGCTGCTGCCCCGCCTGGGCGCTGCGCTGCGCCGCTGGCATGGCCGGCCCTCGCTGGACGAGGCGCGCCACGAAACCCTGCGCGCCCTGCACACGCTCAAGGGCAGTGCCCGGCTGGCGGGCGCCATGCGCCTGGGCGAGATGGCCCACCGCCTTGAATCTGCCGTGGAGCGGGTCGATGGCGAATCTCCGACCGCCGAGCAGATCGAGCCCTTGCTGGGCAGCTTCGACGCGCTGCAGGCCGGCTTCGACGTGCTGCGCGTGGCCGGTGAGCAGGCGCAGGAAGCGCCGCTGGACCTGGGCGATGAAATCTCCCTCGACGAGCCCGCAGCGGCTGCGGCCTCCGACGCATCGGCAGCGGCTGGATCACCGGCGGCCGCGGCCCCTGTGCCAGCGCCTGTCACTGCGCCGCTGCGCGCCGGTGCCCAGCAGACGGTGCGCGTGCGCGCCCAGCTGCTGGACCGCCTGATCAGCCAGGCCGGCGAGGTGCTGATTGCGCGCTCGCGTGTCGATGCGCGCCTGGCCCAGGCCCGTGGATCGCTGGACGAGCTGGCCGGCAACCTGGAGCGCCTGCGCATGCAGCTGCGCGACATCGAGGTCCAGGCCGAGAGCCAGATGCAGTCGCGCCTGGCCCTGTCCAAGGACTCGGCCGTGGGCTTCGACCCGCTGGAGTTCGACCGCTTCACGCGCGTGCAGGAACTCACCCGCATGATGGCCGAGTCGGTCAACGACGTGGCCACCGTGCAGCGCAACCTGCAGCGCGACATGGCCGGCGCCGAGGACGACCTGGTCGCCCAGGGCCGCCAGGCCCGCGAGTTGCAGCGCGACCTGCTGCGCACGCGCATGGTGGAGTTCGACTCCCTGGCCGAGCGCCTGTACGCCGTGGTCCGCCAGACCTCCAAGGAGATGGGCAAGCAGGTGCGGCTGAACATCCTGGGCGGCACCATTGAAATGGACCGGGGCATGCTGGACCGCATGATGCCGGCCTTCGAGCACTTGCTGCGCAACTGCGTGGCCCACGGCATCGAGTCGCCCGAGCAGCGTGCCGCCGCAGGCAAGCCCGCCATGGGCACCATTGAAATCATCCTGAGCCAGGAGCGCAACGACGTGGCGCTGTCGGTGGAGGACGATGGCGCCGGCCTGAACCTGCAGCGCATCCGCGACAAGGCCGTGGCCCAGGGCCTGTGGCCCGAGGACCAGACGCTGACGGAGCAGGACGCCGGCCGCCTGATCTTCGAGCCCGGCTTCACCACGGCCACCGAGGTGACCGGCGTGGCCGGGCGCGGCATCGGCATGGACGTGGTGCGCTCCGAAGTCAACGCGCTGGGCGGCCGCATCGAAACCCACAGCGAGGCGGGCCGGGGCAGTGCCTTCCGCCTCGTGCTGCCGCTGACGACCGCCGTCACCCAGGTGGTCATGCTGCGCGCGGGCCAGTTGCTGGTCGGCGTGCCCGCCAGCCTGGTGGAAATCGTGCGCCGCGCGCCGCTGGAGCTGCTGCAGCAGGCCTATGCCAGCCACAGCTTCGAAGACGGCAGCGAGACCCTGCCGTTCTACTGGGCCGGCGCGCTGTGGCAGTCCTCGCTGCGCAGCGAGGAAACCGTGGGCCGTACCCGGCCCGTGGTCATCCTGCGCAGCGCGGCGCAGCGCATTGCGCTGCACGTGGACGAAGTGCTGGGCAACCAGGAAGTGGTGATCAAGAACCTCGGCCCCCAGCTGGCCCGCCTGCCCGGCCTGACCGGCATGTCGGTGCTGGCCTCGGGCGCCGTGGTGCAGATCTACAACCCCGTGGCGCTGGCCAACGTCTATGGCGACGAGGTGCGCGCCCGGACCGAAGAGGCCGAGCGCGCCGCAGGCCAGGGCGACGGCGAAGCCGTGCTGGCCAGCGCAGGGCCGGCCTCGGTGCCGCTGGTGCTGGTGGTGGACGACTCCATCACCGTGCGCCGCGTCACCCAGCGCCTGCTGCAGCGCGAAGGCTACCGCGTGGCCCTGGCGGCCGACGGCCTGCAGGCCATGGAGCGCCTGGCCGAGGAACGTCCCACCCTGGTGCTGTCCGACATCGAAATGCCGCGCATGGACGGCTTCGACCTGCTGCGCAACATCCGCGCCGACGAGGCCCTGCGCGACCTGCCCGTGGTCATGATCACCTCGCGCATCGCCCAGAAGCATCGCGAGATGGCGCGCCAGCTGGGCGCCAACCACTACCTGGGCAAGCCCTACTCGGACGAGGAACTGCTGGGCCTGATCCAGCACTACTCCCTGCAGGGCGGCAGCATCAGCGGCGGCCCGCTGGCGCCGCAGTCGCCGCAGTCGCTGCAGTCGCTGCAGGCGCTGCAGGTGGACAACGAGCCCCTGGGCGAAGGGGCCTGAGGGCTGGTGGCCTGAACAAAAAAGAGCAGCATTCGCTGCTCTTTTTTTATTCCAGCAGTTTTTTCAGCCGGCCTGCTTGACCACGCCGTAGCGGGCCAGCGTGCGCTCGCGCGCGGCTGCGTGGTCCACCACGGGATGGGGGTAGTCCGTGCCCAGCACCACGCCGGCCTCGGCCAGCTCCAGCGGCCGGGCCTGCCAGGGCGCGTGGCGCAGCGCAGCGGGCAGGCGGGCCAGCTCGGGCACGTAGCGCTCGATGAAGCGCGCGTCGGCATCGAACTTCTGGCTTTGCGTGATGGGGTTGAAGATGCGGAACCAGGGCTGGGCATCGCAGCCCGTGGAGGCCGCCCACTGCCAGCCGCCGTTGTTGGCCGCCAGGTCGAAGTCGTTGAGCTGGCGCGCAAACCAGGCTTCGCCCCGGCGCCAGTCTATGCCCAGATCCTTGACCAGAAAGCTGGCCGCCACCATGCGCAGCCTGTTGTGCATGTAGCCCGTGGTGTTGAGCTGGCGCATGGCGGCATCGACCAGCGGATAGCCGGTGCGGCCCTCGCACCAGGCGGCGTACAGCGCATCGGCCTCGGGGCCGGTATCCCACACGATGGCGTCGTAGGCGGGCTTGAAGCTGGCGTGCACCACGTGCGGATGGTGGGCCAGGATCTGGAAATAGAAGTCGCGCCAGATGAGCTCGGACAGCCAGGTGGTGGCGCCCTCGGCATCATGGGGCTGGCTCTGCGTCTGCTCCCAGGCCAGCCTTGCAAGGCGGCGGATGGAGACCGTGCCAAAGCGCAGGTGCACGCTCAGGTAGCTGGGGCCCTTGACGGCGGGAAAGTCGCGCGCCTGCTTGTAGCGCGGCAGGCGCGGCAGGAAGTCGGCCAGCAGTTCCTCGGCGCCAGCGCAGCCCGTGGGAAGGCGCAGGCCGTCCAGCGTGCCGGCTTCGAAGCCCAGGTCGGCTGCGGTGGGCACGGGGCGGCGCTCGCCTTCGGGGCGCGGGGCCAGGCGCTCGGGCAGGTCGCGCTCGCTGGGATAGGCGGACAGGAAGAAGGGCGTGATCTGGCGCAGCCAGGCGTTCTTGTACGGGGTGAACACCGAGAACGGCGCGCCGGCCTGGGTCAGCACCTCGTCGCGCGCAAAGACCATGTGGTCCTTGAAGCTGTGCAGGGCCACGCCCTCGGCGGCCAGGGCCTGGCGCACGCGGGCGTCGCGGGCCAGGGCGTCGGGCTCGTCGTCCCAGTTGCAGAACACGGCCTGGGCGCCGAGCTGCCGGGCCAGGTCCGGGATCTGCTCAGCGGGCTGGCCGCGGCGCACGATGAGGCCGGTGTCGGCGCGGCCCGAGGCCTGGCGCAGCGCATCGTCCAGCCCGCTCAGGCTCTGGCAGATGAACTCCACGCGCCGGTCTGCACGGGGCAGGGGGGCGAGGATGTCGTCGTCGAACACGAACACGCAATGCACCTGCCGACATTGGCGCAGCGCGTGGTAGAGGGCAGCGTGGTCGGCCAGGCGCAGGTCGCGCCGCAGCCAGACCAAGCCCACAGGGTAAGAAGGTGGCATGGATCGCCGGTAAAATCCGTGGTTATGTCTGCTGAAACTGCGCCTATCAATCTGACGCACCACTTCCTGATTGCCATGCCTGGCCTGGAAGACGAAGCGTTCTCGCGCAGTGTGATCTACCTGTGCGAACACAGCGAGCGCGGTGCGCTCGGTCTGATTATCAACAAGCCCTCGCAGCTTACGCTGGAAGGCTTGCTGGAAAAGGTGGATCTGGCCCTGGGCCGCGAGGACCTTCGCGGCAACCGTGTCTTCAACGGCGGACCCGTGCAGACCGATCGCGGCTTTGTGCTGCACGATCCCATGGTCATCGAAGGCGCGCCCGACGACGAGTCCGCCTACGCCTCGACCATGACCATTCCCGGCGGCCTGGAGATGACCACCTCCAAGGACGTGCTCGAAGCCCTGTCCGACGGCGCAGGCCCCAAGCGCCTGCTGGTCACCCTGGGCTACGCGTCCTGGGGCGAGGGACAGCTGGAGTCGGAGCTGGCCGAAAACGCCTGGCTCACGGTGGGCGCCGACGCCAACGTCATCTTCGATACCCCGGTCGACGACCGCTATGACCGCGCCCTGGGCCTGCTGGGCCTGCAGCGCTGGATGATCTCGCCCGAGGCGGGGCGCGCATGAGCCTGCCCGCTCCCGAGTCCCAGGCAGCAGCGGCAGCCGGCACGGCCGTGCCGCCCACCGTTCCCTCCCATTTCCAGAGTTTCGTGGCCTTCGACTTCGGGGCCAAGCGCACGGGCTGCGCCGTGGGCACGCGCATGCTGCGCTCGGCCAACCCGCTGCCTACCATCCGCGCCGAGGCCGGCGAGGCCCGCCTGGCCCAGGCCGGCGAGCGCATCAAGGAGTGGCAGCCCGATGCGCTGGTCATCGGCGTGCCCTACCACCCCGACGGCAATGCGCACGAGAACACGGCGCGGGCGAAGAAATTCGGCCGCCAGCTCAAGAGCCGCTTCGGCCTGCCTGTCTATGAGGTGGACGAGCGCTACAGCACCACCGAGGCCCTGGCCGGTGGCGCAAGGGATGCCGATGCGGCCTCGGCCTGCATCATTCTTGAACAGTTTTTGAGGAGTCTTCCATGAGTGAAACCATTGCGGGAGCCGGCAGCCTGGTGCTGGACGCCGAGGCCCTGTACCGCGAACTGCTGCGCGGCGTGCGCAGCCTCATGGGGCCTGAAACCCGCCTGGCCGGCATCACCTCCGGCGGCGCCTGGCTGGTGGAGCGGCTGCACAAGGACCTGAACCTGCCCGGCAACCCCAGCGTGCTGTCCTCGGCCCTGCACCGCGACGACTTCGCGCAGCGCGGCATGGCCACCAGCGCTCAGACGCAGATCGACTTTGACGTGAACGGCGCCGACATCCTGGTGCTGGACGACGTGCTCTACACCGGCCGCACCGTGCGCGCCGTGCTCAACGAACTCTATGACTACGGCCGCCCGGCCTGCGTGCGCCTGGCGGTGCTGGTGGACCGGGGCGGGCGCGAGTTGCCCTTCCAGGCCGACTTTGCCGCCGCGCGCATCGCGCTGCCGGCCGACCGCCTGCTGTCGCTGGCGCGCGATGACGCCGGCGTCTTCCAATTCCGCATCCAAGAGGCCTGACCGTGCTGTACAAGCGCAATCCCCAGCTCAACAAGAACGGCGAACTGATCCACCTGCTGTCCACCGAAGGACTGTCCAAGGACATCCTGACCCACATCCTGGACACGGCGGCCAACTTCGTCAGCGTCAATGACCGCGAGGTCAAGAAGGTGCCGCTGCTGCGCGGCAAGAGCGTGTTCAACCTGTTCTTCGAGAACAGCACGCGCACGCGCACCACGTTCGAGATCGCGGCCAAGCGCCTGTCGGCCGACGTGTTCAACCTGGACATCGCGCGCAGCTCGGCCAGCAAGGGCGAGTCGCTGCTGGACACCATCGCCAACCTCTCGGCCATGGCCGCCGACATCTTCGTCGTGCGCCACAGCGAGTCGGGCGCGCCCTACCTCATCGCCCAGCATGTGGCGCCCCATGTCCACGTGGTCAATGCCGGCGACGGCCGCCACGCCCACCCCACGCAGGGGCTGCTGGACATGTACACCATCCGCCACTACAAGAAGGACTTCGCCAACCTGCGCGTGGCCATCGTGGGCGATGTGCTGCATTCGCGCGTGGCGCGCTCCGACATCCATGCGCTGACCACGCTGGGCGCGGCCGAAGTGCGCGTCGTCGGCCCGCGCACCCTGGTGCCGCCGGACCTGGCGCAGATGGGCGTGCGCGTCTTCCACACGCTGGAAGAGGGCATCCGGGACTGTGACGTGATCATCATGCTGCGCCTGCAGAACGAGCGCATGAGCGGCGCCCTGCTGCCGTCCAGCCAGGAATACTTCAAGAGCTTCGGCCTCACGGCCGAGAAGCTGCGCCTGGCCAAGCCGGACGCCATCGTCATGCACCCGGGCCCCATCAACCGCGGCGTGGAGATCGACTCCGAAGTCGTCGATGGCCCGCAGGCCGTGATCCTGTCGCAGGTCTCGTTCGGCATCGCCGTGCGCATGGCCGTCATGTCCATCGTCGCCGGTAACGAGGCTTGAAATGAAGCACCCCCTGAGCGACTGCGTCGCTTCCCCCTCTCTCGCTACGCGGGAGGGGGACGACGCCCTCGCTGCAGGGCGGCCTTTGCTCGGCGTCCCTGAGATGGGCCATGCTTTTTCCATGCCCGGTGTCCTGGACTGAGTCCAGGCGCTTTTTGTGAATGCATATGTTTTTGATCGCCGCAGGCCGCAGCCCATGCGCCGCCTGCGGTCTACGGGGTAGCAAACCATGAAGATACTCATCCGCAACGGCCGAGTGATGGACCCGGCACGGGGCCTGGACCAGCAGGCCGACGTGGCCATCGACGGCGGCAAGGTGCTGGCCATCGGCAAGGCGCCCGAGGGATTCGCCGCAGAACGCGAGATCGATGCCGCCGGCTGCTGGGTGCTGCCGGGCCTGGTCGATCTGGCCGTGCGCCTGCGCGAGCCCGGCCACGAGCACGAAGGCATGCTGCAGTCCGAGATGGCTGCATCGGTGGCCGGTGGCGTGACCAGCCTGGTCTGCCCGCCCGACACCGATCCCGTGCTCGACGAGCAGGGCCTGGTGGAGATGCTCAAGTTCCGCGCAGAGAAGCTGCACCAGTCGCGCCTGTTCCCGCTGGGCGCGCTGACGCTGGGCCTCAAGGGCGAGGTGCTGACCGAGATGGCCGAGCTGACCGAGTCCGGCTGCATCGGCTTCAGCCAGGCCGAAGTGCCCATGACCAGCACCCAGACCCTGCAGCGCGCGCTGGCGTATGCGGCCACCTACGGCTACACCGTGTGGCTGCGCCCGCAGGAGCTGTACCTGGGCAAGGGCGTGGCCGCCAGCGGCCCGCTGGCCACGCGCATGGGCCTGTCCGGCGTGCCCGTGGCGGCCGAGACGATTGCCCTGCACACCATCTTCGAGCTGATGCGCGGCACCCAGGCGCGCGTGCACCTGTGCCGCCTGTCCAGCGCCGCAGGCGTGGAACTGGTGCGCCGTGCCAAGGCCGAAGGCCTGCAGGTCACGGCCGACGTGTCCATCAACTCGCTGCACCTGACCGATACCGATATCGGCTACTTCGACAGCAGCGCGCGCGTCACGCCTCCGCTGCGCCAGCAGCGCGACCGCGATGCGCTGTCTGCCGCGCTGGCCGATGGCACCATTGATGCCCTGGTCTCCGACCACACGCCCGTCGATGAAGACGCCAAGGTCCTGCCCTTTGCCGAGGCCGAGCCCGGCGCCACGGGCGTGGAGCTGCTGCTGTCGCTGGCCGTCAAGTGGTCGCAGGAAAGCGGTGTGCCCCTGAGCCGCGCACTGGCCGCCATCACGGCATCGCCCGTGCAGGTGCTGGGATCGGCGCTGGGCGAGCTGCAGGAGCAACTGGGCCGTCTGGCCGAGGGCGGCGTGG
Source organism: Delftia sp. SD018 (assembly GCF_017355445.1). Lineage (NCBI taxonomy): Bacteria > Pseudomonadati > Pseudomonadota > Betaproteobacteria > Burkholderiales > Comamonadaceae > Delftia > Delftia sp. SD018. The sequence continues at coordinate 92,711 of NZ_JADDRN010000009.1, forward strand.
CCGACCTGTGCATCGTCGATCCGCAGGCGGCCTGGACCGTGAAGCCCCAGGAACTGGCCAGCCAGGGCAAGAGCACGCCCTTCGGCGGCTACGAGCTGCCGGCCCGCGTGCGCTGCACGCTGGTCGATGGCCGTATCGCTTACGAACGCCGCTGAAATGAAGCGCCCCCTGAGTCGCTTCGCGACTTCCCCCTCTCTACTCGCTACGCGAGGGAGGGGGACGACACCCTCGGTGCGGGGCGGCCCTTCCTCGGTGTCCCTGAGATGGAGCGTGCCTGTTTCACGGGCATGGGCGTTGCCAAACGCGCTGAATGGCTGAAATGAAACGCTTGCGTAATGGAGGGCGCGCCACGCTGCGCGCAGCGCGCCTGTTCGGCCATGTGTGCAAGGGGCTGTGGATCGTGGCCCTGCGCTTTCCGCAGCTGCCCGAGGCGCGCCAGCACGCCCATGTACAGGCCTGGGCCCTGCAGTTGCTGGCCCATGCGGGCGTGCGCCTGGAGATCCAGGGCGAGCCGCCGCGCCAGGGCCCCATGCTCATGGTCAGCAACCATATTTCCTGGCTCGACATTCCCGTGCTGCATGCGGCACGGCACTGCCGCTTCATCTCCAAGTCCGACGTCAAGGGCTGGCCGCTGATCGGCACGCTGGCCACGGCGGCGGGCACGCTGTACATCGAGCGCACCTCGCGCCGCGATGCCCGGCGCATGGTGCAGAGCATGGAGGAATCCCTGCAGCGCCGCGAGATCCTGGCCATCTTCCCGGAAGGCACGACGGGCGACGGCCGCAAGCTGCTGCCCTTCCATGCCAACCTGCTGCAAGCGGCCGTGCAGATCGATGCGCCCGTGCTGCCCGTGGGCCTGCGCTTCATCGACGGCGCCACCGGGCAGATCAGCCACGCACCCAGTTACGAGGGCGACGAAACCCTGCTGGGCTCCATCTGGCGCACGCTGTGCGCCGACGACCTGGTGGCCGTCGTCCACTATGGCCAGCCGCAGACGGCCGAAGGCCGCGACCGCCGCGTCTGGGCCCAGGACCTGCATGCCGAGGTGGACCGGCTGCGCCAGGCCTGAACGCTGCCAGCGACATGACAGACACCCTCAAGCTCCGGCCCTCGCGGCCTGATGACCTTCCGGCCCTGAACGCCGTTCTCTGGGCCACCTACGAGAGCACCTGGAAGCCCCAGCTGACGGCGGACAAGCATGCGCAGTTCTGCGCCTCCGGCAAGACCGGGCAGTACGTGCAGTCGCGCGGCCACCTGTTCTGGGTGGCCGAGCGCGATGGCGTGGTCGCCGGCTTCGTGGACTGGGTGGATGACTTCATCGGCGCCCTGCATGTGCTGCCGGCCTGGCAGGGGCGCGGCGTGGGCCGTGCCCTGCTGGCCCATGCCGAGCAGGCTCTGCGCGCCGCCGGCCACGCCCAGGTGCGCCTGGAGACCGACAGCTTCAACACCCAGGCCCTGGGCTTTTACACGGCGCAGGGCTATGCCACGCTGGACACCTATCCCGACGAGGAATGGGACTGCGGTCTGACCACGGTGCTCATGGGCAAGCCGCTGGCCTGAAGGCCAGGGCGGAGCAGGCCTGCACTCAGTTGCTGTACGGCTGTCGCTCCAGCACCAGGTTGGCGAAGTCCTCCACCAGGTCGGCGCCCAGTTCCTCGATGGCGTCGTCTTCCTCGTCGAAGGCCCAGAGCACGCGGATGTCCGTGCCCTTGCTGCCTGCATGGTCGAGCAGCTCGAACAGCGAGCGCAGCCCCATGGTCGATGCGCTGTTGATGTACTGCAGCTTCACCTCGGCCACGAAGCGTGCGGGCTGGCTGGCCTCGAAGTACTGGCCCAGCATGGCCAGCAGGGGGTTGAAGAAGGGCAGCGGGTTTTCGGGATAGCACTCGCCTTCGATGCGCAAAAGCTGCTCGGCCGGCGAGAAGACCACTTCGGGCGTGACGGAAGTGCGTTCGGATTTCAGTGCTTGCATGGCGGCGTCATTCGGATTCGGGAAGGGGGCCCGGCGCTCAGATCAGCGCCTTGACGTGGAACACGGCATGGGGCGCGGTATCTGCGGCGTCCTCTCCCGTGGCGATGTGGTACTGCAGCGGTGCCGAGGCGTCGCGCGCAATGGTCAGCCAGCCCAGGCCCGCGCCGCGGCTGATGTCATCGCTGGCGCTGTGGTCGGTGTTGTGCAGCTGGGCCTTGTAGGCGGCCTTGATTTCGGGGTGGCTCATGGCGCGCACGGCATCCAGCTTGGCGGCCAGGCGCGGAACATGTTCGCGGCGCACGGCGTTGCTGCAGGCAATCCAGAAGCGCGCCTGTGCCTGATCGGCCCCCGCGTCCGGGGCACCGGCCGGTGCATCGACGCGGCCCACGCCGATGGCGCCCTGTGCCACGGGTTCGCCGAGTGCCTGGCTGGCTCCGGCGTCAGAGGCAGGCAGCGGCGCCGCGTAGTGCAGCACGTTCTGCGCCATTTCGATGAAGGTGGAAAACAGCTTGCGCTTGGCGCTGCTCGATCCGTCCTCGCTGGCCAGCCGGCACTTGAGCGTGTCGGCCGCCGCCTGGATCACGTTGGGGTTGAAGGTGCCCGCGTAGTACAGCAGCAGGCCGTTGTGCTCGGCCTGGGCGCGCAGGTGCGCGAATTCGGACGGGCTCATGGCTGCAGGGCCTGGTTGCGCCACACCAGCAGCGAGACATCGTCGCGGCGGCGCTGCGTGCCCTGCCACTGGGCAAAGGCCTGCCGGAATTCGGCGCAGGCCTGGGCGGCGGGGCGGTCGTGCTGCTCGTGCAGGAAGCGCGCCAGGCGCTTTCTGCCGTGGGCGATCTGGCGCGGGCCGCCCAATTGGTCGATGACGCCATCGGTGGCCACCATCAGCAGCGAGCCGGGCGCGACCTCCAGCTCCTGCGTGCTCCAGGCCGCGTCGTCGGGCGTGGTCGCATAGCCTATGCCCAGCTTGTCGCCGGCATGGATCTGTACCTTGGCCGCCTCCTGCACGCCGGGTGGCGCCACCAGCAGGTCCAGCCGGGCCGAGGCAAAGCGCAGTTGCGTGCCGCAGGGCGACTGCAGGAACAGCGCGGCGTCCAGGCCGTCGCTGGAGGATTTTTCGGCGGGCAGGCCATCGGCGGGCGCTGCCGGTGCGCCCCAGGCGGGCTGGACGTCGCGGCTGCGCTGCTGCAGCACGCGCTTGATGTAGCGGTTCATCTGGCCCAGCAGGGCGCCGGGGTCGATGGCGGCGCCGGTGCCAGTGCCGATACCTGCAGGCGCCACGGCCTGTTCGAGAAAGGACAGCGCAATCAGCGTCATGAAGGCGCCCGGCACGCCGTGGCCCGTGCAGTCGAACATGCAGCCCAGCAGGCCCTGCGGTGTGGCGCGGAAGAAATACGCATCGCCGCCCACCACATCGCGCGGCTCCCACAGCAGGCCGTGGTCGGCCAGCTGGCTGGCGAGCACGCGGTCGGATTCGACCAGGTGCGAGCGCTGGATCAGGCTGGCGTAGTCGATGCTGGCCATGAGCTGGCGCGTCTTGTCGGCCTCGATGTCGGACATGGCGGCCATCAGCGCGTGGCCCGTGCCTATGCCTGCGTAGCGGCCTTCCTCCACGGTGATGAAGCCGTCCTTGAGCACGCGGCTGCCGCTGGCCAGCGCCTGCTGCACCAGCTGGTCGATGGGCAGGCCGGCCGCCACCACCATGGGCGCGGTGTCGGTGAATACCAGGCAGCTGCGGCGGCCGAACACGTCGCGCGCAAAGGGCCGCGCGTACTGCTCCATGAAGCGCTGGCGGTTGATCAGGCCCAGCGGCCGGTCATCGGCCACCACGGCCAGGGTTTCGAGCAGGGGCTGCTCGCTGAACAGCCGGTGCACATCCTCGTTGCTGGCCTCGGGCGCGATCGGTGCCGTGGGCTGGCTGAGCTGGCCTGCACGGGCCACAAGGCGCGGCGCGGCGGGCGCCGGGGCCAGCGCGGGAATGGGTTCAGGGTCAGGTAGCTGATCCGCTGCAGGGTGCTGCGTGGAGGAGGGGTCCAGAGCAAACATGGGGTGGCCTTGAATTGTCACAAGATGTGACTGATTCTGGGTTCCACCCGTGACCGTCGAATGACAAAGCCCGGACGGCGCGGCGGACGCCGCTGGTTCAGGCTGCAGCGGACTGCGGGGCGCCCTGTGTTTCTCGCGGGAAGGCGACCACGTGATTCATGTCGAGCCGGATTCCCACCCACTCACCCACCGCATGGTCGTGGTGGCTGGGCACATGGGCCATCACGCTGTGGCCGCTGGCCAGCTCCAGCGTGTAGAGGAACTCCGAGCCGCGAAACGCCTTGCGCAGGATGCGTGCCTGCACGGGCGAGGCATCGTCGTGCACCACATCGTCGGCGCGCAGCAGCACATCGCATTCGCCGCCCGGAAACTGCGCGGGCAGCGGGCAGGTGGCCGGATCGACCAGATCGCCCAGCGCCGTGCGCGCCACCACGCCGCCGGCCCCGGAAGGCGCCAGCGTGGCCGGCACGAAGACGCCGTGGCCGATGAAATCCGCCACGAAGCGCGTGGCAGGGCGGTGGTACAGCGAATAGGCGTCGTCCCACTGCTGCAGCTGCCCCTGGTGGACCACGCCGATCATGTCGCCGATGGCAAAGGCCTCCAGCTGGTCGTGCGTGACGAACAGGGCCGTGGCGCCTGCGGCCTTGAGGATGCCGCGCACCTCGTGGGCCAGGCGCTCGCGCAGGTCCACGTCGAGGTTGGAGAAGGGCTCGTCCAGCAGCATCAGCTGCGGGCTGGGCGCCAGTGCGCGGGCCAGTGCCACGCGCTGCTGCTGGCCGCCCGACAGCTCGTGCGGAAACCTCCCTGCACTGCCGGCCAGGCCCACCAGCTCCAGCACCTCGGCCACGCGCTCGGCCTGGCGCGCCTTGGGCAGATGGTGGATGCCGAAGGCCACGTTGCGGCCCACGTTCAGATGGGGGAACAGCGCATAGTCCTGGAACACCATGCCGATGCGCCGCTGCTCGGGAGGGAGCGAGAAATCCGCGCTGCCCACGAGCTGGCCGTCGATGCGGATCTCGCCGCCGCTCACGGGCTCCAGGCCCGCCACGGCACGCAGCAGCGTGGTCTTGCCGCACCCCGAGGGGCCGATGAGCACGCCGATGTCGCCAGCGGCCAGATTCAGCGTGACGCCCTGCACGGCAGGCCTGTCGCGGCCCGGGTAGCGCACCTCGAGTTGGGAGACGGTCAAAAACATGCGGCGATTGTAGAACCGCGCAAATGAATAGAATTCGCATTTGCATTGGCGGGCCAGGGGCATGCCCGGAGCCCGCCGACTCCAGCAGCCTGCAGGTACGCCCGGTCTCGGCGGCACATCGGCCCACAGGCCGGCGGCAGCCGCAGATCCCGGCCCGTTCCATAGCCCGGCAGCCAGATCCTCTCCCTCATCCTCTAGCCGAGACCTCCGCTTTGCGCCGTCTGTCGTCCGTACTCCGCTCCCTTCCCCTGCTATTGCTGGCCCTGGTGCTGATGCTGCCCGTGCTGGCCGTGCTCGGCTCCTGGCTGCCCGTGGGGCAGGGCGATGCCCTGGCCGGCTCCATCCTGCGCGAGATGGCGGCCACCGTGCTGCCCGGCTACCTGTGGACCACGGTCTGGCTGGGCCTGCTGGTGGCGCTGGGCGCGGCCATCGTGGGCACGGGCACGGCGGCGGCCGTGACGCTGTTCGACTTCCGTGGCCGGCGCCAGCTCGAATGGCTGCTGCTGCTGCCGCTGGCCATGCCGGCCTATGTCACGGCCTATGCCTATACCGACTTCCTGCAGTTCAGCGGCCCGCTGCAGACCTGGCTGCGCGACACCTATGGCCTGGAAGGCCGGCTCCTGCCCGAGGTGCGCAGCCTGGGCGGCGCGGTCTGGGTCTTCATCTTCTCGCTCTACCCGTATGTCTACCTGCTGGCGCGCACCGCGCTGGGCGAGCGCGCCGCGCACCTGATGGAGGCCGCGCGCCTGATGGGCGCGCCGCTGTCGCGGCGCATCTGGTCGGTGGCGCTGCCGCTGGCGCGCCCGGCCGTGGCCGCTGGCGTGGCCCTGGTGGTGATGGAGACGCTGGCCGACTTCGGCGTGGTCAGCTATTTCGGCATACAGACCTTCACCACGGGCATCTACAAGGCCTGGCTGTCCATGGACAACCGCATTGCCGCCGCGCAGCTGGCGACCTTCCTGCTGGTGCTGGTGGTGCTGCTGCTGCAGCTGGAGCTGCGCGCCCAGCGGCGCATGCGCTTCGTCACCGGCAGCACGGGCCGCGCCAGCTCGGCCGAGGCGCAGCCGCTGCGCCTGCACGGCTGGCGCTGCGCGCTTGCCTGGCTGGCGTGCCTGCTGCCCGTGCTCATGGGCTTTGTGGCGCCCGTGTTCTTCATGCTGCGCCCGCTGGCGGCCGACTGGTCGGTGCTGCCCTGGGACCGCTTCCTCGACTGGGCGCTCAACAGCGTGCGCCTTGGCACCATCACCTCGGTGCTGGCCGTCATCATCGCCGTGGCCCTGGCGTTTGCCGTGCGCCGCCACAAGGAGTCGGCCGTCACGCGCGGCGTGGTGCAACTGGCCAGCCTGGGCTATGCGGTGCCGGGCGCCGTCGTCGTCGTCGGCCTGCTGCTGCCTGTGGGCTGGGTGCAGCAGGTGCGGCCCGAATGGGGCTTTGCCGGCCTGGTCACGGCCACCGCCGTGGGCATTGTCTGGGCCTACCTGGTGCGCTTTTGCGCCGTGGCCCTGCAGTCCATGCAAAGCGGCTATGCGCGCATCGCGCCCAGCCTGGACGACTCGGCCCGCATGCTGGGCACGGGCGCCTGGGGCATGCTGTCGCGCGTGCACTGGCCGCTGCTCAGGCGCTCCACGGCGGCGGCGGCGCTGCTGGTCTTCGTCGATGTGATGAAGGAGCTGCCCGCCACCATGGTGCTGCGCCCCTTCAACAGCGATACCCTGGCCGTCGTGGCCTACCAGCTCGCGCGCGACGAACGCCTGGGCGAGGCCGCCCTGCCGTCGCTGGCCCTGGTGCTGGTGGGCCTGATCCCCGTGATCATGCTCAGCCGCACGCTGCGCGCCGAGCGCCCGGGCACGGCCCGCTGAGCCTGCGCTGCCGGGTGCTGCAAAGCGCGGCGCGGCAAACCCCGCTACGCTCGCGCCATGCACGCCAGAGTCCTGCGCTATCTCGACGAAGTGGTCCGCCGCGGTTCCATCCGCAAGGCGGCCGAACATCTGCACGTGGCTCCCACGGCCGTCAACCGCCAGATCCTCGACCTGGAGGCCGAGCTGGGCACGCCCCTGTTCGAGCGCATCCACAAGCGCCTGCGCCTCACCCCGACGGGCGAGATGGTGCTGGCCCATGTGCGCGCCACGCTGCGCGAGCATGCGGCGCTGCGCGAGCGCATTGCCGAACTGCAGGGCGCGCGCAGCGGCGAGATCACCGTGGCCGCGACCACGGGGCTGGCCGGTTCGCTGCTGCCCTCGCTGGTGCATGAATTCCGCCAGCGCCACCCGGGCATCGTGGTGCGCATCATCGACCTGCCCCTGAGCGACATCGCGGCCGCCGTGGAAGGCGGCGACGCCGACCTGGGCCTGGCCTACGACCTGTCCGAACGCCCCGCGCTGCGCGCGCTGGCCACCAGCGAATGGCAGATCGGCGCCATCGTGCCGCCCCGGCATGCGCTGGCGCGCCAATCGTCCGTGCTGCTCAGCGAGTGCATAGGCCATCCGCTCATCCTGCCCGCGCCGCCGCTGTCCATCCGCAGCCTGCTGGACGAAGCCTTTGCGCGCAACGCCATCGAGGTCACGCCCGTGGCCGAGTCCACCTCCATGGCGCTGATCCAGCGCCTGGTCATGCTGGGCGAGGGCATCGCCTTGCTCAATCCGCTGGACGTGATGGAGGAGCGCAGCCGCAATGCCCTGGTCTTCGTGCCTTTGCGCGATGCGCATCTGCGGCGGCAGACGCTGGTGCTGACCGGCCGGGCCAGGGGGCAGTTGAGCGCGGCGGGGGAGCTGATGGCCCAGTCCATCGGCCAGGCGCTGGCAAGGCTGTTTGCCGGGGGGCGGTGAGTCTTAGTCACTTGTCCACTTTTTGTGGACACATCGGGCGGAATTCAGCGCTATCGGCAATGGCTTGTCCTTCCTAGACTGGCGGCTTTTCCATTTCGAAGAAGAGAACGCCATGACCTTGATCGCACTGAACGCCGATGTACTCGTCACCATGGATGCGCAGCGCCGCGAGATCCGCGACGGCGCCCTGGTGGCCGACGGCCCGGCCGTGCAATGGGTGGGCGCCACGGCCGATCTGCCGCCGCAGTACCGCCGCATGGTGGACGACGGCACGGCCCAGGTGCTGGACATGCGCGGCCGCGTGGTCATGCCGGGCCTGGTCAACACGCACCACCACATGTACCAGAGCCTCACGCGCGCCGTGCCGGCCGCGCAGGATGCGGAGCTGTTCTCGTGGCTGACCAACCTGTACATGCTGTGGTCGCACCTCACGCCGGAGATGATCCACGTCTCCACCCAGACCGCCATGGCCGAGCTGATGCTGTCGGGCTGCACCACCACCAGCGACCACCTGTACCTGTATCCGAATGGCGCTCGGCTGGACGACTCCATCGCCGCGGCGCAGCAGATGGGCATGCGCTTTCATGCGGCGCGCGGCTCCATGAGCCTGGGCCGCAGCAAGGGCGGCCTGCCGCCTGACGCGGTGGTGGAGGAAGAGGAAGCCATCCTGCGCGACAGCCTGCGCCTGATCCAGCAGTACCACGACAGCGCACGCCACTCCATGCTGCGCGTGGTGCTGGCGCCGTGCTCGCCGTTCTCGGTGACGCGCGAGCTGATGCGCGAGTCCGCCGTGCTGGCGCGTGCGCACGGCGTGTCGCTGCACACCCACCTGGCCGAGAACGACAACGACGTCGCCTTCTCGCGCGAGAAATTCGGCCTCACCCCCGCGCAGTACGCAGAAAGCCTGGGCTGGGTCGGCCCCGATGTCTGGCATGCCCACTGCGTCAAGCTCGATGCCGAGGGCATTGCGCTGTTCGCGCGCACGGGCACGGGCGTGGCGCATTGCCCGTGCTCCAACATGCGCCTGGCCTCGGGCATCGCGCCCGTGCGCACCATGCGTGATGCGGGCGTGCCCGTGGGCCTGGGCGTGGACGGCAGCGCCTCCAACGACGGCGCCCACATGCTGGGCGAGGCGCGCCAGGCCCTGCTGCTGCAGCGCGTGGGCCACGGCCCTGCCGCCATGGGCGCGCGCGAGGCGCTGGAGATCGCCACGCTGGGCGGCGCGCGCGTGCTGGGGCGCGACGACATCGGCGCGCTGGCGCCGGGCATGTCGGCCGACTTCGTGGCCTTCGACATGTCGGGCGTGGGCTACGCGGGCGCAGGCCATGACCCCGTGGCCGCGCTGGTGTTCTGCACGCCCACCGACGTGTCCACCAGCGTCATCAACGGCCGCGTCGTGGTCCGCGACGGACACCTGCTCACCGCCGACCTGCCGCGCGTGCTGACACGCCACCGCGAACTGGCCCGCACGCTGTTCGAGCGCGCAGCGGGCCACTGACATATCCCTGCAGCGCGGCAGGCCGGCACCCAGGCCATCGCGGGTGCTGGCCTGCCGCGCTGCGCCATTCCCCCGAAGCATCTCCAGGAGGCTCGAAGACCCGGACAGCACTTTCAGGACCCCCACCCTTTTCCGGCACCACTGCCCCGACATACATACAAGCGCCTCTGAAGAGGCCGACGGCCAGGACACAAGGAGACAAGACAATGGAACAACTGCTTTACAAGGTGGAAGACCGTCCGCCAATGCTCATCACCACGGTCCTTCTGTCGCTGCAGCACCTGCTGGCGGCGCTGGGCGGCATCATCGCCGTGCCCCTGGTCTTCGGCGGGGCGCTCAAGCTGCCGGCCGACCAGATCGTGGCGCTGGTGAATGCAGCGCTGCTGGGCTCGGGCGTTGTCACCATCGTCCAGTGCAGGGGGGTGGGGCCCGTGGGCATACGGCTGCCCTGTGTCATGGGCACAAGCTTCGCCTTCGTGGGCGCGGGCATCAGCGTGGGGCTGGAGCATGGCGTGGCCGGCATCCTGGGTTCCTCGCTGGTAGGGTCGCTGGTGATGATCGTGGGCAGCTACTTCATGCCCGTGATCCGCCGCTTCTTTCCGCACACCGTGACCAGCGTGGTCGTGACCATGATCGGCCTGTCGCTGACCCCCGTCGCCGTGGACTGGGCTGCGGGCGGCGTGGGCCGCAGCGACTACGGCGCGATCGGCCACCTGGCCATCGCCGGCTTCGTCCTGGTGCTGGTGATCGGCTTCGTGCAGTGGGGCAGGGGCATCGTCTCTGCCTCGGCCGTGGTGCTGGGCATCGCCTGCGGCTATGTGCTGTGCCTGGCGCTGGGCCTGATCGACTTCACCCAGGTGAGCGAGGCCGCGGTCTTCGCCATCCCGCAGCCGCTGACCTTCGGCATGACGTTCCCGGTGGCCGGCATCGTCGCCATGTCCATCGCCTTTCTGGTGACCATCGTCGAGACCACGGGCACCTTCATGGCCCTGGGCGCGGCCACGCAGACGCGCATCGACGGCAAGCGCCTGTCCAGCGGCATGCTGTGCGATGGCGTGGGCTCGGCCTTCGCCGCCGTGATGTCCAGCCCTCCGCTGTCCACCTTCGCCCAGAACGTGGGCGTGGTCTCGCTGACCGGCGTGGCCAGCCGCCACGTGGTCATGCTGACGGGCGTCATGCTGCTGCTGGCCGGCCTCTTTCCTGTGCTGGGCGCACTGGTGGTGACGATTCCGCAGCCCGTGCTCGGCGGCGCGGGGCTGATGATGTTTGCCATGATCATTTCGGCCGGCATCCGCATGCTCAGCGGCGCCGAGCACTCGCGGCGCGCCAGCCTGATCATCGCGGTCTCGCTGGGCTGCGGCCTGGCGGTCACGGTGCGCCCGGACCTGCTGGCCCGCATGCCTGCCTTCGTGCGCGAAGTCTTCGGCTCGGGCATTACCGTCGGCGCCCTGGTCGCGGTGGGACTGAACCTGCTGCTGCCAGGCCGCGAGGTCGATGCCCATCCCGAGGAAGCCGTGGCCTGATGCGCATTTTCATGGGCCTACACTGCGGCCCATGAACACCACCGCACCCCGCACCGACATCACCATCTACCACAACAACCGCTGCAGCAACTCGCGCGGCGCGCTGGCCCTGCTGCGCGACAACGGCGTGGAGCCGACCATCGTCGACTACATCGCCCAGCCCCTGGACGCTGCGCAACTGCAGGCCCTGGTCCGGCGGCTTGGCGTGCCCGTGCGCGAGCTGCTGCGCAGCAAGGAAGCCGTCTTCGCCGAGCTGGGCCTGGGCGATGCATCCGTCAGCGATGAGCAGCTCATCGCCGCCGTGGCCGAGCACCCCGTGCTGCTCAACCGCCCCATCGTCGTCACGCCCAAGGGCGCGGCGCTGTGCCGCCCGCCGGAGAAGGTGCTGGCGCTGATCTGAGATGCACGGCGAGGGTTCTAAGCCTCGCCTAAGTCTGCCCCTTCAGACTTCTCCTCAACGCAGCAAGGAACGCTGCTTTTGAGGAAAGGTCTGCGATGAACAAGATTCTGTCCACTCCCCGCCGTCTGGTGCTGGCCCTGGTGGCCGCAGGTGCCATCGGCGCCTTGGGCGCCACGGGCGCCGGTCTGGTTGGTGTGGTGCATGGCGATGCACGTGCCGCCACGTCGCTGTTTGCGCCTGCAGCACAGCCTGCTTCTACCGCTTCTCCAGCTTCTCCCGCCGCCGCCGTGGTGGCGCCCAACTTTGCCGACATCACGGCGCGCAACGGCGCGGCCGTGGTCAACATCAGCGTGGTCGGCAGCTCGCGCGCCATGGGCGACGATGGCGACGAGGCCGCTGCGCGGCAGGGGCAGGGGCAGGGCCAGGGCCAAGGTCAGGGCCTGCAGGGCATGGACCCCAACGATCCGTTCTTTGAATTCTTCCGCCGCTTCGGCGTGCCCGGCATGCCGGGCATGGGCCAGGGTCAGCCCCAGCGCGATTTGCCCACGCGCGGCGAAGGCTCGGGCTTCATCGTCTCCAGCGACGGCCTGATCCTGACCAATGCCCACGTGGTGCGTGGCGCCAAGGAAGTCACTGTCAAGCTCACCGACCGGCGCGAGTTCAGCGCCAAGGTGCTGGGCGCCGATCCCAAGACCGACGTGGCCGTGCTGCGCATCGAGGCGAAGAACCTGCCCACCGTATCGCTGGGCAAGACGGCCGACCTGCGCGTGGGCGACTGGGTGCTGGCCATCGGCTCGCCCTTCGGTTTCGAGAGCAGCGTGACGGCCGGCGTGGTCAGCGCCAAGGGCCGCACCCTGCCTGACGACTCCTTCGTGCCCTTCCTGCAGACCGACGTGGCCATCAACCCCGGCAACTCGGGCGGCCCGCTGTTCAACGCACGCGGCGAGGTGGTGGGCATCAACAGCCAGATCTACTCGCGCTCGGGCGGCTACCAGGGCGTGTCCTTCGCCATTCCCATCGAGGTGGCCACGCGCGTGCAGCAGCAGATCGTGGCCACGGGCAAGGTGCAGCATGCGCGGCTGGGCGTGGCCGTGCAGGAGGTGAACCAGGCCTTTGCCGACTCCTTCAAGCTCGACCGTCCCGAAGGCGCCCTGGTGTCCAGCGTGGACAAGAGCGGCCCCGCCGCCCAGGCAGGCCTGGAGCCCGGTGACGTGGTGCGCAAGATCGATGGCCAGCCCATCGTGGGATCGGGCGATCTGCCGGCCTTTGTGGGCCAGGCGCTGCCGGGCCAGAAGGTCACGCTGGAGATATGGCGCAACGGCGAGGCCCGCACGCTCAGCGCCGTGCTGGGCGATGCCAGCGACAAGGCCGCCAAGGTGGCCAAGGACAAGCCCGACGCCGGCAAGGGCAAGCTGGGCCTGGCCCTGCGCCCGCTGCAGCCCGAGGAAAAGCAGCAGATCGGCGTGAAGGACGGCCTGGTCGTGGCCGACGCCGCAGGCCCGGCCGCCGAGGCCGGCATCACGCAGGGCGATGTGCTGCTGTCCATCAACGGCTCGCCTGCCGGTGATATCGAGGCCGTGCGCGCCGCCATGGCCAAGGCCGGCAAGACCGTGGCCGTGCTGATCTGGCGCGATGGCAACAGGATCTTTGTCCCCGTACGTCTCGGGTAAGTGAAAGGAGGTAAGGGACCAGAAGCATCCACACACTTGATTGATCGCACGGCCCCGGCGTGAATGCGCCGGGGCTATCGCTTTGGGAAAACCCAGAGAAAAATGCCAGCGGTCCAAGGAGCGGTACGCCAATGTGATGGTTGTATCGTGTGAAATGACGCACGTTTGCGTTAGTAATGTTTCTTTTTGTGACGGATTGATGTAAGGGAAACCGCTTAGACTGCCGGCCCATCGAGGCGTGCGCTGACCGTCTTGATTCACGGAATACGGCCCCTGGGGGCGCAACGCATCACAGGAGGGGCACGGCTTTGAATCAGGACTACAGCTTGCAGGTGGCGGGTTTGGGCGCATCGTTCGGTGCGCGCGTCATCCTGGCTGAGGTGGACTTCGCACTGCCCGCCCGGGGCGTCACCGTTTTGCTGGGGCCTTCGGGATCGGGCAAATCCACCCTGCTGCGCACGCTGGCCGATCTCAATGCCGCCAATCCGCGTTTTCGCCGCTGGGGCAGCACGCGCTACGCGGGCCAGCCATGGCGCAGCGGCCTGCAGGCGCCGCGCCTGGTGCAGCAGCAGGCCAGGCTGATGATGGCCAGCACCTTCGATGCCATCGTGGAGCTGGCGCGCCCCCGTCTCAAGCTGGTGCCGCATGAACTGCGCGACTGGTGCCGCGCCCAGGTGCAGGCCTTCGGCTTTCCCGAGCTTGCGCTGATGTTCGACCAGCCGGCGCTGCAGCTGTCCCCCGTGCAGCAGCGTGCCGTGGCCATCCTGCGCGAGGCGCTGGCCGAGCCGGCGCTGCTGATGGTGGACGAGCCCACGGCCGAGCTGGAGGGCTACGAGGCCTTCGTGCTGCTGGAGCTGCTGCGCCAGGTGGGTCAGCGCGCTGCCGTGCTGATGAGCACGCACCAGCAGCAGCACGCACAGGCCGTGGCGCAGGACATGCTGCTGCTGGCCGGCGGCCGCATCGCCGAGGCGCAATCCATGGAAGCCTTTCAGCGTGCGCCGCTGTCGCTGGCGGGCCAGCAGTTCCTGCGCACCGGCAGCTGTGCCGTGGCCTCTCCCGATGCGCGGGCCGAAGACCTGGAGGAGGGCGTGCCCCTGCCGCCACCCCTGCCTGCAGCGGCCGTGGCCGCGATCTCCGAGTTTCTGTCGGATGCAGTGGCCACCGAGCCTGCATCCGAGCCCATGCCTGCACCTGAGCCTGCGCCTGCACCCGTGCCTGCATCCATGCCTGCGCCGGTACCCGCACCCGCACCGACACCCGCTGCCGCTGCCCGGCCGCGCGCCGTCAATCCCGCCGTGCTGGTGGACTGGCAGCCGCTGGCCGCTGACCCGCAGGCCGTGCCCGCCAGCCGTGGCCCCAACGGTTTTGCCTGGCTGGTGCCGGGCCGGCTGGCCGGTGCGCCGCAGCCCGGCGTGGTGCAGTCCATGGACTTTGACCTGAAGGCCCTGCGCGGCTGCGGCGTCACCGTGCTGATCACGCTGACCGAAAACGACCTGCCGCAAGAGCCGCTGCAGCGGCACGGCCTGCGCAACCTGCACCTGCCGGTGCGCGACCACGAATCACCCACGGTGGCCCAGATCCAGATGCTGCTGGCGCGCATGTCGGCCATGCTGCGCGCGGGCGAGGTGCTGGCCGTGCACTGCCTGGCCGGCCTGGGCCGCACGGGCACGGTGCTGGCCGCATGGCTGGTGCGCGAGGGCCTCACCGCCGACGAGGCGCTGCGCCGCGTGCGCCTCATCGACGCCCAGTACGTGCAGTCCCAGGCCCAGGAGGACCTGCTCTACGCGTATGAAGTGGCACTGCTGCTGAAGATGGGCTGACCGATCACATCCATTCACAATAAAAGGAAAGCTGCAATGAGCCTGGATAACGTTTTGAGCGAGGTGGCCGGGTCCGTGCCCGAGTGCCTGGCCATCGGCTACGTGGATGCCGCCTCCGGCATGCTGCTGGCCATCCGCACGGTGGACTCGCATCCGCGCGAAGTCATCGACCTGGTGGCCGCCGCCACGGCCGACCTGTTCAACGGCCCCAATGTCTCGATGATCGAGAGCCTGTTCAAGAAGTCGCGCGGCCTCAAGGACGACGGCCACCACTACTTCCAGGAGCTCATCGTCAATAGCGACAACCTCATCCACGTCTTCCTGCGCGGCAAGCTCATGCCCGACTACGTGGCCGTCTTCGTCTGCCGGCGTACCGCCAACCTGGGCATGGCCTTGACCAAGGCCCGGATGGCCATGCCGAAGATTGAAGCGGCGGTGTAGCCGCCGCTCACCCCCTGAGTCGCCAACTGAGCCAGCCTTCCAGGGAGCTATTCTTCAACCATGCGCTTACTGCTTGTCGAAGATGACGCCATGATCGGCGAGGCCGTGCAGACCCTGCTGCGCGGCGAGGGCCATGCGGTGGACTGGGTCCGTGACGGCCTGCAGGCCGATGCGGCCCTGTGCCCCGGCCCGGGCGGCGGCCATGGCTATGACATGGTGCTGCTGGACCTGGGCCTGCCGGGGCAGGACGGATTGCAGGTGCTGCGCCATCTGCGCGGGCGCCGCGATCGCACGCCGGTGCTGGTGGCAACGGCGCGCGATGCCGTGCGCGACCGCATTGCCGGGCTGGATGCGGGGGCCGATGACTACGTGGTCAAGCCCTATGACCTGGACGAGCTGCTCGCGCGCCTGCGCGCGCTGGCGCGGCGTGCCTCTGGCGGGTCCGACCCGCTGTACGAGCGCGAGGGCGTGCGGCTGAACCCCGCCACGCGCGAGGCCAGCGTCGATGGCCGCGACGTGGTGCTCTCCGGCCGCGAATGGGCGGTGCTGGAGACGCTGCTGGCACGCCCGGGCAGCACGCTGTCGCGCCAGCAGATCGAGGACAAGCTCTACGGCTGGGGCGACGAGGTCAGCAGCAACGCCATCGAGGTCTACATCCACGGCCTGCGCAAGAAGCTGGGCGCGGGGCTGATCCTCAATGTGCGCGGCGTGGGCTACATGGTGCCCAAGCCATGACGGCGCCGGCTTCCTCCCTTGTTTCCTCCCTTGTCGCCCGGGCGCGCAGCCGCCTGCCCGGTGCACTGGGCACGCGGCTGCTCATGTTCCTGGGCGCCGCCATCGTGCTCACGGCGCTGCTGCAGGGCCTGCTGGCCTACCGCAATGCGCTGCTGCAGACCGACACCCTGTTCGACTACCAGATGCAGCAGACCGCCTTTGCGCTGCGCGCCGGCCTGCCGGTGGATGCGCGCGGCAGGCCCCAGGGCACGCCGCCCGAGGATGAGAACCACGAATTCATCGTCCAGGTCTGGACCAACGAAGGCCTGCGCATTTTTGAATCCGCCCTGGGCGCCGCCCTGCCGCAGATGGCCGTGCTGGGCTTTGCCGACGTGCCCGCGCGCGGCACCGTCTACCGCGTGTTCTCGCTGCAGACGCGCTCGCAGGTGATCCAGGTGGCGCAGGACATGCGCGTGCGCCGCACCCTGGCGCGCGACGCCGCCTGGCAAAGCCTGCTGCCCATTGCCCTGCTGGCTCCCGTGCTGGCGCTGGCCGTGTGGTGGGTGGTGCGCAGTTCGCTGGCGCCCGTGCAGCGCGTGCGCCGCGAGCTGGCCACGCGCCGCCCGCAGGACCTTGCGCCCGTGCCTGCCGAGGGCCTGCCCGACGAGGTGCGGCCCCTGGTGGCCGAGCTCAACGCGCTGCTGCAGCGCGTGGGCCAGGCCTTCGAGGCGCAGCAGCACTTCGTGGCGGACGCCGCGCACGAGCTGCGCTCTCCGCTGGCCGCGCTCAAGCTGCAACTGGTGGCCTTGCAGCGCGCGCCCGATGTGGCCGCGCATGACGAGGCCGTGCAGCGTCTTTCAGCCGGCATAGACCGGGCCACACGGCTCGTCGAACAATTGTTGACATTGGCGCGGCAGGAAGCCCAAGGCACGGTACAAGGCACGGCCCCCGGCGTGCAAGGCATGCAGGGCCGGCACGACGCTGCCACGGCCGCACCTGCCGACGTGGACCTGCGCGAGGTGGTGGAGCAGGCCCTGGCAGACCAGGCCGTGGCCGCCCAGCAGCACGGCCTGGACATGGGCCTGAGCGAGTCCCCGCAACTGCGGCAATCCTTTGCCGTGGCGGGCGACGCACAGTCCTTGCAGATGCTGGTGCGCAACCTGCTGGACAACGCCGTCAAGTACGTGCCGCAAGGCGGCCGCGTCGATGTGGGCTGGCGCAGCGATGCCCAGGGCCGCGCGCTGGTGGTCGAGGACTCGGGCCCCGGCATTGCCGAAAGCGAGCGCGAACTGGTGCTGCGGCGCTTTGTGCGTGGACCTTCAGCGGCTTCAGCGGCTTCAGCGGCTTCTGCGGCTTCTGCGGGCCAGCAGGCGCAGGGCAGCGGCCTGGGCCTGGCCATCGTGCAGACCATTGCCGAGCGGCATGGCGCACGCCTGCTGCTGGACCGCTCGCCCACGCTGGGCGGCCTGCGCGTGCAGGTGATTTGGCCGCCTGTGTCGGGCCGCTGACAGCGGCGCGTGGCGCGCAGGCTTGTCGGCCTTTAGCGCGGCCGGAATGCTTCCAGCTTGCGTCCGGCCGGGTCACAATCCCCAAATTGGTGCCCGCCCGCCTGCCTTGCCATTCCCTCATCAGCCGCGCGGGCAGTCTGCTTCCGTAGTCATTTCAAGAGGTATTTCATGGAGTCCCTTGTCCAGCGCCTGTCCCAGTCCGTGACCCAGGCGCATTCGTTGGAAGAGTTGACGCGGCCCCTGCTGCAAATGCTCGAAGAAAGCTCGCATCTGGAGTCCACCTATCTCACCACCATCAACGAAGAACAGGGCCAGCAGCGCGTGCTGTACGCGCGCAACGCCAGCGAGATGCAGATTCCCGAGGGCCTGGTCGTTCCCTGGGGCGACACGCTGTGCAAGCGCGCCCTGGACGAGGGCCGCATGTACACGCCCGATGTGGGCGACTGCTGGGGAGACTCCGAGGCTGCGCGTGAACTGGGCATACGCACCTACGCCAGCGCGCCCGTGCGTTTTTCGGATGGCCAGCTCTACGGCACGCTGTGCGCGGCCAGCAAGTCCTCGCAGGCCCTGAGCAGCGAGGCCGAAGGCATGCTGCGCCTGTTCGCCAACCTGATTGCCGAGCGCGTGGAGCGCGAGCAGCTCATCGCCAGCCTGAACCGGACCAACCGGGAGCTGGCTGCGCTGGCCTTGCTGGACCCGCTGACCGGCCTGCCCAACCGGCGCTGCCTCACCGATGAGCTGGGCCGGCTCATTGCCCGGTGTGTGCGCAGCCAGGAATGCGTGGTGGTCGGCTTCATCGACCTGGACCGCTTCAAGAACGTCAACGACGAGCACGGCCACGAGGCCGGCGACGCGCTGCTGCGTGCCATGGGCGAACGCCTGTCCGCCCACCTGCGCAGCGCCGACATGCTGGCGCGCTTTGGCGGGGACGAGTTCGTCTTCATCGGCGTGGGGCCCTTGTTCGGCAGCGAGGCCGATGCCGTGGCGCGTGAACTGCAGCAGCGCCTGTCGGATGCCTCGGCCTTCCAGGTCGATCTGCCCGATGGCAAGACGCTGGACTACGGCGGCGCCAGCGTGGGCGTGGTCTGCCTGCGGCCGGACTCCATTGACGCCGACGACGCGCTGCAAAAGGCCGATGCGGCCATGTACCGCGTCAAGATGGCGCGCAGCCGCGAAGCCAGGGGCAACGCGCTGCATTGAGCCAGCCGCAGGCCTGGCCCGGCGGCCAAGACCTGTTGCTGCCTTGCTCCGGCCTGTCTCGCTGCTTCTCGCGCGCGCTCTTTTTTCTTGCCGTCTCAGCCTGCTGCCAGCATGGGCTGCCTGCGCTGCAGTTCCACGGCGGCATGCTGATGGCCGCTTGCCGCCTCCAGCTTGAAGGCGCCCACCGTGCGCACCAGGTCGCCGGCCTGGCCGCGCAGGCTGGAGGCGGCGGCGGCCATCTCCTCCACCAGTGCCGAGTTCTGCTGGGTGGCCTGGTCCATCTGCGTGACCGCCTGGCCGATCTGCGCCACGCCCGAGCTTTGCTCGGAACTGGCGGCGCTGATCTCGCCCATCAGATCCGTCACGCGGCGTATGGCGTCCACCACCTCGGCCATGGTCGTGCCGGCCTGGTCGGCCAGCGCGCTGCCGTTGTGCACGCGGCTGGCGCTGTCGGTGATCAGTTGCTTGATCTGCTTGGCGGCCTCGGCACTGCGGCTGGCCAGGCCGCGCACCTCGGTGGCCACCACGGCAAAGCCCCGGCCCTGCTCGCCCGCACGCGCGGCTTCCACGGCCGCGTTCAGCGCGAGGATATTGGTCTGGAAGGCAATGCCGTCGATCACATTGATGATGTCGGCGATCTGCCGGCTGGAATCACTGATGCCGCGCATGGTGTGCACCACCTGCCGCACGACCTCGCCGCCCTGCTCGGCCACGGTGGAGGCACCCAGCGCCAGCTGGTTGGCCATCTGCGCGTTATCGGCGTTCTGGCGCACGGTGGAGCTGAGCTGCTCCATGGAGGCGGCCGTCTGCTGCAGCGCGCTGGCCTGGCTTTCCGTGCGCGAGGACAGGTCCTGGTTGGCCTGCGCGATCTGCCCGCTGGCCGCTGCCACGCTGACCGATCCCTGGTGCACCTGGCGCACCACGCCGCGCAGTCCCTCCTGCATGGTCTGCAGCGCGCGCAGCAGCATGGACACCTCGTCCTTGCCGCGCACATCGATGTGCCGTGTCAGGTCGCCCGCCGCCACGGCATCGGCCGTATGGATGGCCAGGCGCAGCGACCGCGCCATGTTGCGGATGATGGACCAGCCCAGCAACACCCCCAGCAGCACGCCCGCGATGATGGAGCCCACGGCCACCGCAAAAATCACCTGGTAGAGCGACTGCGCGGCGTCGTATTCCTCCTTGGCGACGCGGGTCTGCAGCGCGGTCAGCTGCACGATCACATCACGCAGCGGCGCGTACAGGGCCTCGTCCTTGTCGATCAGCAGCTGCCGGGCCAGCTCCAGGTCGCCGGACTGCAGCGCCTGCTGGGCCGGCTTCAGAAAGCCCTGCAGGAACAGCGCGCGCACGGCCTCGAAGCGGTCGGCCAGCTGCTCCTCTTCCTCGGTCATCCGGGTCTGGCGGAACGAGGCCCAGGCCTTGTTCACGTCGTTGATGTTGATCTGTATCTCCTGCTGCTTTTGCTGCGTGTATTCGGGCAGGTGCACGGCAATGGCGCCCGAGACCGCATGGCGGTTGCGCAGCAGCAGGCGCTGCACTTCCAGCAAATCGCCCAGTGCGACCAGGCGCTCTTCATAGACCACCTTGAATCGGCGGTTGGACTCGCTGATTCCATATAGCCCGAAAGCGCCGATCACGATCATGAGCAGTGAGAGAAAACCAATCAAGGCGGTCAGGCGAGTCGATAACTTGAAATTATTCATACTGCGTCCTTTGCATGCATTGCGGATGGTTGGTGGGTACTTGCGTTGTCAGGCCGCCCCGTGATGGCTCGCATCTCTCATAACGGAATCGGTAATGAAAATGAGATTTCACTAACGGGAAATGCCCGGTCTGCACAAATGCTCACAGGCATCCGGAAACGGCGATGCTGGCTTGCCGTGGCCTGCGTGGCCAATGGCGATCCATGTTGTATTGGTTTGTAAACTATTTGTTACAAACTATAGTATGAATTGAATGGGCCAAGCAATACCAGTTTTTCAGGTATTGGCCTTGGCCTGATAGGGGCTCTCTGCGTATTGCTTCGCTATGAAAAATACAGGCGGCAACGGCCCTGGCAGTGGCTGCGGCGCCGAACGGCCCGCCTAGAATCCGCCTTTGTGCGCTGTGCATGCGCGGTTCATGCGCGTTCATCCGCGCTTGCGCGAGGCCCCTGGCCTGCCTTCACGAAAGAGATCCATGAAACCCAAAACCCTTGCCGGCGCGTTGGCCGCCCTCTGCGTGGCTGCGGCCGGACTGCTCTACGCATCGCCCTACATCGCCCTGCACCAGATCGGCAAGGCCGTGGAGCGCCGCGATGCCCAGGCACTGTCCGGCTACGTGGACTTTCCCGCGCTGCGCGAAAGCATCAAGGGCCAGATGATGGCCAGGCTGCAGTCCCAGATGGGCGGCTCGGGCGACAGCGCCTCCAACCCCCTGGCCGGCTTTGGCCAGCAACTGGCCCAAGGCCTGGTCAGCCAGTTCACCGAGGCGCTGGTCTCGCCCGACGGCGTCATGCTCATGCTGGAAAAAGGCAAGCCCGGCAAACCCACGGACGTGGCCGCCGCAGGCGTGGGCGTGGACACCCAGGGCGGGCCGCCGCGCAAGGACTACTCCGTGGAGTACCAGGGCTGGTCCAAGGTCTTCGTGCACCCGCGCGGCGAGCCGGGCGGCTTCATCTTCAGGCGCGAAGGCCTGATGGGGTGGAGGCTGGTGGCCGTGAAGATGGATTGAGGGGCGCGGGCAGGCCGCCTGCACCCCGGTCCCTCAGCCTTGATGCAGCACCTTCATCACATGTCGCTTGCCCAGCCGCAGTGCGCGGGCATCGGCCTCTGGCTGCGTATCGCAGGGCTGGTCATCGGTGATGGCCTCCAGGGCCTTGCCGCTGGCCACCTCCAGCAAGGTGGCGCGCGGCAGCCAGGCGCCTGGCGAGGCATCGCTGGGCAGTGATGCGGGCGTGATCCGCACGCCCATGTAGAGAAGGCTGTCCATGGCCTGCCGTATCCGTTCGGATCAGCCTGCCAGGGGCGGGCGGGGCAGGGCCAGCCACTGCTGGACGGCGGGGTGCTGCCACTGCCGGCGCGCATAGGCGGCCAGCGGCGCAGGCACGGCATCGCCGTTGAGCACCAGGCGGTTGAGCATCAGCGCCAGGTCCACATCGGCAATCGACCACGGGCCGGCGATGTGGTCATCCTCCGAGCGGATGAAGGCACCGGCCACCGAAAACAGCTTGCGCGCCGCCGCCTGGCCCGCATCCGACAGCGGCGTGGGCGTGGGGCGGTAGAACACCACTTCGGTGCTGCGCTCCGAGCGCAAGGCCATCAGATCGCTGCGCAGCCAGGCCTGGACCTGGCGCACGCGGGCGCGCGCCTGCGCATCCTGGGGGTAGAGCGGGGCGCCGCCAAAGCGGTCCTGCAGGTACTCGCAAATCGCCGAAGACTCCGACAGACTGAAATCGCCGTCCACCAGCGTGGGCACCCGTGCCGTCAGTGACGCGGCCACATAGTCCGCCCCGGTGTTCTGTCCCGCCGAAAGGTCCAGCGTGCGCAACTCGAAGTCAATCCCCTTGACCTTCAGCGCAACGAACACGGACATGGCATAGGGAGAGGCGAATTGCGAATCGGCGTACAGCAGCATGGAGGCCTTTCGGGAGACTGCATCAGTGATTGGGGCACTGATGGTAGCCGAGCAGCCCGGGCGCATCGGCCATGATCGGTCATGCGCCGTCCGGCGGATCGCCGCAGATGCGGCCCATGCCGCCTTCAAAGACATCGCGCACGTCACGAAGGGTCTGCGAACCCCATTCATCACGGTGCTCGCCATGCAGGGCGGCCGCCACGTAAACGATCTCCGACAACTGCGAGATGCGTGCCGCCATGCCGTGCGCCACGATATGGCTCTCCGTGTTCTGGTGGTGGCCCATTTGCATCAGCACCTGCGCCAACTGCTGGACCTCGTAGTTGGCCTCGCGGGCCAGTTCGCGCCACTGCGATGGCGTTGCGCCGGTGTCCAGCCTGGCTTGCAATTCATACAGCGTGGTGCGCGGAAACACGATCCCGTCCACCGGCGTCTCTGATATCTGCGCCAGCGCCTGGGCCGCTTCTGCCAGCAGGCGAGTGCGTGGGCCGGACTCCGCATCGCCGGGCACCAGCCGCGCCGAATTGATGCAGGCGGCCACATCAAACGCCGTGTTCTGCAGATCGCACGTCGAGCCGGGCTTGGCTGCGTGGCGTGCCACATCGCTGGCAATGCGCAGCAGGCGGTCGGATTCCCCGCTGTGCCGGTGCGTCTCATCGGTCATCGCGGCCTGCTTGAGTGCTTCAGCGGCCTGCAGGAACAGCGCGCGGTCCGCCTTGGCGATCTTCTTGCGCGATGGTTTCGCGGCAGCGTGCTTCATGGACCTCCTTCGAGCAACGTACAGGCGCAGCAAAGGAGTCGCCTGAGGGGTCAGGTAGTATTTGGCGCTTGTAGTGACAACGCTCCATAGGCTATCAAACGAAAATTTGATCGTCAATAGTTTATATAAAAAATGTTTGACTTCTCTGCGCGCCTGACGGAGGAAAGAAATAGGCTGGGCCTTAGCCAAGAGGCGTTTGGCGCTATCGCGGGAGTGTCAAAGATGTCCCAACTCAACTATGAGAAGGGCGTCAGAAAGCCTGATGTGGGTTACCTCATGGCTGTGGCGGAGCAAGGGGTTGACGTTGCCTACCTGCTAACAGGTCAACGTTTGTTTGACCCGAACGCCATCCAGCACGAGCGCTCCGAACCGACCCTCGCCGCCCGCCTGCAGCAGGAACGCCAGCGCCTGAACCTCAGCGAAGCCGAACTGGCCCACAAGGTCGGGCTGGACAAACAGACCCTGAAGCACTTCGAGTCCGGCGACCTTGTCCCCGACGCCACAGCGCTGAAGCAACTGCACCTTGCCGGCGTCGATATCGGCTACGTGCTGCTCTCTCTGCGCTCCACCCCGCCCGACGCCGATGTGCAGGCACTGCTGGCGCATTACGGCAAGGCGACGGACGCTGGGCGTGCGCTGGTGCGAGGGGTGGCGGAGCTGGCTGGGCGGGGGTGAGGCTGGAGGCCTTCAACGCTCCCGGCCTGCGCGGCACATATCTGAAAAGCGTCAATAGCTACTGAATGAATAGCAAAATTGCAGCGCACACAAGCCGTGCTGGACAGAGCGAAAAGCGGTAGCTACCATTGGTGGCTACCAATCAAGGAGCCCGCCATGGACACCGCACGCCTTTTCCAATCCGGCCGCAGTCAAGCCGTGCGGCTGCCCAAGGAATACCGTTTCACGGGCACTGAAGTCGTGGTGAAGCACTTCGGCAACGGCGTGTTGCTGCTGCCCGCAGACGACCCTTGGCAAACACTGCAAGCCGGGCTGGCTGAGTTTGAACCGGGCTTTGTGCTCGAGCGCGAGCAGCCTGAGGCCCAGCAGCGGGACGAGATCAGCCCATGATCCTGCTCGACACCAACATCTGCATCTACATCATCAATGCCAAGCCCCCGGAGGTGCTGGCGCGCTTTCAGCAGTACCGCATGGGCGAGGTGGGATTGTGCAGCGTGGTGGCTGCCGAACTGGCCTTTGGCGTGGCCAAAAGCGGCTCGGCCCGTAACCGCCAGGCCCTGGAGATGTTTCTTGCCCCGCTCGCCATCCTCCCGTTTGACGAGGCGGCCGTGTGGGCCTATGGCGACCTGCGTGCCGATCTGGAGCGTCGAGGCAGACCCATAGGCGCGCTTGACACCATGATCGCCGCCCACGCCCTGAGCCAGAGGGCGCTGCTGGTGACCAACAACACCCGCGAATTTGCCAAGGTGCC
The DNA here is from genome assembly GCF_017355445.1 of Delftia sp. SD018. Classification (NCBI taxonomy): domain Bacteria; kingdom Pseudomonadati; phylum Pseudomonadota; class Betaproteobacteria; order Burkholderiales; family Comamonadaceae; genus Delftia; species Delftia sp. SD018. The sequence continues at coordinate 117,324 of NZ_JADDRN010000009.1, forward strand.
CGGCCTGCAGTTGGACAACTGGGCTGTCGCTACCTGATTCGCTGGGTAAATCCGATCCTAGTGCTTGCTGTATGAGCGCAAGCGGCTATCAAATGTGAAGTAATCGATATCTTTTCATCGAAATCCGGCTACCCAGTTCGCGCCTCTGGACAGAGCCAGCATGCATGCTGGCTGGCCGGCTCGCACTGACCCTGGACCGAACGCAAAAAGCCCCTCGGCACCTTTCTGGTGCCGAGGGGCTTTTCTTGTTTCTACGCCACCTGTGTCCCCGGCATGTCCCCGGGGGCCAAGTGCAATTCGCAAGCCATTGATACAGAAGCAATTCAATGGTCCCTCCGACAGGAATCGAACCTGTATCTGGCGCTTAGGAGGCGCCCGTTCTATCCATTGAACTACGGAGAGGAGCAAACGGCGATTGTAAACCCACGCCGGACCCGCCCCGCGCACCGCCGGGAGGGCGGCATGCGGGGCGTTGGGGCGTCAGTCCTTGCGCACGGTGTAGATCAGGTCCAGCGCGCTGGTTTCCCCGGTCTGGCCGCGCAGGGTGAGGCGGCGCGAGAGGTCGTAGAAGATGTACAGCGTGCCCATGGCCCCCGAGAGGCTTTGCTCGTAGGTGACATAGAGGTCGCTGGACAGGCGCTTGCCCAGGGTGAGGGCGGCGCCGGTGGAGCCTTCGCCGCCCGGTCCCTTGAAGCCGATTTCGTCCAGGCCCAGGTTGCTGGCGATCTTGCCGCTGTTGTTGCGCCCGCCGCTGAGCAGGGACAGCGCGGCCTGCTGGAGCAGGGCGCTTTCGGCGCCGCCCGTGGCGGGGTCACGGCCCATGACCACCCAGGAGAGCTTTTCGGCATCGGGCACTTCGGGGTCGGAGTACAGGCGCACGCGCGGGGCGTTGGCCGTGCCCTGCACCTGCACGCCTGCGCGCACGGCGATGTTGGGGCGCAGCGCCAGGATGTCCAGCGAGGGGTTGGCGTAGGGGCCGTTGAAGCGGATGAGGCCGGTCTCCACGTCCAGCGACTGGCCCCAGGCGCGATAGCGGCCCTGCACGGTGCGGATCTCGCCCGTGATGCGCGGCGGGCCGCCCGCCACGGTGGGGCCTTGCACTTCCAGCGCGCCTTCCAGGCGGGTGGTGATGCCGTAGCCCTGCAGCGCGAAGTCGCGGCCCAGGTCGAGCTTGACGAGGATGTCGGGCAGCTTGATGGTTTCCGCGCGGGCCTGGGCCTTGCGGTCGGCCTGCTGCTGTTTGCGCGCCGCTTCCTGCTCGGCCTTGCGCGAGGCGGCCGAGTGCACGACCACGTCGGAGTCCAGCGAGGGGGCGGATTCCTCGGGCAGGATGATGGTGGCGCGGTCGGTGGTGAGGTCGCCGCGCAGCGTGAACTGGCCTTGCTCCAGCTTGGCCTGCAGGCCGCCGGAGATGCTGACCTGGCGGTCCGCGCGCACCAGCACCTGCAGCCTGGTGGCCTGCGCGCGCAGGTCCATGCTCAGGCCGGAGTTGCTGCCATCGGCATTGGGCGGGTCCCAGCGCACGAAGCCCGAGCCCGTGAGTTCGCCGCCTTCGCGCGGGGCCGTGGTGAGGTTGCCGCTGTAGCCCAGGATGCGCGCATTGCTGCCGCGCCCGCCCTGCATGCGCAGTTCGGTCAGGTCCAGCCGGTTGCCTTGCAGGCGGGCGCGCAGCACGCCGTTTTGCAGGTCGATGCCGTCCAGTGCGGACAGGATGCTCAGGCCGTCGGCCGAGAGATTGCCCTGCCACTGCGGGTTCTGGCGGTCGCCGCTGATCTCGGCCTTGGCCTGCAGCGATCCGGTGACGCGCCAGCCGGGCGGGGCGAACAGCGCCCAGATACCGATGTCGGGCATGCGGGCGTCGATCTGGCCGGACAGCGGGGCCTTCTCGGGCCAGGTCCAGGTGCCGTCCTGCTGGGCCAGGCGCGTGCCCAGCTGGGCGGTCAGGGTGCCGGCGCGTTCGCTGTCCCAGTCGAGCTTGGCCCGCACGTCGTCGCCCTGGGCGCGCACGCTCAGGCGGGCCTGCTTGATGTGGGCGCGCATGCCGGCGCCGCGCACGGTATGCGTGCGCACTTCGCCGGGTTTGCTGGAGCGCGGGCCGGTGGTGTGGATGACGGTGGTGCCCGAGCCGTCTTCCACGGCCAGGCGCAGGTCGCCGGCGGCACGCTCGACCAGCAGTTCGGCCTTGAGCGCTGGGCCGGTGGTGTCCAGGTCCCAGCGGGCGTTGAAGCTCAGGTCGCCGCTCAGGCCCATGGCGGCCAGCGGAGGCTCCTCGGCCATGGACAGGGTATCGACCCAAGCCAGCGGCAGGGCCTGGGCGCGGCCGGTGCTGCGCAGGGCCCAGCGGCCGTCGCCGCCCTGGGTGGCGCGGGTGTCGTCCCAGGCCAGCAGCACGGGCTGCGGCGCCTCGGCATTGGCGCGGCGCTGGGCCAGCGTGGGCGGCGTGACCTGCAGGCTGCCGGCCGACGCCGTGAACGTGGTGGACAGGACGGTACGGCCCGTGGTGCGCTGGGCAATCTGCACGGGCTGCTTGCCCGCCAGTTGCAACTGCCAGGGGCCGGGCAGGTCCTGGCCCGGATTCAGCCGTGCCTGCAGTCTGTCGATGCTGGCCTGCCAGTCCAGGGGCGCGGCACCGCGCGCCGTGGCAAGGCCTGCCTGCAGGGCCGTGTCGATCTGCGCGGTCTGCGTGCCGCGCTTCGCCTGGCCGGTGAGGGTCAGGCTGGCCTGCTCGGGCGAGCCCTTGAGGGCCAGGCGCAGCTCGGGCAGCTCCAGCGCCTGCTCGGGCGGCGTGTTGGCGGGCAGGTAGCGCAGCTTGGCGGCCTGCAGGTCGGCCTGCAGTTGCAGGCCGCTGGCGGGCAGCGGGTCGCCCACGGCGGCCTTCATGCGCTTTTGCAGTGCGCCCCATCCGCCGCGCCAGCTGGCGTCCAGCTGGGCCTGGCCTTCGATCAGGGCGCCGGCCAGCGGGTCCTTCATGCCGGGCAGCTTGCGCAGCCACTGCGTGAGGGCGGTGAGTGACGACAGCTTGAGCTGGCTGCTGCCCTGGCCTGCGGCGGGGCTGATGTGGCCGTCCAGCGAGAGCTCGGCGCCGGGCAGCTCGGCCTTCAGCACGGTCTGCAGTTTTTGCTGTTCGGTGTCGAACTGCAGGCTGCGGCTGCGCACTGAGGCCTGCAGCGCATCAAGCTGCAGGTTCTCCAGCGAGAGCACGGGCTGGGCCCAGCGGCCCTTGGTGGCGAGTTTCTCGATGCGCAGGGGCTGGCGCTTGCCGCCCGCGGGCGCAGCTGCGGCCTGGATGTCCACGCTGAAGTCCACCTGCTGCTCGGCCGTGGTGCTGGCGCGCAGCTCGCCCTGCAGCGGTGCGGCTTCCAGGATGCTGTAGAGCGCGGCGGGATCCAGGCGCTGGACCTTGGCCTGGCCTTCGAAGACCTTGGTGGCGGGCTCGAAGCGGCCCTGGGCGTCGATGCTGCCCGAGCCTATGGCGATCTGCGCCTGCTCCAGCAGCCACTGCTGGCCGTCATAGCGCACCGCGGCCTCTATCTGGTCCAGCGGCAGGCGCTGGCGGTCCCAGGGGCCGGGCATGGCGTTGTTCAGGCGTGTCGTCAGCTGCCAGGCGGTAGTGGCGATGGCCGAGCCTGGTGCCTGGTCCGATGACTGTTCCGTGGCGGGTGCCTGGGCTGTATCAGCTGCCTTGCCATCCGGCCCGGCCTGCAATTCGCCGCTGATGCGGGTGCGCGGTCCCTGGGGCCAGAAGGCGGCGATGTCGATCTGGCTGAGCTGGGCGCGCGCGGTCTGCAGCGGCTGGGGCTGCCAGGGCTGGATGCTGGCCTCGATGTCCGCATGCATGGGTTCGGACACCGGGGCGGCTTCCTTGCGTTCCCTGGCCTTGCCGTTCTTGCCATCGGCCTTGGCGGATTTCTGTACGGCGGCAGGGGTAGATGCTTCCTCGGACACCGTCCCGGGCTTGGCATCAACCTGGAGCTTGATGCCCAGTTGCGCAGCGGCGGTGGCCAGGGTGCCGTCGATCTGTGCCTTGGCCTGCACGGCCAGCGGTGCAGGTTTGGGGGCCTTGGCTGCGGAGGCCTCGTCGTCCGAAGCCAGGGCAGGCGCCTGCAGGTCGCCCTGCAGCTGGGCCTGGATGGCCATGGGCGCGCGGGCCTGCAGGCGCAGCTTGGCCTGGTAGTTGCCATCGGCCCATTGCAGGTCGCGCACGTCCAGCTGGTGCTCGCTGCCGTCATAGACGTAGTGGCCTTGCAGGCCCAGCACCTCGGCCTGGGGCGGGCCTTGCCAGACGATGCGCTCCACATGGAAGGGCACGTCGATCTTCACGGGCAGCACGAGCTGCTGCAGCGGTTCGACGGGTTTCTTGTCCTCGGGGTCGGGCGTGCTGGCAATGTTCAGCTCGGCGATGCGCACTTCGCCCAGGCGCACGGTGCGCGACAGCAGGGGGCGCAATTGCCAGCCGATGGTGGCGTCGCGCAGCTCCACTTTCATGGTGGGGCTTTGCCATTGCAGCCAGCCGATGCGCCCGCCCTGGCGCACGGTGCCGGTGACTTCCTTGGCCTGCAGGCTCTGGCCTGCGGGCAGCCAGCCGGCCACGCGCTGCAGGGTGTAGGCCAGCGAATCGGCACGGCCGGCCCACCACCAGGCGGAGCCCAGCAGGGCGACCAGCAGAAGGACCAGGACCAGGAAGAACCAGAGCAGGGCGCGCAGCCAGCGGCGGCGGCGGGGCGCGGGCGCCGGCTGTGGAGGGGACGCCTGGGGGCTTTGATCTGGCGCGGCGGAGGAGGCAGGGGTATTCAAACGGGAATCCACCATGGTCAGAAGTTGAAGCCCAGGCGCAGGTGCAGGCGCAGCTGCTTTTCCTGGGCGCCCCAGGCGATGTCGGCCTGCACGGGGCCCACGGGGCTGCGCCAGCGCAGGCCGGTGCCCACGCCCACGCGCATGTACATGGAGTCGGGCGCATCGCCCACGGTGCCGGCGTCCAGGAAGACGGCATGTTCCCAGTCCTGCGTGTTGCCCTTGATGACGATGGGCCGCTGCCACTCGATGCTGCCCACGGCCATGTAGCGCCCGCCGATGACCTTGCCGCTGTCGGTGCGCGCACCGATGCTTTGGTAGCCGTAGCCGCGCACGGTGTTGTCGCCGCCGGTGATGAACAGCTGGGTGACGGGCAGGTCGGCATCCTTGCGGGCCAGCAGGGCGCCGCCGGAGGCGCGCAGCGCCAGGCGGCTGCGGCGCTTGGTCTCGGGATCGACCTCGCCGATGGGAATCAGGCTGAGCCAGCGTCCGGAGACGCGGCCGAACGGCGTGCGCTGTGGCGTGAGCGTGGTGCCCGCGCCGACTTCCCAGGCAAAGCCGAAGCCCGAGGAGGGCGCCAGCGTGCTGTCGAAGTAGCGCCCGGTCCAGCCGTAGTTGGCCGTGACCGATGAGCTGGAGGGCGGCGCGCCCTCACCCTGGGTCTTGGCGTAGTCGTACTGCAGGTAGTAGTTGCGGTCGATGTGGTCTTCGGACTTGGTGCGGCCGGCGCGCAGCTGCAGGCTGTTGACATCGAAGTCGCCCGAGGGCGCGCGCTCGGCCTTGGCCGTGGTGAACCAGCGCCACAGGGTTTCATCGGGCAGGGCGGTCCACTGCGTGGAGATCAGCGGGTTCTTGCGGTCGAAGCGCATGCGCGTGACAGCACGCCAGCCCAGCCAGGGCAGGCGGTTGTGGATGTGGTCCACGCTCAGGCGCGGGCCGGTGTCGGTGCTCATGCCCACGCCGAAGACCCATTTCTGCATCTGGGCCTCGCGCACCTGGGCGATGACGGGCGTGGTGACCTGGGCGCCCTTGCGCTTGAGGGCCTCCTCGTCCTCGGCGGCGCTTTCTCCCTGCTGGGGCACGTTGGCCAGCGTGAGGAAGACGGAGTCGTAGTAGCCGCTGCTGGCCAGGCGCAGCTGGGCGTCGACCAGGGCGGTCTGGTCGTATTCCTCGCCCTCGGGCAGCCGTGCGATGCGGGCCGTGCCCACGGGGTCGTAGCGCTGGGCGCCTTCGATGCGCAGCGGGCCGAAGGTGTAGGCCGGGCCGGGCGCGTAGGCCACGCTGACATCGGCCTCATGCGTGTCGGCGTCGATGTCGGCCAGGCTGGAGTCGATGCGCGCCAGCGGGTAGCGGCGCGACTGCAGCGTGCGCAGTCCCTGGCTCTTGGCCTGGCTCCAGCTGGACTGGCTGAAGCGCTGGCCGGGCTGCAGCGGCCAGTCCTCTTCGATGGTGGCGCGCTGGGAGGCGCCGTCGGGATCATCGGCATTCACGCCCGCAAAGCGCACCTGGCTGCGCGCAATGGTGGCGGGCTCGCCCGGGTCCACCTTCACGGTGACCTGCAGCGGGGCCTCTTCGGATTCGGGCGTTTCCTTGATCTCCACCGTGACCGTGGGGCTGAAGTAGCCCAGCGTGCCGATCAGGTCGCGCACGTTGGCGTCGGTGGCGCCCAGCAGCCGCGTGAGTTCGCGCCGCTGCAGATCGCTCTGGTAGCGGTAGCGGCGCAGTTCGAGGTGCTTTTCCAGCAGTTCGCGCACTTCCTTGGGCGCATCGACGACGAGCGAGAAGGCCGGGTCGCCGGTCGCTGCAATCAGCGACGGGTCCGTGTCCTTGTCATCATTCTTGGACGGCAGGAGGCTGCAGCCACCGAGCATCAGGGCTGCACTCAACAGAAACAAAAACGCCGGCCCTCGGGCCGGCGCTGTTGCGGGGGGGAGCTTGGGCATCAGCCTATTTTGACAGCAGGCGCATGGCGTCTTCCAGACCTTTGAGTGTCAAAGGGTACATGCGGTTGCCCGTGAGCTGCTGGATGATGCTGATGCTCTGGCGGTACTGCCAGACGCCAGGCGGCTCGGGGTTGATCCAGGCAAAGCGCGGGAAGGCATGCGTCAGGCGCTGCAGCCATTCGGCACCGGGCTCCTCGTTCATGTACTCCACGCTGCCGCCTGGCTGCAGGATCTCGTAGGGGCTCATGGTGGCGTCGCCCACGAAGATCAGCTTGTAGTCCTTGTTGTACTTGCGGATGATGTCCCAGGTCGGAAACTTCTCGGCGAAGCGGCGGCGGTTGTTCTTCCACATGAAGTCGTAGACGCAGTTGTGGAAGTAGTAGAACTCCAGGTGCTTGAACTCGCTCTTGACGGCCGAGAACAGCTCTTCCACGCGCTGCACATGCTCGTCCATGGTGCCGCCCACGTCCATGAGCAGCAGCACCTTCACGTTGTTGTGGCGCTCCGGGATCATCTTGATGTCCAGGTAGCCCGCATTGGCGGCCGTGCTGCGGATGGTGTCGGGCAGGTCCAGCTCCAGCTCGCCGCCTTCGCGGGCGAACTTGCGCAGCCGGCGCAGCGCGACCTTGATGTTGCGCGTGCCCAGCTCCTGCGTGTCGTCGTAGTCGCGGTAGGCGCGCTGCTCCCAGACCTTGACGGCGCTCTTGTTGCGGCCCGGCCCGCCGATGCGCACGCCGGCCGGGTTGTAGCCGCCGTGGCCGAAGGGGCTGGTGCCGCCCGTGCCTATCCATTTGTTGCCGCCTTCGTGCCGCTCCTTTTGCTCTTCGAGCCGCTTCTTGAGCGTCTCCATCAGCTCGTCCCAGCCCATGGCCTCGATGGCGGCCTTTTCCTCGGGCGAGAGCTCGCGCTCCAGCAGCTTCTTCAGCCAGTCCTGGGGAATTTCGCGCGTGAGGTCGGCCACCATCTCCACGCCCTTGAAGTAGGCGGCGAAGGCGCGGTCGTACTTGTCGTAGTGCTTCTCGTCCTTGACCAGCACGGTGCGGCCCAGGTGGTAGAAGTCGTCCAGGCTCCAGGCGTCGTCGCTCTTGGGGCCGACCACGCCGGCCTGCAGTGCCTCCAGCAGGGTCAGGAACTCCTTGACCGAGACGGGCAGCTTGGCCGCGCGCATGGTGTAGAAGAAGTCGATCAGCATGGCATCTCCCGAAGGCCCGGCGTACGCGCCCTCATGTGCGCGCCACGGCGGTGCTGCCGTCCGAATGGCGCTGCAACTGGTCCAGCAGCTGGGCACGCGACTCGGGCCATTCGCCGCTGCGCAGGCTGTACATCACGGTGTCGCGGATGGTGCCGTCGCGGCGCAGCGCGTGGCCGCGGATCACGCCGTCCTTCTTCGCGCCCAGGCGCTCGATGGCGCGCTGGCTGGCGAAGTTGAAGCAGTCCGTGCGCCAGCCCACCACATGGCAGGACAGCGTGTCGAACGCATGGCCCATGAGCATGAGCTTGGCCGAGGTGTTGACATGGGTGCGCTGCACGCTGCGCGCGTACCAGGTGTAGCCAATCTCCACGCGGCGCACCTCGGGCAGGATGTCGTGGTAGCTGCTGGTGCCCAGCACCTTGCCGCTGTCGTCGTCCAGCACGGCAAAGGCGAAGCGCTTGCCCAGGCTGCGCTGCTCCAGCGCGGCCTCGATATAGGCGCGCACATCACCGGGCTCGGGCGCCGAGGTCACGCGGATGCGCCACAGCTGGCCGTCCTGCACGGCCTCGCGCAGCCCGGCTTCATGGGCCAGGGCCAGGGGCTCCAGCCGCACGCCGTTGAAGCGCATGACCACGGGTCGCACAAAGCCCTGGTGCGCCACCGCGCCGGCCACGGGAATGGTCGTCACCTGGCCGGTGAGGGCCGGCACGCCCGTGTCGTTGGTGTGTTCGGGATGGGGCATGGGCGCAGGCCTCAGCGGTTGCGCTGGTTCATGAAGACCAGCTTCTCGAACAGGCTCACATCCTGCTCGTTCTTGAGCAGGGCGCCTACCAGCGGCGGCACGGCGACCTTGCCCTCGGCGGTCTGCAGCGATTCCACGGGAATGTCCTCGGCCACCAGCAGCTTGAGCCAGTCGATCAGCTCGCTGGTGGAGGGCTTCTTCTTGAGGCCGGGCAGGTTGCGCACGTCGTAGAACACCTTCATCGCGGCGGTCAGCAGCTCGCCCTGCAGCTTGGGGAAGTGCACGGCCACGATCTGGCGCATGGTGTCGGCGTCGGGGAACTTGATGTAGTGGAAGAAGCAGCGGCGCAGGAAGGCGTCGGGCAGCTCCTTTTCGTTGTTGGAGGTGATGAACACCAGCGGCCGGTGCTTGGCGCGGATCATCTCGCGCGTCTCGTAGCAGTAGAACTCCATGCGGTCGATCTCGCGCAGCAGGTCGTTCGGGAATTCGATGTCGGCCTTGTCGATCTCGTCGATCAGCAGGGCCACGGGCCGGTCTGCCGTGAAGGCCTGCCACAGCACGCCCTTGATGATGTAGTTGTGGATGTCCTTGACGCGCTCGCCGCCGTCGATGTCGGACAGTTGCGAGTCGCGCAGGCGGCTGACGGCGTCGTATTCGTACAGCCCCTGCTGCGCCTTGGTGGTGGACTTGATGTGCCACTGCAGCAGCGGCATGTCCAGCGCTGCGGCCACTTCCTCGGCCAGCATGGTCTTGCCCGTGCCGGGCTCTCCCTTGACCAGCAGCGGGCGCTGCAAGGTGGCTGCGGCATTCACCGCGAGCATCAAATCCTGGGTGGCGACGTAGTTCTCGGAACCTTGAAATTTCATGGGCGGTATCAGCGTAAGTATTGATGGGGACGCTTGACGGTGACTGCCATAATCGTTCGCGCTACCCGCTCAGCAGTAGGCATCCGTCAGAACTCTTGAAGGATTGTGCGCGCAAAATGATAAAAACTTTGACCACGGTATTGGCGCTGACTGTCGCATCTGTGACCCCTGTGGCACAGGCCCAGCAAAGCAAAGGTGACGCAAAGGCAGGGGAGGGGAAGATCGCCATGTGCATTGGCTGCCATGGCATCCAGGGCTACCAGGCCAGCTTCCCCGAGGTGTACAAGGTCCCCAAGATTTCAGGACAGGGCGCACCCTACATCGTGGCCGCGCTGCAGGCCTACCAGAAGGGCGAGCGCAAGCACCCCACCATGCGCGGCATCGCCGATCCGCTGACCGAGCAGGACATGGCCGACGTGGCCGCCTACTACGCCGAGCATGGCGTGGCCAAGGCCGCCGACGCCAAGGTCCGCGAGCCCAGCACCCAGGTTGCCGCGCTGCTGCAAAAAGGGGCCTGCGTCTCCTGCCATGGCCAGGGTTTTTCCAAGCCCATCGACCCCAGCTATCCGAAGGTGGCGGGCCAGTATGCGGACTATCTGTACTCAGCCCTCAAGTCCTACAAGACCGAAGGCAACCCCCATATCGGCCGCAGCAACGGCGTGATGGCCGGCATTGCCAAGCAGTTCACCAACAGCGAACTCAAGGCGCTGGCCAACTACATCGGCAGCCTCGATGGCGAGCTGCAGACCCTGCCCCAGCCCCATTTCCGCCTGGGCCAGAAATCGCAGTAGGTCGTCCTTTCCTCCAAAGCAAAAGCCCGCAATTGCGGGCTTTTTTCGGGCTTTGTTTCGGGCGTTGTCTTGAGGCGCTGAACGGCCCGGACTATGCGCCGCCCGTGGCCTTGGCGCCGTCGCTGGTGGCGCGGCGCTGCACGGCGGCAATGTAGGCCTCGCCATCCGGTGGGCGGCCCGAGCGCTGGCTTTCCCAGAGCATCTGCCCCAGGCATTCCATGGTTGCGTGGTGGGCGTCGTGCAGCGAGTCCAGGCGGCGGCTGAGCAGCTCCACGGCCTGGCGTATGCCGCGCGGCTGGTCGATGCTGCACTGCTCGCTGATGGACAGGTGCATGGACAGGTGCAGGAAAGGATTGGTCACGCCGGGCGTGGCGTCGTAGTCACGCAGCAGGGCGGCGTCCACGTCGGCGAGGTCATCGAAATACTCGGGATGCTCGGCAATCCAGAGGCTGGCCAGCGTCTCTATGGCCTCCATCGGCGCGCCGTTCAGCATCTTGGTGCGCACGCCGCAGAAAAAGCGCCGCACATCGGCTTGGGTGGGGTTGAACATGGTGGCGCGCAGCGTAGCACGCAGCCCTTTTGGGCGGGCACGCAAGGACTTTGCCGAGGGCCCGCCGCAAGACATGGATCAGAGCACCTCGAAGACCCTGCCGGTCTGGGCGCCTTCCACGCTGCGCTGGTAGGCCAGGGCCACGCGCGCGGCGGGCACGGTCTCGAAGCCGGGGAAAACAGATCCATAGGCCTGGGCCGATTCGGTCAGCAGCGTGGGGCTCACGGCATTGATGCGCAGGCCGCGCTGCAATTCGACCGCAGCGCCGGTGACGAAGCCGTGGAGGGCGGCATTCACCGTCGATGCATTGGCGCCGTGGCGGATGGGCTCGGTGGCGGCGACGCCGCTGGTCAGCGTGATGGAGCCGCCGTCGCGCAGCCAGCGCTGGCCCAGCAGGGCGAGCCGCACCTGGCCCAGCAGCTTGTCCTGCAGGCCGGAGTTGAACTGCTCGGCCGTCATCTCGGACAGCGGGCCGAAGTGCAGCTTGCCGGCCGTGCTGACGATGGCGTCCAACTGGCCGGCGGCTTCGAACATTTTCTGCAGCGTCTCGGGCTGCGTGAAGTCGGCGCGCAGGTCGCCGCTGTTGCGGCCCACGGTGACGATCTCATGGCGCGGGGCCAGCAGGGCGTGGACAGCGCGGCCAATGGTGCCGGTGGCACCGATGAGCAGGATCTTCATGCGGTTTTCTTTCGGAAGGAGTGAACAGGCCTCCAGTGTTTTGCAAATTGCCTATGCCATAAAGTAGCGAAATCTTTTTGTACTACTAAGCATTGGTTAGCAATCCATGGACAAGCTGCGCAATATGGAGGTCTTCATGGCCGTGGTCGAGGACGGCAGCTTTGCCCAGGCCGCGCGGCGCCTGGATATCTCGGCCGTGATGGTGGGCAAGCATGTGCAGCAACTGGAAGCCCACCTGGGCGCGCGCCTGCTGCAGCGCACCACGCGGCGCCACAGCCTGACCGAGGTGGGCCGCAGCTTCTACGAGGACAGCCGCCAGGTCTTCGAACAGTTGCGCTGGGCCGAGTCTGCCGTGGAGCGCAGCCGCAGTGCCCCGCAGGGCCTGCTGCGCATCAGCGCGCCGACCACGCTGGGCAACCATGTGATCGCGCCGCTGGTGGCCGACTACCAGCTGGCCAATCCGCTGGTGCGCGTGGACCTGCAGCTGAGCGACAGCATGGCCGACCTGGTGGGCGAGAACATTGACGTGGCCGTGCGCATCGGCCCCGTGGGCGGCGAAGGCCTGGTGGCGCGGCCGCTGCAGCCCTATCGCATGGTGATTGCGGCGGCGCCCTCGTACCTGCGGCGGCGCGGTCATCCGCGTGGCGTGGACGATCTGGCGCGCCATGACTGCCTGAGCTACGCGGTCTGGCAGCGCCGCTCGGAATGGATTCTGCGCGGCGACGGCTCGGGTTCGGTGCAGTGGCCCGACGACGCCCGCCTGCGCTGCAACAGCGGTGACGGGCTGCGCCATGCGGCGCTGCGCGGCCTGGGCCTGATCCTGCAGCCCGAGGTGCTGCTGGCCGCCGACATGGCCGCGGGCCGGCTGGTGCCCGTGCTGCAGGACTGCGTGCCACTGCCGCGCCCAGTGCACCTGGTCTATCTGCCGGACCGCCGCCAGCTGCCCAAGCTGGCGCAGTTCGTGGACCACATGGTGCGGGCGCTGGGCGCGGCCTGAGGCCCGGTTTTCAGGGGCCGGGCGGCGGCGGGGCTTCCTGCGGCGCCTGGTCCTTCTCCTGCTGCGCCTGGGCCTCCTGCCGCTCCTTGGCCATCTGCTCGACCAGCTGCTGGCGGCCCTGCTTGGCCACGGCAATGAGCTGGGCCTGGTCCTTGTGGTGGGGGTACATGCGCTCGATCAGCTCCAGGTTGTGCTCCCGAAAGCGCGTGGTGGTGCGCTGGGCCTCGGCAGGGCTGTGGCCGGCGAGTTCCAGCACGGTGCGCGCCGAGACCAGGCTGGACTCGAAGACTTCGCGCTCGACATGGTGTACGCCCAGGTCGCGCAACTGGTACCAGTGGGCCATGTCGCGCGCGCGGGCCACGATCTCCAGGTGCGGAAAGCGCTTGCGCACGCGGGCAGCGATCTTCAGTGATTGCTCGGAAGAGTCCACCGCAATGACCAGCACCCGCGCCTTGTCCGCGCCGGCAATGCGCAGCAGGTCCATGCGCGTGGCATCGCCGAAGAACACGCGGTAGCCGAAGGTGTGGGCCACTTCCAGCATCTCCACGCTGTGGTCGAGGATGGTGGCCGGCACGCCCTGGGTCAGCAGCACGCGTGCCACGATCTGGCCGTAGCGGCCAAAGCCCGCAATGATGATTTGCGCGTCCTGCGGCTCCGATATTTCATGGGGCCTGGCAGTCTGGCCCGCGCCGTCGACCTGGCAATCCTTCATGTCGGCAAAGCGCTTGAGCAGCAGCTTGTCCATCAGCACCAGCACCAGCGGGCCGATCAGCATGGACAGGGCCACGGCGGCCACCAGCATGGACGAGATGCTGTGGTGGAACACCTTGTACTGCGCCGCCGTCTGGAACACCACGAAGGCGAACTCCCCGCCCTGGGCCAGCAGCAGGGCGAACACCGGGCGCTCGCGCCAGGGCAGCTTCAGCACGCGGGCCAGGGTGTAGAGCACGGCGCCCTTGAGCGCCAGAAAGCCCAGCACCATGGCCGCCATGGCCCAGGGCGCGCGCAGCAGCACGCCGAAGTCGATGCTCATGCCCACGGCCATGAAGAACAGGCCCAGCAGCAGGCCCTTGAAGGGCTCGATGTTGGTCTCCAGCTCGCTGCGGTACTCGCTGTCGGCCAGCAGCACGCCGGCCAGGAAGGCGCCCAGCGCCATGGACAGGCCCACCTGCACCATCAGCATGGCAATGCCCACCACCAGCAGCAGCGAGGTGGCCGTGAAGATCTCGGGCGTGCGGCTGCGCGCGATCCAGCGCAGCAGGGGGCGCAGCAGCAGGCGGCCGCCCACCACCACGGCGGCGATGGTGCCCACGGTCTTGAGCACCTGCAGCCACAGGTGGCTGTCGGTGTGCGTGGCATTGGCGGCCTTGACCGCGCCCAGGATGGGGATCAGCGCCAGGATGGGAATGGCGGCCACGTCCTGGAACAGCAGGATGGAAAAGCCGGCCTGGCCGCTGGGCGTGCGCATGAGGTTGCGCTCGGCCATGACCTGCAGGCAGATGGCCGTGGACGACAGGGCCAGGCCCATGCCCGCGATCAGGCTCACGCGCCAGGAAAAGCCGAAGGCCCAGGCCGCCAGGAACAGCACGCCCGTGCAGGCCAGCATCTGCGCCAGCCCCCATCCCAGGATGGGCCGGCGCAGCTCCCACAGGCGGCTGGGCTGCAGCTCCAGCCCGATCACGAAGAGCATCAGCACCACGCCGAACTCGGCAAAGTGAAGAATGTCATCCACATTGCTGACAAGCGACAGTCCCCAGGGGCCCATGGCAATGCCGGCACCCAGGTAGCCAATGATGGCGCCCAGGCCCAGGGCACGCGCAATGGGCACGGCCAGCACGGCGGCGGTGAGATAGAGAAAGCCGTAGGTCAGCCAGATGGGGGCGCTGTGTTCCATGGGAGCTCGGGATCTTGGAGTTGGTGTTTACCCTGGGGCAATTGATTGTGTCACTCTCACAGCCGGGTCAGCTTCCTGACAGGGTTGAAAATGCCCCCCACGCTCCCCTTGCTGCGCAAGGTCCGCTGCCCCTGGCCGGGCGCCCCCCGAGGGGGCCGTTTTCATCTTGGGGCGGCCCGGCGATGAAAAATGCCACCGAATGCTTCACCGCCCCATCCGGCTTTGCTGCGGCAGTGCGCCACATCGGCTGCACGGTTTTAAGATGCCGGCCTGCTCCGTATTTTTAAGGTGTTTGGCATGGATTGGCACACTTGGATCGCTTACTTTGTGGCCTGCTGGATCATTGCGGTCTCCCCGGGCTCGGGCGCCGTGCTGTCCATGAGCCATGGACTGTCGTATGGCGTGCGCAAGAGCAGCGCCACCATCTTCGGGCTGCAGCTGGGGCTGCTGACCATCTTGCTGATCGCCGGTGCGGGCGTGGGCTCGCTGCTGCTGGCCTCCGAATGGGCGTTCAACGCCGTGAAGATCGTCGGCGCCTGCTATCTGATCTACCTGGGCATCAGCCAATGGCGCTCGGGTGCCGCACCCCTGGCCACCCAGGAATCCATGCCCGAGCTCAGTGTGCGCCGCCGCGTGCTCACGGGCTTCCTGACCAACGCCACCAATCCCAAGGGCATCATCTTCATGGTGGCCGTGCTGCCCCAGTTCATGACCACCAGCCGCCCGCTGTGGCTGCAGTTGCTGATCCTGGCCGCCACCATGCTGGCCGTGGACACCATGGTCATGCACGGCTATGCGGCCAGCGCCAGCGCCCTGCGCGGCTTCATGCGCAGCGCGCGTGCGGTGCGCAGCCAGAACCGGGTCTTCGGCGCACTGCTGATGGCCGTGGGCACAGGCCTGTTCTTTGTTCAGCGCGCGTCCAGGTGACATCCACCCTGGACTAACCCTAGCCTGTCGCGCGCCCGACATGGAGCGCGCGGCACCGGCCCCTACCATTTGGGGCATGAAAACCTTCCATTCCTATTCCGAAGTGCGTGCCTGCGTGGGGCAGGAAGTCGCCGTCAGCGACTGGATCACCATCACCCAGCAGCAGGTGCAGCTGTTCGCCGATGCCACGGGCGACCAGCAATGGATCCATGTGGACCCCGAGCGCGCGTCCAAGGGCCCCTTCGGCGCGCCGATTGCGCACGGCTTTCTGACGCTGTCGCTGATCCCCCAGTTTTTCCAGAACTGCTTTCACATCGAAGGCGCGCAAATGGGCGTGAACTACGGCCTCAACCGCGTGCGCTTCACCTCTCCCGTGCCCGTGGGCAGCCGCCTGCGTGCGCGCCTGACGCTGCAGGCCGCCGAGCCCATCGAGCCCGGTGGCCTGCAGATGACCTGGCTGGTGACCGTGGAGCGCGAAGGCGCCGACAAGCCCGCCTGCGTGGCCGAGTCCGTGGCCCGCAACTACGGCGCCAAGGCCTGAATCAAAACTGACCCCCACGCTACCCTTGCTACGCAAGGTCCGCTGCCCCCCAAGGGGGCGCTTTTCATCTTGGGGCGGCCCGGCGATGAAAAAAGCCCGCAGGGGGCACCTGCGGGCTGGCTGCGTGGTGGCAGCGGTTGCGGGGGGCTGAGGCTCAGGCACCGAAGTTCAGCTGGCCCGAACGCTCGGCGGCGGCGGCTTCGCGGCGCACTTCATCGCGGCTCACGGTGGCGGTGGCAGTGTTCTGGATGGGCAGGTAGCCTTCTGCGACGGAGGGCATGGTGCCATTGGCCTGGGCGGCCTTGAGGTCGGCCATGACCTGGGCACGTGTCAGCGTGCTTTGGGTCTTCACTTCGGGCGGGTAGCTGCTGTTGTCGGCATAGTCGAAGCCGGCAGCCTGGGCGGCGATGGCGGAGATGGAGAGGGCGGCCAGGACGGCAAAACGGCGGGTGTTCTTCATGATTCAAGTCCTTTGTTTTGTTTCTGGGACAGGGCGTTCTTCGCGGAAATCGCTTGGTAACGTAGAGCCCATGACTCAAATGTAGGACGGCTTGGAATCGGGAAAAACCCTTGGATTGGCAATGCGCTTTTTCAGCTGTTGAAACAATCGGCCGGGAACTTTCCGCCCGATCCGACCGATCGCTCAGGCCGCGCCGGCTGCTCTCTCGGCCAGGGCAGCGCCTACGAATTGCTGCTGGCGCCAGGCTTCGAACACGGTCACGGCCACGGCATTGGACAGGTTCAGGCTGCGCTGCTGCGGCAGCATGGGCAGGCGCAGGCGCTGCTGCGGCGGGAACTGCTCGCGCACCTCGGCGGGCAGGCCCTTGCTTTCGGAACCGAACACCAGCCAGTCGCCGGGCTGGAAACCGATGGCGTGGGCGGGGCTGCTGCTGTGCGTGGTCATGGCGAACATGCGCTGGCGGTCCGGCTGGCAGTCCTGCAGGAAGGCCTGCCAGTCGGCATGGCGGCGCACGGGCGCGTACTCGTGGTAGTCGAGGCCGGCGCGGCGCATCAGGCGGTCTTCCATGGAAAAGCCCAGCGGCTCGATCAGGTGCAGGCTGCAGCCGGTGTTGGCGGCCAGACGGATCACATTGCCGGTATTGGGCGGGATCTCCGGCGCGACGAGAACGATATGGAACATGGCCCGTATTGTCTCGCGGCGGCCTATGCCCCCGGGCTCCGAACCCCCACGATCAGGGCGTGCGCGCCAGCACCAGGGCGCTGACCTCGGCCGCGCCTGCACGCCGCAGGCAGGTGGCCAGCGCATGCAGGCTGGCACCTGTGGTCATCACATCGTCGATCAGCAGGACCCTGCGGCCGCGCACATGGGGCAGTTGCGCCGGCGGCACCGCGAAGACCCCGCGCAGCTGGCGCAGGCGCAGGGCGCGCGGCAGGTCATGCTGGGCCTGTGCCGTGTGGGCGCGCTGCACGGCCTGGTGCCGCAGCTTGCCGCGGGTGGATGGGCCGGACAGCGCACGGGCCAGCACCAGGGCCTGGTGAAAGCCGCGTTCGCGCAGGCGCTGGGCAGACAGGGGCATGGGCAGCAGCAGATCGCATTGCTCCAGCTGCTCGCGCGCCCCGTGCTGCTCCAGCAGCAGGGCGGCCAGGCTGCGTGCCAGGCCGGTGTCTCCCCGGAATTTGAAGTCGCCGATCACCGTGTGCCAGGGATAGGCGTAGTCCAGCGCGGCAAGGCAGTGCGTCAGTGGCGGAGGCTTGACCAAGCAGGCGCCGCAGACCTGCTGGCCGCCGCTGGCGCCGTGCCCCGCTGGCAGCGGCATGGCACAAAGCCCGCAGCGCAGCAGCGGCCTGGCCCAGCGCAAGCGGCAGTCCTGGCACAGGCGCTGCGCCGGCCAGCGGCGGCAGACGGCGCACTGGCTGGGCAGGCCGGCATGCCAGTGCGAAAGCCATGACGCAGGCAGGTTGGGCATGGAGTCAATATACTCGCGCCGCGTCCGCCACCCCTTTGCTCCGGGGCCGGGCGCCTGTCTTTCGAGGAGCCCGGATTCCCCGCCCAGCCATGTCCCACGAATTGCCCCCCACCATCGATCCGGCCGCCGCATTGCGCTGGCAGCAGGCCGCGCCTGCGGCCTCGCCGTGGCTGCATGAGGAGGTGGCGCGCCGCATGCAGGAGCGGCTGGACTGGATCGTCAAGCCGCCCCAGCGCTGGTGCCACTGGCAGCCCGTGCGCGGCGGCCTGCAGGCCCATGCGCTGCTGCGCCAGCGCTATGCGCAGTCCGAATGCCTGGTCTATGAAGCCTCGCCGCTGCATGAGGCCGCAGCCCGCGAGCAGCTGGGCGCGCGCTGGTGGCAGCCCGCGCGCTGGACCGGGGGCGCCACGCGCTTCGGCGAACCCGAGCCTGCCGGCGTGGACATGCTGTGGGCCAACATGGCCCTGCACCAGCAGGCCGACCCGCAGGCGCTGATCACGCGCTGGCACCAGGCGCTGTCCGTGGACGGCTATGTGATGTTCTCCTGCCTGGGGCCCGATACGTTGCGCGAGCTGCACGCCATCTACGCCCAGCTCGGCTGGCCGCCCGCCGGCCAGGCCTTCACCGACATGCATGACTGGGGCGACATGCTGGTGCACGCAGGCTTCAGCGAGCCGGTGATGGACATGGAGCACATCACGCTGACCTTTGCCACGCCCGAGCGGCTGCTGCAGGAGCTGCGCGAGCTGGGCCGCAACTTCCATCCGCAGCGCTTTGCCGCCCTGCGCGGCCGCCGCTGGCAGCAGCGCCTGCACGATGCCCTGCGCGAGCGCCTGGCCGGCCCCGACGGGCAGCTGGCGCTGACCTTCGAGATCGTCTACGGCCACGCCTACAAGCCGCAGCCGCGCGTGCGCCTGGAGTCCAGCAGCGCCGTATCGCTGGAGGACATGCGCAGCATGCTGCGCCAGCCGCGCAACACGGGTTTGCGATAGCCCCAATGTCGCTTTCCGGTCATTGATCGAAAACAAAAACGTCTACACTTTTCCCGAGCTGACAGAGACAACAGCTTTTCCCTGGGCTCGCTTTCCCGGGCCGGGAAAAGACCAGCGGTCCGCAGGCCGAAAGGGGAGACGATTTGGTGTTTCGTTTTGCCACGGGAACGAGAACGGGCCGACCCATCCAGGAGCGGCCTGCCCACGAGTTTGATCATCACCGGCTGCAGCAGTGCCTGTTCCTCTGGGAGCGGGCACTGGTCTTTCTGTCCCTGCTGTCCCCTCTTCTGTGCCGCATGCCGGGCCGCATGCGCCCCCTTTTCCAATCCGCTCCCGGCCCCCATGGCACACATGCCCTGAATGGCCGGCGTGCGCGCATTCTTCCGTCCACCTTGCTGCTGTCCTCCGAATTCATGCGCCTGCAGGCGCAGGCGGGGATGGCTGTACGCCCGAATCCTGGTCCCACGTCCGAGCTGCCGTTGATGCCGGCTGGCACGCTATTGGTGATTGCGCGCAGGCACATCTGCGGCGCTTTCATGCATGCTCGGACAGTTGAGGCCGGGAGTTGCCCTTTGGGCAGGCGTTGAACGGTCTGGCTGCGCGGCCCCCACGCCGGCGCAGCGGAGCGAGTGGATAACCCGAGGCTTAGATGTAAGTGAAAACTATGAAAAGCATTTCCACCAAGCTGGTTCTCTGGGGCTTGATGAGTGTGGCAGGGGGAGGCTCCCTTGCGCATGCGACGACAGATCTGCCAGGCGGCCCGGCCGTCAATCAGCTCAACCTTCATCCGGCGGTCACGCGCATCGCGCATGAGCAGCATTACCTGCACTGGATGATGCTGATCATCTGCACGGTGATCTTCATCGGCGTGTTCGCCGTGATGTTCTATTCGATCTGGAAGCACCGCAAATCGCGCGGCGCCAAGGCGGCGAACTTCCACGAATCGGCCACGGTCGAGGTGGTATGGACCATCGTGCCCTTCATCATCGTCGTGCTCATGGCGCTGCCGGCCACCAAGGTGCTGGTGGCGCAGAAGGACACCACCAATGCCGATGTCACCATCAAGGCCACGGGCTACCAGTGGAAATGGGGCTACGACTACATCAACGGCGAAGGCGAGGGCCTGAGCTTCATCTCCACGCTGGACAGCAGCCACCGCGCGCTGTCCGACAGCGGCGATGTCTCCAAGGCACCCAACGACTACCTGCTCAAGGTGGACAACCCGCTGGTCGTGCCCGTGGACCGCAAGGTGCGCATCATCACCACGGCCAATGACGTGATCCACTCCTTCATGGTGCCTTCCTTCGGCATCAAGCAGGATGCGATCCCGGGCTTTGTGCGCGACACCTGGTTCCGTGCCGAAAAGACCGGCGACTACTACGGCCAGTGTGCCGAGCTGTGCGGCAAGGAGCATGCCTACATGCCCATCCACGTGAAGGTGCTGTCGAGCGACGGCTACAAGGCCTGGGTGGACGAGCAAAAGAAGATCGCCGCCGCCAAGAAGGACGACCCCAGCAAGGTCTGGAGCCTGCCCGACCTGATGGCACGCGGCGAGAAGGTCTATGCCGCCAACTGCGCGGCCTGCCACCAGGCCAACGGCAAGGGCGCCGGTCCCATCAAGCCGCTGGACGGCAGCCCCATCGTCCTGGGTCCCACGGCCGAGATGATGCATGTGGTGCTGGAAGGCCGTGCCAACGGCGCCATGCCCGCCTGGAAACAGCTGAGCGATACCGAGCTGGCCGCCGTGGTCACCTTTGCCAAGAACCACTGGTCCAACAAGACCGGCCAGCTGGTGCAGCCGGCCGAGTTCGTGGCCGCCCGCACCGGCAAGTTTCCCGGCCAGTGAGCCCGCAAGACAGATGAGCGATTGGAGATAACAGCATGAGCGCCGTACTTCCCCCCATCCACAGCCCTGCGGGCGAGGGCCACGAACATGCGCATGAGCACGAGCATGGACACGGGCATGACGACCATCACCACCACGCCACGCCCACGGGCTGGCGCCGCTGGATGTTCGCCACCAACCACAAGGACATCGGCACGCTGTACCTGCTGTTCTCGTTCACCATGCTGATGGTGGGCGGGGTGCTGGCGCTGCTGATCCGCGCCGAGCTGTTCCAGCCCGGGCTGCAGATCGTCAACCCCGAGCTGTTCAACCAGCTGACCACCATGCACGGCCTGATCATGGTGTTCGGCGCCATCATGCCGGCCTTCGTGGGCTTTGCGAACTGGATGCTGCCGCTGCAGATCGGCGCCTCCGACATGGCCTTCGCGCGCATGAACAACTTCAGCTTCTGGCTGCTGATCCCGGCCGGCCTGATGCTGGTGGGCTCGTTCTTCATGCCCGGCGGCGCCCCCGCCGCAGGCTGGACGCTGTATGCGCCGCTGACGCTGCAGATGGGCCCGTCCATGGACACCTCCATCCTGGCCATGCACATCATGGGCGCCAGCTCCATCATGGGCGCCATCAACATCATCGTCACCGTGCTCAACATGCGCGCGCCCGGCATGACGCTGATGAAGATGCCCATGTTCGCCTGGACCTGGCTGATCACCGCCTACCTGCTGATCGCCGTCATGCCCGTGCTGGCCGGCGCCATCACCATGACGCTGACGGACCGCCATTTCGGCACCAGCTTCTTCAACCCCGCAGGCGGCGGCGACCCGGTGATGTACCAGCACATCTTCTGGTTCTTCGGCCACCCCGAGGTCTACATCATGATCTTGCCGGCCTTCGGCATCATCAGCCAGATCGTGCCGGCCTTCAGCCGCAAGAAGCTGTTCGGCTATGCCTCCATGGTGTATGCGACCTCGTCCATCGCCATCCTGTCCTTCATCGTGTGGGCGCACCACATGTTCACGACCGGCATGCCCGTCACGGGCCAGCTGTTCTTCATGTACGCCACTATGCTGATCTCGGTGCCCACGGCCGTGAAGATCTTCAACTGGGTGGCCACCATGTGGCGCGGCTCCATGACCTTCGAGACGCCCATGCTGTTCTCGGTGGGCTTCATCTTCGTGTTCACCATGGGCGGCTTCACGGGCCTGATCCTGTCGATGGCGCCCATCGACATCCAGCTGCAGGACACCTACTACGTGGTGGCCCACTTCCACTACGTGCTGGTGGCCGGATCGCTGTTCTCCATGTTCGCGGCCTACTACTACTGGGCCCCCAAGTGGACCGGCGTGATGTATTCGGAGACGCGCGGCCAGATCCACTTCTGGGGCTCGCTGATCTTCTTCAACGTCACCTTCTTCCCCATGCACTTCCTGGGCCTGGCCGGCATGCCGCGCCGCTATGCCGACTACCCCATGCAGTTCGCCGACTTCAACATGGTGGCCTCGCTGGGCGCGCTGGGCTTCGGCCTGATGCAGGTGTATTTCTTCCTCTTCGTCGTCGTGCCCGCCATGCGCGGCAAGGGCGAGAAAGCGCCGCAAAAGCCCTGGGAGGCCGCCGAAGGCCTGGAGTGGGAAGTGCCTTCGCCGGCGCCGTTCCATACCTTCGAGACGCCGCCCAAGCTCGATGCCACCGCCACCCGCATCATCGGTTGATGCAAGCCCCAAGGGAGATGCACATGGACGCACAGCAACGAAAAGCCAACCTGCGGCTGGCGCTGATCCTGGTATCGGTGGCGCTGGTCTTTCTGGCCGGCTTCGTGATCAAGATCACCGTGCTCCATTGAGGGCAGGCAACAGGAGGGACGTCCGTGAGCGTGCGCAGTGAAAACGCGAAGATGGTGGGCAAGCTGGCCGTGGTGGCGCTGGGCATGTTTGCCTTCGGCTACGTGCTGATTCCCATCTACAAGCACATCTGCGAGCTCACGGGCATCAACATCCTGTCGCTGTCCGAGCGCCAGGTGCCGGGCAACGGCACGGCCGGGCGCGATGTGAAGCTGCCCGCCAACTCGCAGGTGGACAAGAGCCGCACCATCACCGTGGAGTTCGACGCCAATGCGCGCGGGCCCTGGGACTTCAAGCCGGCGCAGCGCTCCATCCAGGTCCATCCGGGCGAGCTGGCCACGGTCATGTACGAGTTCCAGAATGTGCAGGACCGCCGCATGGCGGCCCAGGCGATACCGAGCTATGCGCCACGCCAGGCGGCCGCGCATTTCAACAAGCTGGAGTGCTTTTGCTTTTCGCAGTACACGCTGGAGCCCGGGGAAAAGCGCGAATGGCCGGTGGCCTTCGTGATCGATCCGCGCATCTCCAAGGATGTGACCACGATCACGCTGTCCTATACCTTCTTCGAGGTGGGTGGCAGGACGCCGGCCGCACCCACAGGCGAGGCGCCGGTGGCGGCAGGGCCGAAGCAGGAGCCCGCCTCATGAATGCGCCGCAGCCACGGGAGCCGCGCCGCCCGCCCAGCGTGTGGCGCACGGTGCGCGCCGTGGCCTGGTCGCTCTTCGGCGTGCGCAGGGGAAGCGAGTACCAGCAGGACGGGGAGCGCATCACGCCGCTGCATGTGATTGCGGTGGGGCTGGCGGCCATCTTCGTGCTGGTGCTGGGATTGATCGCGCTGGTCAAGCTCGTGGTCTGAGCGGCGCGGCCATCGGGGACAGAGAGTGATAGACGGGAAACCGAGAACCAAGAATTTCAGGAGCTGAGCAATGAGTGCAACCACCCACGGCAAAACGCCTTACTACTACGTGCCGGCCGAGTCCAGCCACCCCGTCATGGCGGCGGCGGGGCTGTTCTTCGTGATCCTGGGCGCGGGCAACTGGATCAATGGGCATGAATGGGGCATGTACAGCCTGGGCCTTGGCCTGGTCTGGTGGCTGGCCGTGCTCTTTTTCTGGTTCCGGGAAGCCGCGCACGAGAGCGAGTCGGGCAAGTACGGGCGCAAGATCGACCTGTCCTTCCGCTGGAGCATGAGCTGGTTCATCTTCTCCGAGGTGATGTTCTTCGGCGCCTTCTTCACCGCCCTGTGGTGGGCGCGCTCGCATTCGGTGCCCGCGCTGGGCAGCCTGGACAACGCTTTGCTCTGGCCCGACTTCAAGGCCGTCTGGCCCAGCATGGCGGCCGGTGCCACGGCCTCGCCGGCCAACAGCGTCGAGCCCTTCCAGACCGTGGGTCCGTTCTGGCTGCCCACCATCAACACGGCGCTGCTGCTGACCTCGGGCGTGACGCTGACCATCGCACACCATGCGCTGCAGGCCGGCCACCGCGCCCGCACCATCGCCTTCATGTGGATGACGGTGGTCCTGGGCTTCGTCTTCCTGTGCGTGCAGGGCTACGAGTACTACCACCTGTACACCGAGCTGAACCTCAAGCTGTCCTCGGGCGTGTTCGGCTCGACTTTCTTCCTTCTCACGGGATTCCACGGCTTCCACGTCTTCGTGGGCATGCTGATGCTGTTCTTCATCACCATGCGCCTGCATGCCGGGCACTTCACGTCCGAGCGGCATTTCGGCTTCGAGGGCGCGGCCTGGTACTGGCACTTCGTGGACGTGGTCTGGCTGTTCCTCTACGTTCTTGTGTACTGGATGTGAGGGTCTGCCCGCCCCATGCAAAAAGAAGCGCCTGGGCGCTTCTTTTTGTTTGCGGGGGCAGGGGGCTTGTCTATTGCCCGGCGGTCCAGCCGGTGGGATGGATGTAGCCCAGCTTGGCCGCCAGCAGCACGCACAGGAACAGCGTGATGGACAGGCCCACGCGCAGCGCCAGTGCGCGGAACATGGCGCGGCTGCGGCGCCTGTCGTCGCCCGCACCCTCCTGGTCTTCGGGATTGCGGCGCATCATGAAGAACAAGGCGCTGCCCAGACTGGCGACAATGGCCAGCAGGGCGAGAACGATCACGAATTTCATGGGTGGATTATCCGGTGCGTGTTTCCAGAATGCCAGACCGCTGGCGGTTTGTACTGATCACCTTGGCCGCGCTGATCGGCGTGGCCATCACACTGTCCCTGGGCCGCTGGCAACTGCAGCGCGCGGCCTACAAGCAGCAATTGTTCGATGCCGTGCAGCGCCAGCAGGGCCTGCCGCCGTTGGACAACGCGCAGCTGGCGCCCATGCAGCCCGGTGCTGCCCTGAACACCGAGGCGGCGCCCTGGCTGCACCGGCCCGTGCGACTGCAGGGCCACTGGATTGCCGGGCAATCGCTGTACCTGGACAACCGCCAGATGCAGGGCCAGCCGGGCTTCTTTGTGCTCACGCCGCTGCGGCTGGCCGCGCCGCATGAGGATGTGGTGATTGCCGTGCAGCGCGGCTGGGTGCCGCGCAACTTCCTGGACCGCACGGCCTTGCCCGAGGTGCAGACGCCCGAAGGCCTGGTGACCGTTGAGGGGCGCATGGAGGCCGCGCCGTCCCGGCTCTACGAATTCGGCCGTGCAGGGGCAGACCCTGATGGGCAAAAGTCGCGCATCCGACAGAATGTGGACATTGCCGAATGGGCCGTGGCCTCCGGGCTGCCGCTGCGCGAATGGAGCCTGCTGCAGACCGGCGAAGCCAGCGAAGGCCTGCGGCGCGACTGGCCCGTTGTGACGGCCGGTGTCGAGAAACACCATGGCTATGCGTTCCAATGGTTTGGACTTGCGGCCCTGATCACGCTTTTGTATGTCTGGTTCCAAATCGTCCGACGCTTTGTCCGCCCGCGCCATGCCCGCTCCTGAGACTCCCCTGGAGATGACCGTCCATGGCCTGCCACCCTTGCAGCCGGGCCTTGCCGGCGCGCAGCGCACGCGCAGCGGCCGCTGGAAGATGCTGGCCGTGTTCGCGGTCTGTGCCGCGCCCGTGGTGGCCTCCTATTTCACCTACTACGTGCTGCGGCCTGGCCAGCAGCGCAGCTTTGGCGAGCTGATCGCGGCCCAGCCGGCCCTGCCTTCGGCCACGGCCACCACGCTGGACGGCACGCCGCTGCCGCTGCAGTCGCTCAAGGGCCAGTGGCTGCTGCTCAGCGTGGCGGGCGGTGCCTGCGGCAGCGCCTGCGAAAGCCATCTCTATCTGCAGCGCCAGCTGCGCGAGACACTGGGCCGCGAAAAGGACCGGCTGGACCGGGTCTGGCTCATCTCCGACGACGCACCCGTGCCCGCGTACCTGCGCCCCGCGCTGGCCCAGGCCACGGTGCTGCGCGTGCCTGAGGCCGTGCTGCGCGGCTGGCTGCAGCCCGCGCCCGGCCATGCGCTGCAGGACCACCTGTACGTGGTGGACCCGCAGGGCCACTGGATGATGCGCATGCCCGCAGGCCTGGGCATGGCCGATGCCGGCAAGGCCAAGCGCGACCTGGACCGGCTGCTGCGTGCATCGGCTTCCTGGGACACGGCAGGGCGTCCGGGCGACGGCGAGTAAGGCTGGCCAGTAGGTCTTGGTAGGTCCTGGCAGGCCCCGGTAGGCCGGCAGGCAGGCCCCGCGGCGCCGGGGTCTTGCGGTTATGGGTTATGGTTTGCGGCTGTGCGAAAGCGCCTTCAGCGGACGCTTTCGCCTTTTCCCTTTCCAGCCCGGGCCGGCGCGCAGCCTTTGCGGCCACGCAGCCTGCGGCAACTACCTTGTTGAGGAAGCATGAACAAACGGACAGCGCTGCGCGTTCTGGGCTTGACTGCCATGGCATGGGGCGCCCTGGCGCTGAGCGGATGCTCGCGCGAGGCAAAGACCAGTTTCCAGGGTGTCGATGTCACGGGCGCCGAGTACGCCAAGGACATTCCCCTGCGCGATGTGGACGGCAAGCAGCGCAGCATCAAGGACTTTGCGGGCAAGGTCGTCGTGGTCTTCTTCGGCTACACGCAATGCCCCGATGTCTGCCCCACCACCCTGCAGGAGCTGGTCGAGGTCAAGCAGCAACTGGGCGCCGATGGCGACAGGCTGCAGGGCGTCTTCGTCACCCTGGATCCCGAGCGCGACACGCCCGAGGTGCTCAAGGCCTACCTGGGCAATTTCGACCCCGGCTTCGTCGGCCTGCACGGCACGCCGGACGAGACGGCGGCCGTGGCCAAGGACTTCAAGCTCTTCTACAAGAAAGTGCCCGGCAAGACCGAAGGCACCTACACGCTGGACCATTCGGCCGGCAGCTATGTCTATGACACGGCCGGCCGCCTGCGCGTGTATGAGCGATACGGCGGCGGCCCGCAGGTGCTGGGCGCCGACGTCAAGGCCCTGCTGCAGGAAAAGCGTTCCTGATCCTGCGCGCGCCGCAGCCAATGTGACCCCCGTCACATTGACTGCGTTTAGGTGCGCTGCAGCACACCATCCCTGATGTGCATCGCCTCAGGACTGCTTAGAGTGGGCCCCGCCTGGGGGTGTCATGCCGACGCCCCGCCCATCTCCGAGAGACCTGATCCATGCGGCGAAACGTGTACGTCACCCAGCGTGAGTACCCTCTGAGCGAAGGAGAGACGCTTCTTTCCGTCACCGACCTGAAGGGGCGCATCGTCTATGCCAACGATGCCTTCATCCGCGTCAGCGGCTTCGAGGCCGCCGAGCTCTACGGCAAGGCCCACAGCATCGTGCGCCATCCCGACATGCCGGCCGCCGCCTTTGCCGACATGTGGTCCACCATCCAGCGCGGGCTGCCCTGGAGCGCCCTGGTCAAGAACCGGCGCAAGAACGGCGACCACTACTGGGTGCGCGCCAACGCCAGTCCCATACGCCATGCGGGCGCCGTGGTCGGCTACCTGTCCGTGCGCACCCGGCCCGAGCCGCGCGAGGTGCAGCAGCATGCGGCGCTCTATGAACAGATCAATGCCGGCGTGCGCTCGCTTGGCCTGCACCGGGGCTTTCCCGTGGGGCGCGGCGCCGTGGGCGCGCTGCAGCGGTGGTGGCGCTTTCGGCCACTGGCCTGGCGCGTGCAGGCCGTGGTGGCCGGCCTGTGGCTGCTGGGGTCGGCCGGACTGTGGTCACCCGCGCTGCAGGCATCGGCCGTGCCGCTGGCCCAGGTCTGGCCGGCCTGGCTGATCTGGAGCCTGGCCTGCGCGGCGTCCGGGCAGTGGCTGCGCCGCCGGCTGCTCATGCCCCTGGCGGCGCTGCGCGGCCAGGCACAGGCCGTGGCCAGCGGGCAGCAGACCGATGCACGGTTCCTGCAGCGCACGGACGAGATCGGTGCCATCGGCAGCGCCGTGCGGCAGACCGGGCTCAACCTGGTCTCCCTGGTCGGCGACATCCAGGGCAAGAGCGACCAGGTGCGCCGCTGCGCGCTGGCCGTGCAGCAGGGCAGCACCGAACTGAGCGACCGCACCGAAGCCGCGGCCGCCAGCCTGGAGCAATCGGCCCAGGCCATGCAGGCCCTGGCCAGCGCCATCGAGCGCAGCAGCGCCCAGGCCGGCGAGGCCGCCGCCCGCGCGCGGCACGGCGTGGACATGGCAGGGCAGAGCAGCCGCATGGTCGTGCAACTGGACCAGGGCATGCGCGGCGTGGCCCAGACCAGCGACCAGGTGGGGCAGATCAGCTCGCTCATCGACGGCATCGCCTTCCAGACCAACCTGCTGGCGCTCAACGCCGCCGTGGAGGCGGCACGCGCGGGGGACCACGGCAAGGGCTTTGCCGTGGTGGCCGACGAGGTGCGGGGCCTGTCCCAGCGCAGCGCCCACGCCGCGCGCCAGATCAAGGCGTTGATCGAGGCATCGCAGCAGCAGGTGGCGCAAAGCTGCGCCATGGCGCGTGAAGTGGGCGAGGCCATGCTGGCCGTGCAGGCCGATATGCGCGAGCAACTGGTGCTGGCCGAAGGCATGCAGGCCGCCAGCCAGGCCCAGGCCGGCGGCGTGCAGCAGGTGCAGGCCGCCGTGCAGCAGCTCGAACAGATGACCCAGCACAATGCCGCCCTGGCGCGCGACACCATCGGGCACGCACAGCTGCTGGCCGGACAGGCGCAGGCGCTGGAGGCGGCGGCATCGGTCTTTCACGGCAACGGGGCGTCCGCATGATGGCGCCGGGCTGGGGCATGGTTGCCTGTGATCCCGCCGCACCGGGCGAGGCGCTGGACGAAGACCTCAAGCGCGTGGCCATGGAGGCCGCGCCCGACGGTATCCTGCTTGTGGACCGCAGCGGCCGCATCCTGCTGGCCAATCCCGCCATGCAGGCCATGAGCGGCTATGGCGCCGCTGAATTGTTGGGCCACTCGCTGCACATGCTGCTGCCGGCCGAGGCGCAGGCGGCCCACGGGCCGCAACTGCAGTCCTACTTCGCCCAGCCCGCGCGCCGGCCCATGGGCCAGGGGCGGGACCTGTGGCTGCTGCGCAAGGACGGCAAGCGCCTGTCGGTGGACATCGCCCTGGGCCACTCGCCGCACGGCAGCGGCGTGGCCGTGGCCTTTGTGCGCGACCTGTCGCAGCTGCGCCAGATGGAAGCCTGCATGCACTACCACGCCACCCACGACACGCTGACGGGCCTGCTCAACCGCTGGCAGTTCGGGCTGCAGGTGGAACAGGCGATCTCGCAGGCGCGGGCGCAGTCTGAATCGGGCGCCGGCCCCGCGTCCTTTGCGCTGCTGCTGCTCGACCTCGACAACTTCAAGGCCATCAACGACGGTTACGGCCACGACGTGGGCGACCAGGTCCTCAAGGAGGTGGCGCGCCGCCTGCAGGTCGCGCTGGGCGGCTCGGCCACGCTGGCGCGCATGGGCGGTGACGAGTTCACCGCCCTGCTGCAGCCCTGCAACGAGACCGATCTGCGCCAGCGCATCGACGCGCTGCTGCACGAGCTGTGCCGGCCCTGCACCATAGGCCACTACGCGCTGAACTTCGGTGCCAGCGTGGGCGCAGCCTTCTATCCGCAGGACGCGGGCGATGCGGCCACCCTCATGCGCTATGCCGACATGGCCATGTACGACGCCAAGCAGCGCAGCCGCTCCTCCTATGCGCGCTATGCCAGCGCCATGGGCGAGGCCATGGCCGAGAAAGTGCTGCTGCACGAACGCCTCAAGCGTGCCCTGGACCGGGGTCTGCTGAGCCTGCACTTCCAGCCCCAGGTGCAGGTGCTGGGCGGCCAGGTCCAGGGCGTGGAAGCCCTGCTGCGCTGGAACGACGAGCAGATGGGCTGGGTCTCGCCCGAACGCTTCGTGCCCGTGGCCGAATCCACGGGCCTGATCCTGGCCCTGGGGGAATGGGTGATCGATGCTGCCTGCCGGCAGGCCGGCGACTGGCTGCGCGCAGGCATGCCGCTGCGCGTGGCGGTCAACCTCTCGGCCCAGCAACTGCGCCAGGCCGACCTGCAGCAGCGCCTCATGGCCAGCCTGGCCCGGCATGGCGTGCCGCCGCACCTGCTGGAGCTGGAAGTCACCGAGTCCGCCGCCATGACCGACCCGCTGCAGGCGCGCGAGCTGCTGGGCAGCCTGCTGGCGGCCGGCGTCTGCGTGGTGCTGGACGACTTCGGCACCGGCTACTCCTCGCTGGCCCACCTGCGCGATCTGCCCGTCTCGCGCGTGAAGATAGACCGCACCTTCATCGGCCCCATGCTCGACAGCCCGGCCGACGCCAAGATCGTCAAGGCCGTGATCGCGCTGGCCCGCACCCTGGGCCTGCAGGTGGTTGCCGAAGGCGTGGAAACCGCCGAGCAGCTGCGCCTGCTGCGCATCCTGGACTGCGACGCCTACCAGGGCTGGCTCTTCGCCCGCGCCATGCCGGCAGAGCAGATTCCGCCTCTGTTGCAAAGGCCTGCAGAGGCGGTGTTGGTGCAGTAAGCGGGTGGTCCGAGTGTCAGGCTGCTGGCTGCTGCGATGCGGCAGGAGCGATGGTGAGCCTGAAGCCCATGGCCTGAATCACCTTGAACAGCGTCTCGGAACTGGGCGCCCGTTCGCCAGACAGGCTTTTGTAGAGGCTTTCCCGAGAAAGTCCGGTGTCGCGAGCGAGCTGAGTCATGCCGCGCGCGCGTGCTATGTCGCCCAGCGCCGCAGCCAGTTCGGCCGGATCGTTGTCTTCCAGCGCCTGGCGCAGGTACTCCACGATTTCCTCTTCGGTGCCGAGGTAGTTGGCCATGTCGAATGGCCGCATCTTGATGTTGCTCATAGCTTGATCTCCCTGGCCATCGCCCTGGCCGCAGCAATGTCCTGCGCCTGGCTGGACTTGTCTCCGCCGCCAAGCATCACGATCAGAACATGATCGCGTTGGATGTAGTACATGCGCCAACCTGGCCCGAAAAACTCGCGCATCTCCCATAGGCCCTCGCCAACGG
Organism: Delftia sp. SD018; assembly: GCF_017355445.1. Taxonomy (NCBI): domain Bacteria; kingdom Pseudomonadati; phylum Pseudomonadota; class Betaproteobacteria; order Burkholderiales; family Comamonadaceae; genus Delftia; species Delftia sp. SD018. The sequence goes on from NZ_JADDRN010000009.1 coordinate 148,246, forward strand.
ATTTCACGTCTCCCAGGTTTCCGCGCATGGCTTTGCCCAGGCGACGACGCAGGCGGATACGAGTTGGCATGTCACGAATGCTGTCTACCCAATCAGCAAACGCCTCGGTTTCGATGACGCTGTACATGGTTGGATTGTAGCCAGTTGGCTACAAAAGAAGCCTGGTATGGGTGTTCAGCCTCCCATGCTCTGGTACTCCAAATCCCTCACCCCACCCCCACTGATCCTCGACAACACCGCAGGCTGCAGCACGCAGTGCCATCGGTCGGGCCGCTCCAGCGCGCCCAGTTGCACCAGGCGCACAAGGCTGCGCGCGATGGTTTCGCGCGTGGTGGCCAGCAGGGCGGCCAATGCGCCCTGGCTGGGCAGGCGCACGAGCAGGCTTGACTGCAGAGCTGCCAGTTGCATCAGGGTTGCGGCCAGCTGGCGCAGCACGCCGGGGATGCGGACGATGTGGGCCCATTCCGCCAGCAGGGCGTTGTTGCGGGTGTAGCTGGCGGCCAGCGCGCGCACGAAGGCGGCATCGACCAGGCCGCGGCGCGTGATGGTGGCGATGTCCACGCAGCAGATGCGCCCCGGGCCCAGTGCCTCGAAGTGCATGGCCGAGGGCTGCTGCAGCCAACCCGGGCTGCCCAGCGCGTGGCCGTTGCCGAACAGCGCCACGGGCCGCTGCACGCCGTCGCCGCCACGGCGGATGGCCAGGACGAAGCCGATCTTGATCACCTGGAATTCATGGGCGACGCTGCCCTGCGCCTGGAGCTTCTGGCCCTTGGCCAGGCCGCGTTCGCGGATGTGCGGCAGCCATTGCTGGAATGCGGGCGCGGGCAATTGGCCCAGCAGGCAATGGGACGAACGCATGCATTCGCTGCAGCGAACCGCTGAAGGCGTGGAGGACGACGATGGCATGGGGCACGCAGGCTAGGATGCGCCGCAGCCTGGGCGGGCAGACAGCCACCCAGGGCACCGGCAGTGGACCCGGGCGGCGCGCCCCGGGAGAAGCCGTGCAGGCTAGCGGGCTATGCCGTTGAATGCAACGCGATGTAACGCGTTTCGCGCGGGATGGCGGCCATCTGCCGCTGTTTCTTGACCTGGGTCAGACGGCGGCGGTGCTGTCGGCGTTGTTGGCGCTCCCACTGCTGTCACTGCTGCCACTGCCGTGGGCGCGGGCCGCCTCGCGCATGCGTGCCAGCTCGCGTGCGGGCAGCGGGATGTCCCCGCTGGCGACCTTCATCAGCAGGCAGTGCAGCATTTCGGTGGACAGGCCGTGCAGCACCAGGCGGTGGCCTGCGCGCAGGGTGGACAGGGGCACCAGCGGGTGCTTGTTGTTGAGCATGACCAGGTGCTCGGGCGAGGCGAGGATCTTGGCCGCATAGATGGCCACGGTCTCGTCCAGCTGCAGCGAGTTGCTGGCGCGCCAGAAGTCGTTGTCGGTCAGCAGCAGCTGGTAGACGGGCGTGTAGACCTCGATGGCGCTTTGCAGGTCCAGCAGGTTCAGGCGGCCGCGCGGCATGTCCTCCAGGCGCAGGGGCGGGTTGCGCAGCATGGCGAAGTCGGGCTCGGCCACGGGCTGCAGTTCCTGGCCTGCGGCGCGCAGCGCGTTGTTCAGGCGGATGACGAAGTTGAACAGGTTCAGGTCGTGCCTGAGGAACAGGTCGTCCTTGATGTCGTCGATGCTGTCCGGCTCCAGCGGTGTGGTGGACACGGGCGTGGGCGCGTTGGCCGCGACAAAGGCCAGGATCTGCGAGCCCAGGTGGAAATGGCGCAGGATGAGCCAGTTGGCCTCGGGCGAGACGAAGCGGTTCATGCTGAAGGCCAGCAGCCGGTGCAGCAGCCTGGAGTGCGCCCAGTTGCGCGGCAGCAGCACCTTGAGGATCTGGATGAGCACGATGCTGGTGCGTGCCAGCGGCCGCAGGAAGGGCAGCAGGTACTGGCGCGAGCCGCTGCTGCAGTCACGCAGCCAGGCGGCCTTGACGTCGTCGGGCAGCGGCGTGCTCTGGTCCAGGTACAGCGCGCGCCAGGGGCTGGGGTCGCGCTCGTCGTGGGGCGGTTCGATGAAGTCTGGTGGTTGCATCAGTGCTCCTCGGGCAGGACATGCTCGAACTGCATCAGGTACAGCGCCGCCGTGTGGCGCGCGGTGCGCACGATGGCCTGCGCCGCCGTGCCCCCGCTGCCGTCTGTGTCGTCCAGCGCCATCACCATCTGCACGGCAATGAGCCAGCGCTCCAGGTGGTGTTCGTCGTTGGCGCCGTGGTATTCCAGGAAGCGGAAGGCATCGGGCGGCAGCGGCAGGCTGGCGCGCAGCAGCGGCAGCAGGCTGGGCACGATGCGCTGGCCCGTGCCTTCGATGATGTAGATGGCGCCCAGCAGGCCGATCGGATTGGGCGTGGCGGCCAGGCCGTGCAGGTAGGCGTTGAGCGCCTCGCCGCCGGGGTTGCGGCGCAGGCGGGTGAGGTCGGTCTCGGTGCCGCCGGCCTTGAGGTAGTCCTCGTGCAGGATGCGGAAGTCGTTCTGCTCCTCGCCCGCATGCACGTCGATCAGCGCGGCCAGCGCCGCGTGTTCTCCGGTCAGCGAGGCAGCGCCCTCGCGCATCCACAGGCTGCCCTCGCGCACCTGGGGAACCCAGTGGCTCATCCAGCGCACGTAGTCGGCGGTCTGCAGCCTGCCTGTGCGTATGCGCTGCAGCAGCGGCGTGCGCCACACGCGCGAGCGGTAGTCCTGCCAGAGGCTGGCCAGTTCGGTCAGCAGCGGCGCCAGCGTGGCCGGGGCCTGGTTCGGGTCGTGGGGCGGGGCGATGGTGGAGACATCGGGCAGCAGGTCCGGGGCAGCGGGAGCTTCGGCGGTGGCACTGCGCGCTGCGGCCGTGGCCGGGGTGGCGGTGGGAGCCTGGGCCGCATCCTCCACTTCCAGCAGCATGTAGCCGGCCGTGAAGCGGCCCGATTCGGGAATGAAGCACAGCACGGTGTCGCCGTGCTTCAGGCGTGCCGATTGCGTGCGCAGGAACTCGGACAGCATCACGAAGATGGAGGCCGCGCCCGTGTTGCCACGCCAGGCCAGGTTGCTCCACCAGCGCTCGCGCGGGATACCGAGCTGGGCCTTGCCCAGCAGCTCATCGACCACGGGGATGAAGCGCTCGGACGAGTAGTGGCACAGGAAATGGTCGATGCCGCGCTCGGGCACCCAGCCCGTGTGCGCCAGGTGGGCGTATTCGTGGATGCAGACATCGAACAGGTGCGGCAGCAGGCGGATGTCCTGGCGCAGCGACAGCGCGCCTGCGGCCTCGGCATCGCCCCAGGCGGCAAAGTCCAGGTGGCTGGTGGCGCGGTCGGGCGTCAGGCCCAGCTGCATGCAGACCGGGTAGTCGCCCGCAAAGCTGCGCAGGTGCGTCCAGCGCAGCTTCAGCCGCAGGCCGGGCGCCTGGGGCAGGGCCTGAGGGCCGCCCAGCAGCACGGCGCCTGCGCCATCGGACAGCATCCAGCGCAGGAAGTGGGCATCGAAATCCGTGTTGTATCCCTGGGCCGCGAATCGCGAGCGCTTGAACAGGCGCGAGGGCATTTCACTGGCCACGGCCAGGGCCAGCGAGTCGGGCGCGCGGTCCACGGCCTGGGCCGCCGCCTGCAGCGCGCCCACGCTGGCGGCGCAGACGCCGTGCACGGACAGGGTCTCCATGGGCGGCGCGGCCATCTCGCCCTGGATCATGTTGGCAAAGCCGGGCATGAGCGCATCGCCGCCCGACGAGCCGCTGGCCAGGAAGCCGACATCGCCCAGCGCACGCCCGGCCTGTGCCAGGCAGTCATGGATGGCCTGGGCGGCCATGGCCGTGTTGCTGTGGACGGTGCGGCCTTCGGCGTCTATGGCGTAGTGGCGCTGGACAATGCCGTTCTCGGCCAGGATGCGGCGCTTGAGGCGCTCGGACAGGCGGTTGAGCGGCGCCACGTAGGCATCCATGCCTGCGTTGTCCACGGGTTCACCGGGCAGGAACATGCCTGCGGCATGCAGATAGACGTTGGAATAGGCGACGGGCATGGGTTCAGGGTCGTATCAGTCGTATGTTCCGGGAGGCATTTGCGCACGCGTGCGCGCCGGCGGCCAGACCGTGCCGAGCACGAAGACGCGGGCCATGTAGGGTAGCAGTCCGCCTTCGTTGAGCGCAGGGGCCACGCGCTGGCGGTAGTGTTCGCTGTGCAGGCGCGTGAGCTCGGACCAGTGGGCCTGGGGCCGCTCGTGGTGGGCCGTGTGCAGGCCGATGTTGAACAGCAGCGGATTGACCCAGCCCTCGAAATTGCGCGCGTAGTTCAGTGGCGTGGCGCTGTCCATCCGCTGGCTGCGCGTCAGCGGCCGGCCATCGGCATGGGCGTGCTGCAGGTAGTTGGTGGCCAGCAGCCAGTGCAGGCCATGCAATTGGGGAACGATCACCAGCAGCAAGGCCTTTTGCCAATCCAGCGACAGCAGCAGTGCCCAGCTGCCCAGCCACAGCAGGTACTGGCCCATGCAGTAGCGAAAGGCGCCGGGCCAATGCCGCCGCAGCTGGCCCAGCCAGCGCAGGAACAGCGGGTACAGCACCCAGCCGGCCTGCAGCGGGTGCAGCAGGTAGCCCAGCAGATGGTTGTGGTCGCCGCCGAAGCGGTAGGTGCGTGCCATGTCGCGCGGGCCGTGGCGGAAGCGGTGGTGGTTGGCCACATGGGCGGGCCAGAACACAAAGGTCGGGTGGCCCTGCAGCAGGGTCAGCCAGTAGTCGGTGATGCGGTTGGCCCAGCGCCCGCGCCACATGCGCAAATGCGTGTGGTTGTGGTGGATGACGCCCACGCCCAGCGTGAGGAACAGCTCGATCCCGTAGAGCCACAGGTTCCAGCCGTGCTGCCACTGCCACCACACGATCAGCGGCAGCGCCACCAGATAGGCCAGCGACTGCAGGTCGCGCCAGTGGCGCAGCCGGGGCAGCCGTGGCTGGACGTGGCGAGCAGGCGGTCGGCTCATTCCGTCCTGGGCCGGGCCGTGGCGGGCAGTGCCACGCGCGTGCGCATCAGCCGGTCCATGAAGGCCAGCGCAAAGCCGTAGTTGCCATTGGGCCGGGCATGGTGCAGATGGTGGCGCCGGCTGGCGGCCAGCGCATGTGTGTCGGACACCCCGGGAAAGAAGTCGTAGTTGGAGTGGCCTATGACGTTCAGCAGCAGGCTGAGTACCGGCACCGAGGCCAGCGACCAAAAGCTGAAGTCATGCACCACCATGGGCAGCAGGATGACGTTGCCCAGCATCAGCGCCTCGATGGGATGGAAGCTGTAGGTGGACCACGGCGTGGTGACGATGGAGCGGTGGTGGTCACCATGAAAGCGCCCCAGCAGCCGCGTATGCAGCAGGCGGTGGTTGATCCAGAAGTGCACATCGTTCCAGATCAGCAGCACCACGATTTCGATGGCAATGCGCCAGGGGCCTGCATCGGGCTCCAGCCGCGCCCAACCCAATTGCAGAAGGCCCCAGGGCACGATCATGCCGATGCCGAAGATCAGCACCGAATGCAGCGACTGGCGCCATTCGCGGCGCAACTGGTCGGGCTTGAGCGGGCGCGTGTCCAGCACGCGGCCCACGCCGCGCCGCTGCAGCCAGCGCGTGAGCGCCGTCATGCCCCAGCCGCCGGCCGTGTACAGCACGCCGAAGAAGAGCAGGCCCCAGGCCATGACCTGCCAGGCGTTGAGTTCGGTGAAGGCTTGGGCAGCGGTCATGGCAGTGTGATCGAGCACGTCATTGCGCGTGGATTCCCTGTTCGCGGATGATGCGGCCCAGTGCCGTCACGTCCTGGCGTATGCGCAGGGCCAGGCCCTCGGGCGAGCTGCCGACAGCCTGCCAGCCCTGGGCGGCCAGGCGTGCACGCATCTCGGGCGAGCGCACGATCTCGCTGACCGCTTCGGCCAGCTTCTGCACATGGGCGGCGGGCATGGCCTTGGGCGCGGCCACGGCGTTCCAGATCTCCAGATCGAAATCCCCCACGCCCAGCTCCTTGAGGCTGGGCAGTCCCGGCGCCAGCGGGCTGCGCGCGGCCGAGGTCACGGCCACGCCGCGCAGCTTGCCGGCCTGCACCTGGGCCATCGCCAGTGCGGGCGGCAGCATGGACAGCTGCAGGTCGCCGCCCTGGATGGCGTTGAACACCTGCGGATAGCCGGGGTAGGGAATGTGTTCGGGCCTGAGCGCGGAGCGGCTCTTGAGCAGCTCCATGCCCAGGTGGCCCACCGTGCCCACGCCAGGGGAGCCGTAGCTCCAGCGGCTGCCGGCCTGGGCAGCGGCCTCCAGGAAGGCCCGGCCCTCGGGCGCGCCGGCCGGCGCCACCAGCACCAGGGGCGCCACGCCGATCAGGCTGACGGGCTGCAGGTCCTTGACGGGGTCGTAGCGCACGGCAGGGTTGAGCAGGCGGGCAATCGTCAGATTGCCGTTGATCATTACGCTGAAGGTATGGCCGTCGCGCGCACGGGCCACCTGCTCGCCTGCGATGTTGCCGCCTGCGCCCACCTTGTTCTCGACGATCACGGGCTGGCCCAGGCGCTTTTCCAGCGGCTCGGCCAGTGCGCGCGCCGTGAGGTCCGGGGAAGATCCTGCGGGAAAGCCGACAATCAGGTGCAGCGGCTTGCTGGGCCAGCTGTCGCCCGCCACGGCAGCGCAAGGCAGCAGGGCCGAGGCCAGGGCGGTGGCCAAGGCATTGGCGAAGAGGCGGCGTAGTGGCGAGATGGCGCTGGCGGGCATGGGGTGCGTAGGGGCCGCAAAGGCTGCGGGCAATAAAAAACCCGGAGATTATCCGGGTTTGTCGTGAAGCGGCCTGTCAGCCCAGGCCGTCAGGCCATCAGGCGAACTCGGCCAGGGCCTTCTTCATCTTCTTCATGGCAGCCACCTCGATCTGGCGGATGCGCTCGGCGCTGACACCGTACACGGCGGCCAGCTCATGCAGCGTCATGCCGCCCGAGCCGTCGTCGTTGACCTTGAGCCAGCGCTCCTCGACGATGCGGCGGCTGCGGTCGTCCAGCGAATCCAGCGCCATGGCAATGCCGTCGGTGGCCAGGTGGTCGCGCTGGCGCGACTCGATCATGGCCGTGGGTTCGTGGGCGCCATCGGCCAGGTAGGCGATGGGGCCGAAGGCCTGCTCGCCATCGTCGCTGGGCGAGGGGTCCAGCAGCACGTCGCCACCGGCCAGGCGCGTTTCCATCTCCATGACTTCTTCGCGCTTGACGTTGAGCTTCTCGGCCACGGCGTCGATCTCGCCCGAGGTCAGCGTGTCACGCAGCATGGCGCCATCCTCGGCCATGGCGGCGTCGGACTTCAGGCCCTGCTTCATGGAACGCAGGTTGAAGAACAGCTTGCGCTGGGCCTTGGTCGTGGCGACCTTGACCATGCGCCAGTTCTTGAGGATGTACTCGTGGATCTCGGCCTTGATCCAGTGCATGGCGTAGCTCACCAGGCGCACGTTCTGATCGGGGTCGAAGCGCTTGACGGCCTTCATCAGGCCCACGTTGCCTTCCTGGATCAGGTCACCGTGGGGCAGGCCGTAGCCCAGGTACTGGCGCGAGATGGACACCACCAGGCGCAGGTGGGACATCACCAGACGCCCTGCGGCATCCAGATCGCTGTGTTCTTTGAGCTTGCGGGCGTAGTCCTGCTCTTCCTCAAGGGTGAGCATGGGCAGGCGGTTGACCGCGGAAATGTAGGCATCCAAATTGCCCAGAGGCGGCACCAGGGCCCAGGGGTTAGCGGGTGCCAAGGTGGTCGCAATGGAGCCGGAGGCGTTTGTCATTGCAGAGTTCCTTTCTTCCATTCCTTCATATTAGCACTCGTTATGACCGAGTGCTAAAGCCAAAGTTCCGTGGGTTTTTCAGACGGTTGCACTCATTTTTGGAGTGCCAAAAGTCGTTTGTGCCTAGTCTGAGCGATTTTTGGAAACCCTGCTTGCCAGCGGTGGGCGCATATTGCTGGGAGAGCATTACAGTTTTTCCAGCAGGCTTTCAATCTGCCGGCCCAGTTGCAGCAAGGCCGGGTGCAGCTCCTGCACGATGGCCGGCAAAGGCTCCGTGGTGGAGACGCTGCAGTTCAGGACATAGATGGCATCGGGTGTCACCAGCGGCGTGGCCAGCGCAACCACTTCCGGCTGCCACGATGCGGCGCAGAAGCCTTGGCTTTTCACGGACTTGATCGCCGCCTGGATCTGCTGCTCCAGCGCAGGCCATTGGGCGCCCCTCTTGAGCCTGAAGCTGTCGAGCAAGGCCTTGCGCCTGGCCGATGGCGCCGCTGCCAGGTAGGCACGCCCCAGTGATGTCAGTTCCATGGGAACGCGCTGGCCCGAGACCACATGCCTGAGCACGATCCGGCGGTTGTAGCGGATGGATTCCAGGTAGACCATCTCGTCCCGGTCGGGACATGCCAGGCCCACGTTGATCCGGCGTGTCTCGGCGAGGGTGCGCATCAGGGGCGCCGCAATCGAGAGCACCGTCGAGCCCGTGCGCATGGCGTGCGCCAGGCTCAGGACCGCCGGGGCCAGGCGAAAGGCCCGGCTTGGGTGGTCGGCCTGCAGCATGCCGCAGCCCACCAGGGTCTGCGTCAGCCGGGTGACCGTGGCCTTGGACAGGCCGGTGCGTTCCGCCAGGTCGCTGTTGCCCAGCAGCTCCGAGCCGGGCCTGAACGCACGGAGTATTTCGACGCCTCTTTCCAGGGAGCGGTTGCTCGGGGACTGTCCCGGCTTGTCATGGAGGATGGGGGATCGCCTGTTCGTCATGCTGCTGCCGCTGGTGGGAGGGCGCGCTTGCCCCGATGTCGAAAGCTGTGTTCTTCCTGCCCGGGTACGGGCGCCTGATGGAAGCCAAGTATTCCACCGAATGCAAGGGAAATGCAGCCGCAGGCTCTGGCGCGCCCGGTTTGGAATTTCACTGGTTGGAATATGGGGGGTCACAAGTGCGGTGCGTTTCCCTAAGCTTTCACAAGCCAGTCGCCAGCGTCATCGCAACGCTGGCGCAGTGACCGGACCTCTGTCCATAGAACCAGGAGACACACCATGCCCAGTTTCGCCGCCCGCCGTTGTGCAAGGGCCATTGCGTTCATTGCCGTGCTCGCGACTGTCTGCAGCGCAGCATCTGCAGCATTCCCGGAAAAGCCAGTGCGCCTCGTCGTGCCCTTTGCGCCAGGCGGTGGAACGGACCTGATCGCCCGCACGCTGGGGGCCGAGATGGCCAAGGACCTGGGCCAGCCCGTCATCGTGGACAACAAGCCCGGTGCCGGCACGATCATCGGCACCGACAACGTTGCCAAGAGTGCGCCGGACGGATATTCCGTGGTCGTGGCTTCGTTCGCGCACGCTGTCAATCCGGCGTTGCAGGCCAAGCTGCCGTACGGGAGCAACAAGGCCTTTGCTCCGGTGATCCTGATCGGCCGCGGCCCCAACGTGCTGGTGGTGCCCGCCGCCAGCCCGTACAAGACGGTGGCGGACGTGATGGCCGCCGCCAAGGCCAGTCCCGACAAGCTGACCTATGCCTCGCAGGGCGCCGGGACGTCGGCGCATCTGGCCGGGGAGCTGTTTGCCAACCTTGCCAAGGTCAGGCTCACCCATGTGCCCTACCGCGGCGCAGGCCCGGCGCTCACCGATCTCATGGGCGGGCAGGTGGACATGATGTTTGCCACGGCGGCGGCGGTATCCACCTTCATCGACAACGGCAAGCTGCGCGTGCTGGGTGTCACCACGGTCGAGCCGTCTGCGGCCTTCAAGAACGTGCCACCCATCGCCGTCACCGTCCCGGGCTACCGCGTCGAGAGCTGGTACGGCCTGTACGCGCCGGCAGCCACACCTGCCGCCGTGATCGATCGCCTGAACGCCGCGGCCCGCAAGGCGGCCCGCTCGCCGGACTTCGTTCGCAAGCTGGAGCACGAGGGCCTGATGGTCAATGCCGGACCTGCGGCGGAACTGGACACCTATGTGCAGGCCGAGGAAAAGCGCTGGGCGCAGATCGTCAAGCAAAACAACATCCATCCCGATTGATCGCACTGGCTGCGATCGCTTTCAAAGCACGCCATGAACTACGAACTGATCCAACTGAATGTCGCCGACGCGGTGGCAACCCTGACCCTGAACCGCCCCGACAAGCGCAACGCCATGAGTGACGACATGCGCACCGAGTTCATCGATGCCCTGGAGCGCGTGGCGGCAGACAAGGCCATCAAGGCCCTGGTGCTGACAGGCGCGGGCAAGGGATTTTGCGCAGGCGGGGACATCGCCGGAATGCAAAGGCGCATGAATGCTCCCGCGGGCGAGGTGGGCTTCAACGGCTGGCAACGCCAGCAGCGCGTGCACCATGTCCAGGCCCTGCTGCACACCATGCCCAAGCCCGTGATCGCCGCCGTCAACGGCGCAGCGTCGGGCCTGGGGGCAGACACGGCGCTGGCCTGCGACTTCGTGATCGCCAGCGAATGGGCCAGCTTCGCGTGGAGCTATGTGCTGCGCGGCATCATCCCGGACGGCGGGGGCATGTACTTCCTGCCGCGCCGTGTGGGCCTGGCCAAGGCCAAGGAGCTGATCTTCACGGGCCGCCAGGTCAAGCTGCCGGAAGCCCTGGCCCTGGGCATCGTGGACCGCCAGGCCAGTGCCGAGACCTTGGTGGCAGACGCCCAGGTCTGGGCGCGCGAGCTTTCCTCGGCTTCTTCCACCGCGCTGGCCTTGACCAAGACCATCCTGAACCAGAGCTTCGAGCTGTCTTCGCACGATGTCTTCGCCCAGGGCAGCCAGGCCCAGGGCATCTGCTACACCAGCAGTGAACACCGTGCATCGGTGGAGGCCTTCCTGGCCAAGACGGCCGGCAAGGAGTGATGCCATGAGCGAAGCCATTGCCAAGCTGCTGTCGCCGCGCAGTGTCGCCGTCATAGGCGCCTCTGCCGACCTGAAAAAGACCACGGGCCGCCCGGTGGCTTACCTGCAAAAGCACGGGTTTGCCGGCCGCATTCTTCCCGTCAATCCGCGCGTGGAGCGCATCGGCGATCTGGCCTGCTATCCCGATGTGGCCTCGTTGCCTGAAGTGCCCGATGTGGCCGTCGTGCTGCTGGGCGCCGAGCGTGCGCACCAGGCCGTCAGGGAGCTGTCGGCGCTGGGCTGCGCGGCAGCCATCGTGCTGGCCAGCGGCTATACGGAAACGGGCGAGGACGGGGCGCACCGCCAGCGGCAGCTGATCGAGGCGGCCGGCAGCATGCGCCTGCTGGGGCCCAACACCATCGGGCTGGTCAACCTGACCGACCGGATCGTGCTGTCGCCCTCGGGCGCGCTGGAGATGGACGAGTTCCCCGTCGGAGGCATCGGCGTCGTCTCGCAAAGCGGCGGCATCCTGGGCTCGCTGCTGTCGCGTGCCGCCGCGCGTGGCATCGGCCTGTCCAAGCTCATCTCCACCAGCAACGAAGTGGATCTGGAACTGGCCGACTTCATAGACCACCTGGCCGATGACCCGGCCACCAAGGTGATCGCGCTGTATGTGGAGACGGTGCGCCATCCCGCCAGGTTCCGTGCCGCCTGCCTGAAGGCCGCGCGTGCCGGCAAGCCCGTGGTGGCCTTCAAGATCGGCCGCTCCGAGGCCGGCGCCAAGGCCGCCGTATCGCACACGGGCGCCATGGCCGGTGCGGATCGCATGTACGACGCGCTGTTCCGGCAGGTCGGCGTGATTCGTGCGCAAAGCTTTTCCGACCTGCTGGACGTGCCCGCTGCGCTGGCCACGGGCCGCAGGCTGCGCGGCAGGCGCATCGCCATCCTGACGTCCACCGGCGGTGCGGGCACCCTGGTGTCGGACGATCTGGGCGTGGCCGGATTCGACACGCCGGCCCCTGACCAGGCGACAGCCGACGCACTGCGCGCGCTGCAGACCGGCAGCGAGGCCGTGCTGGACCGCAACCCCATCGACGTGACCCTGGCGGGCCTGCGTCCCGACCTGCTGCGCGGCGCCATCCATGCCTTGCTGGCAAGCCCGAGCTACGACGCGCTGGTGATCATCGTCGGCTCCTCCAGCCTGGCCATGCCCGAGCTGCTGGCCGGTGCCATCCAGGACTGCCTGCCCCACTCCGACAAGCCGGTGCTGGCCTACGTCAGCCCGCATGCGCCGGAGATCGGCGCGCTGCTCACGCAACGCGGCGTGCCGGCCTTCGCTGCGGCGGAAAGCTGCACGGCCGCGCTGGCGGGCATGCTGGGCGTCAACGGCTTCCAGGGTGCGCCTTCCGTGCCGGTCGTAGGAAAAGGCTCCGTGCATGACCAGGACCTGCCCGTTGGCTGCCTTGATGAAGCGCAGGCCAAGGCCGTTTTCCGCCGTTTCGGCGTGCCGTGCGCGGCCGAGCGTGTGGTGCGCACCGCCGAAGAGGCCGAAGCCGCAGCGCGCGAACTGGGCGGCCAGGTGGTGCTCAAGATCCTTTCGTCCCGGATCACGCACAAGAGCGATGTCGGCGGTGTCGCCGTCGGCCTGACTGCGCAAACCATAGGTGCCCGGTTGGGCGCGATGGTGGCCGACGTGCAGGCCAGGGCGGGCGTGCGCCCGGACCGGTTCCTGGTGCAGCAGATGGTGGCCGGTGGCACCGAGCTGATTCTTGGCCTGCACAAGGATGCGCTGGGCACCGCCGTGATGCTGGGCATGGGAGGCGTGACGGCCGAGCTGTTCCAGGACACCACGCTGCGGTTGCTGCCGGACGACGGCTCTCAGCTGGGGGTACTGAGCCTGTCTGACGCGCTGGAGATGGCCAGGGAGCTCAAGACCTGGCCGTTGCTGGACGGCTTTCGCGGCCGGCCCAGGGCCGATGTCGATGCGCTGGCCCATGCCATCGTCGCGTTCTCTGCAATGGCCGCCCGGCTGGGCGACCGCGTGATCGAAGCGGAGATCAACCCGGTGTTCGTGCTGCCGCAGGGCCAGGGCGTGTGCGCTGCCGATGGTGTGCTGGTTCTGGCCTGAGGGCGCCAGGTACTGCACATTTCTTCCAAAAAAAGACGGCCTCATTGAGGGCCAATCCAAGGAGACCACGCATGCATGCGACCGAAGTGTTCGGGCAGTTTGCCGCTCAATACCACCGTACCGAGCTTCCCGAAGCCGTCATCCACCATGCCAAGCGTGCCGTGATCGACTGGTATGCCGCTTTGTTCCCGGGGCTGGGCGCGGCCCCTCTTGCACAGTTGGAGCAGGTGCTTGCCGAGGATCTGGACCGCGGGTCCTGCCGGCTTGGAAACGGCCGCATGGCCACGGCGCGGGCGGCGGCACTGTTCAACGGTTCGGCGGCCCATGCCGCCGAGGTGGACGACAGCTTCCGCGATGCCATGTACCACCCCGGGGCCGCAACCATTGCGGCGGCGCTGGCGGCAAGCCAGCAGGCAGGGGCCAGTGGCCTGGACTTCCTGCGTGCCGTGGTGCTGGGCTATGAGGTCTCCACCCGCATCGGCGTGGCCCTGGGTCGGGCCCACTACCGCTTCTGGCACAACACCGGCACCGTGGGCGTCTTCGGGGCAGCGGCAGCCGCAGGGTATGCGCTGCGGCTGGATGCAGGGCAATTCGCCCATGCACTGGCCACGGCGGCCACCTTCTCTGCCGGGTTGCAGCAGGCATTTCGCATGGATTCGATGTCCAAGCCCCTGCATGCCGGGCGCGCAGCGGAGGCTGGCCTGCTGGCCGCGCAGCTTGCGCACCAGGGGGTGACGGGATCGCTGGACGTGCTGGATGGAGAGCTGGGCCTGGGCCGCGCAGTCAGCGACGGACCCGACTGGTCAGACATCGGTGCGACGTTGGGCAGGGACTTCCACATCACCCGGCTCACCTTCAAGAACCACGTCGGCTGCGGCCATACGTTCGCCGCCATCGACGCCGCGCTGGCCTTGCGCAGCCAGCATGCCCTGCGGGCGGACGACATCTGCAGCGTGGCCGTGGCCACCTATGGCCCGGCCCTGGATATCGCCTGCTACACCGATCCTGCGACGGAAAACGAAGCCCGCTTCAGTCTTCGTTTCGTGGTGGCCACGGCCCTGGTCCATGGCAGCGTGCGGCTTTCGGCGTACACCCCGGAGCGCCTGGCCGATCCCGCCGTTCGCGCAATGCTTGGGCGTGTCCAGGTGGCCGTGGACCCGCAAATCGACCGGGCCTTCCCTGGCAAGAGATCGGCGCGCGTGGAAATCGTCACCAGGGATGGCCGCTGCCATGGCTGGTTCCAGCCGGACCGCAAGGGCGATCCCGAGCTGCCTTTGTCGGATGGGGAACTGGAGGACAAGTTCATGGAGCTTGCCGCGCCCGTTGCCGGCGAGGGACGTGCCCGGCAGCTGCTTTCCAACATCTGGGAGCTTGAACGGGCGGGCTGCCTTGCAGGCCTCGCGGCCTGACAGGGCTGCATCGCTTGTGGATTGCAGCCTGGCCTTCAGCAGGCCTGTGACAGCTGCTCCAGGATCGCCGGGTTCTCCAGGGTGGAGGTGTCCTGCACGATGGGCTCGCCGCGTGCAATGCTGCGCAGCAATCGCCGCATGATCTTGCCGCTGCGGGTCTTGGGCAGGTTGTCGCCGAACCGGATGTCCCTGGGCTTGGCGATCGGCCCGATCTCCTTGGCCACCCACTCCCGCAGCAGCCGGGCGATGTCGGCTGCCTCGGCGCCGCTGGGCCGCGAACGCTTGAGGACGACGAAGGCACATATGGCCTCTCCGGTCGTGTCATCGGGCCGCCCCACGACGGCGGCCTCCGCCACCAGGTCGGTCATGGCCACCAGGGCGGACTCGATCTCCATCGTGCCCATGCGGTGGCCGCTGACGTTGAGCACATCGTCGATGCGGCCGGTGATGGTGAAGTAGCCGGTGCGCGCATCGCGGACCGCGCCGTCTCCCGCCAGGTAGTAGCGGCCCTTGAATTCTTCGGGAAAGTAGCTGGCGACAAACCGCTCGGGATGGCCCCAGATGTTCCTGATCATGGAGGGCCAGGGGCGCTTGATCACCAGGATGCCGCTGTCGCCCCAGGGCAGCTCGTTGCCGGCCTCGTCCACCACGGCGGCGGCAATGCCCGGGAAGGCCAGCGTGCAGGAGCCGGGCACCAGGTCCGTGGCTCCGGGCAGCGGCGTGATCATGTGCCCGCCCGTCTCCGTCTGCCAGAACGTATCGACGATGGGGCAGCGGCCCCCGCCCACCTGCTCGTGGTACCAGTGCCAGGCGGCGGGATTGATCGGCTCGCCCACGGACCCCAGGATGCGCAGGCTGCCCAGGTCGTAGCGCGCGGGATGCACCTGCGCATCGGCGTCGGCGGCCTTGATCAGCGAGCGAATGGCCGTGGGCGCCGTGTAGAAGACCGTCACCCCGTGGGCCTCGATCATTTTCCAGAAGCGTCCCGCGTCCGGGTAGGTGGGAACGCCCTCGAACACCACCTGCGTGGCGCCCAGCGCCAGCGGGCCGTAGGCGATATAGGTATGGCCGGTCACCCATCCGATGTCCGCCGTACACCAGAAGACATCGGAGGGCTGCAGGTCGAAGGTCCAGGCGCAGGTCACGGCGGCATGCAGCAGATAGCCTCCCGTGGCGTGCTGGACGCCCTTGGGGGTTCCGGTGGAGCCCGAGGTGTAGAGCAGGAACAGCGGATGCTCGGCCTGCACCCATTCCGGTTCGCAGACATCGCTCTGGGCTGCGGTGATTTCTTCAAGCCACAGGTCCCGGGGCTGGTGCATGGCGATGGCGGCGCCCGTGCGCCGTGCCACCAGCACGTGGCGGACCTGCTCGCAGCCGGGCTGGGCCAGGGCCTCGTCCACGATGCTCTTGAGGGGCAATTGCCGTCCTCCCCGCACTTGCTGGTCTGCCGTGATGACGGCGCAGGCCCCCGTGTCCGCGATGCGGTCGCACAGCGCCGTGGCGGAGAAGCCGCCGAACACCACGCAGTGAATGGCGCCTATGCGTGCACAGGCCTGCATGGCGGCCACGCCGTCAATCGACATGGCCATGTAGATGACGACGCGGTCGCCCTTGCCGACGCCCAGGCTGCGCAGGGCGTTGGCCAGGCGATTGACCCGCACAAGAAGCTGCGCATAGGTCACCTGCGTCACCGAGCCGTCATCGGCTTCGAAGATGAGGGCCGTGCGCTCGCCCAGCCCCCGCTGGATGTTGCGCTCCAGGCAGTTCCAGCTGGCGTTGAGCGTGCCGTCATTGAACCATTCGTAGAACGGGGCGCGGCTTTCATCGAGCACTCGCGTGAACGGGCGCTTCCACGCGACGAACTCGCGTGCGAGCCGGCCCCAGAACGCCTGGGGGTCGGCGTCCGCCTCCGCGACGAGCCGGTCATAGGCGGCGCGCCCGCTCACGCGCGCATTGCGGGCCAGCTCTGCAGATGGGGGATAGGACGGTGCAAGGTCTTGGCTCATGGTGGTTGTCTCCAGGGTCTAGAAATCAAGGGGGTCACGAAGCCGGTGCAAAAGCTCAGGCGCAAGGCCCCGGGGCGTCAGTCCCCGCAGTGCCGGCCTATCCAGCCGGCAATGGCCGCCGCGCTGCGGAAGTCGTCGCAGGAGCGGGCCGGAATGTCCGGATGGCGCTGGTTCCACAGGCGTGCCAGTGCCTGGCCGGGGCCGATTTCCAGAACGCACCGCACTTGGCGTGCGGCAATGCTGTCCATGCAGTCGTCCCAGTGCACCGTGCCCGCTATCTGCTCGGACAGGGCTGCACGGGCGCCTGCGGCGTCACGCACCCGCCGGGCCGTGTTGCTGAACAGCGCCACGGCGGGCGCGTGCACGGCCACCTGGCCCAGGTCCTGTGCGAAGGCCTGGGCGGCCTGGCGCATCCACGGGGTGTGGGAAGCCACCTGCACGCGCAGCCGGGTGGCATGCGCGCCCTGGCGCACTGCCAGCGCCTGCGCCTGCTCCAGCGCCGCATGGGGGGCGCCCAGGATGAGGTTCTCTGGGCCGTTGCGTATGGCCACGGCCAGCCCGGTCGTCTCCAGCAGGGCGGCCATGCGTGCGGGCGGCAGGCCGCTGACGGCCAGCAGCCCGCCGCCGGGCATCTGCTGGGCGCAGCGGTCCATGGCCGCCGCGCGGCGCGCGGCCAGGGCGACGATGTCGCAGGCATCCAGCGCGCCCGCGGCACCGAATGCGGGCAGTTCCCCCACGCTGTAGCCCGCCACGGCCGAAGGCGCGGGCAGTTGCGGGGACAGCTGCATCCACGCGGCCATGGCCAGGCCCGCCAGCAGGGGCTGGGCCACGGCGTTGGACTCGGCCCACGGCGCATCGGCCAACCTGTCGCGCCAGTGCGCAACCTGCAGCTGTTCACAGACTGCCTGTGTCCATGCATCGTCCGCCAGCCAGGGGAGCATGGCGGGATGCTGCGTACCCTGGCCTGAAAACAGCAGTGCAAAGCTCATGGCCGCTCGCAGACACGCAGCACCCAGCAGGCCGCCGCCAGGGTATCGGCCGCGCCGCCCGGCGAAAGGCGGCGCGCCACGAAATCGTCGCAAATGGCCTGCGCCCTGGACAGGCCGTCGGGATGCGCGCATCCGCCCGCCTGGAGAAAGCGCCGCGCGGCATCCTGGCCATGGCGCAGCCCCTGCATGCCCGCGCGGTGGGCCATGTTGCAGTCGTCCAGCACCGCCATGATGTGGAACAGGGCCTCCAGCCGCGCCAAGGGAGCGGGCAGCCCGCTGGCATGCGCTCTGGCCAGCGCCGGCACGGCGGTGTCGAACAGGACGGGGAAACCCAGGGCCGCCTCCTGCGATGCGCCCCGCAGGCCGTGGCGGCGCGCGGCGATGCCGCCGGGCAGGGCGGAGGTCCGCAGGCTGCGCTGCTGCAGCGCATCGCCCCAGTGGCGGCACAGGGCCTCGCGCAGCCATGCGGCGCCGGGAATGCAGGCCTGCTCGGCCAGCACCGCGCCGCCGGCCGCGCACAGCAGGCCCAGCATGAAGACAGCGCCACGGTGGGTGTTGATGTCGCCGGTGGCGGCCAGCATGCGCCGCTCCGCCTCGATGCCCAGGCGCTCCAGCACGGGAAACGATGCGCCCTGGCTGCCTGCCTGGGCCATTTTGGGGAAGTAGCTGCGCAGCGCGAACAGGCTGCGCATGAAGCTGTGGGCATCCATGTCGTCATGGCTGCCGCGGTCCACCAGGGTCACCAGGCCGGGCTTGGGTGTCAGCGACAGCTCGTCGTAGAGGGCCAGCGTGGCCGCGCGGCCGATATGCCCGGTCGATGGCAAGGCCCGGGCCGGGTGGAGAAGGGCAGGTTTCATGCAGGAACTCCAGGCGCCGCAGCCGACGCACACCATTCATGGTCTTCACGCAGTGCCACCCCGTGCAGGCCCTTGACCAGGACCGATCGCACCCTGCCTGCACGCCAGGCGGCCCATTCGCGCCAGGCCACGGCCCAGCCGCCGGGAAACACCAGCTCGGCATCCACGCGCGGGCCTTCCTGCGGCATGGCCTGCAGCAGGCTGGCCAGCCGATCGCCCTGTTCGGCGCCATCGACCGGCACCCAGAGGTCGATGTCCGAGCCGGGCCGCAGATAGGGCAGGCCCGTGATGCACTGCCACCCGTGGCTGCCGAAGACAAAGCCCGTCGCCCCGGCCGTGTGCAATCGCTGCTGCAAGGAGTCCAGCGCCTGGCGCAGGGCGCCGGACACCGCCAGGGGCGAGGCCATCAGCTCGTCCAGCGAGGGAAATTCGCGGGTGCCCATGGCCGCGCCGCGCGCCACATCGAAGCCCATGCGCCGCCGCTGCCAGCGCCCGGGCGCAGGCAGGCCCAGCGCCATCAGGCCGGCGGCGGCATGCTCGGCCGACTGCCGCGCGACCACCAGTGGCAGTGCATGGTCGCGCCAGTGCGTGAGGATCTCGCGCGCCTGCGCATCCCAGGGGCGTTCCAGCAGGTCCGCCCAGGCCTGCGGGCCCAGGTCCACCAGCTGGTGGCGGTGCAGGGTGTCCAGCATGCTGCGGCCTGCCTTCATCCAGCGGCCAGGACGCGCTGCACCACCTCGGCGGCCAGCTTGCGGCCACCGCGCTCGGCGCCGTCCAGTGCGCGCATGTCCTCGCGCGGGCTGTGGGCCAGGGCGTCGCGCAGCGCCGCCTGCAGATCGCCTTGCCACAGGCCGCGCACGCCGCCCATGGCCACGTAGTTGCCCACGCCGGGCGCGAACACCGGGTTGGACTCGGACAAGGCATTGAGCAGGGACTCGGGCAGCTTGGTGATGCGCGACATGGCGGGGATGCGCATCACGCGGATCTCGGCCTCGGGCAGGGCGTAGCAGGCATCGGCGATCAGGCCCGAGGTGATGAAGCCGCCCGACAGCGCCTGGTCATAGACCAGGCCGATGACGCGGTGGCCCCGGCGCCGTGCCAGGTCGATGCAGGTGCCCAGGTGGGCCATGGCACGGTTGATGCCCAGCAGCTCGTCATGGCGGCGCAACTGCTGGCCCTGCGTGTCGATCAGCAGCACGATGGGGCGGCCAGGGTGCGCGCCGACCGTCTCCAGCACCACGCGGGCTTGGGCCAGGGCCAGCCGCACGCCGATGGGCGCGTGGCCCGTGGTGCCGACGATGGTGAGGGGCTGGCCATCGAACACGGCGTGGCCTTCGAGGAAATCGCCGTTGGCGTGAATCTGGTGGCCCGGGCCGAACAGGTGCTCGGCAAGTGTGTTCCATTGCATGGCAGCTACTCCTGTGAAATGCCCGTGGCGGGCGTCGTGCGCAAGGCCCGCACGGCGGCGGCGTCCAGGTCGGGCACGCGCCAGGCGTCGGGCACGCCCAGGGCCTGCCACAGGCGCATGGCCTCGTCCTGCGGGCCGATGGCGCTGTCCGCCTTGAGGGCATCCAGGGTGTCCAGCCGCGCGCGCAGCAGCGCATGCTCCTGCAGCAGCCCTTCAAGACTCACCGGACGGGAGTGGTCCAGCGCGGCGATGGCGGCGGCGCGGAAGGCCTCGACATCGTCGGCCACCAGCGCATCGCAGTCGCCGCACAGCCAGCGGTGCTTGCCGCCCGTGGTGCGCCAGACCAGGGCGCGGTCGCGCGCATCGAATTCATCGACGCCGTGCGAGGCCTCGATCACCTCCGGTCCCGACATGGCCAGGCGGCCGATGTCGCTCATCACCACCTGGTCGGCGCAGCGCGCCACGATGCCCATGCCGCCGAAGCAGCCGTTGGCCCCGCCGATGAGGACCACCACAGGGATGCCCGAGGCGCGCACGTCCAGCAGGGCGCGCATGACCTCCGACACCGCGATCAGCCCGGCATTGGCCTCATGCAGCCGAACGCCGCCCGACTCGGCCAGCAGCAGCACGGCCGCGGGCCGCTCCAGCAGGGCGCGGCGCAGCAGGCCCACGAGCTTGGCGCCATGCACCTCGCCCACGCCCCCTCCCATGAATTCGCCCTCCTGCGCGGCCACGAACACCGTGCGCCCGCCCAGCAGGCCCCGGCCGATGGCCACGCCGTCGTCAAAGGCGCTGGGCACGCCCAGCTGTGCCAGATGGGGGCTGGTCAGACGCTCGGAGGGCGGCAGCCATTCATGGAAGCTGCCGGCATCCAGCAGCTTCGCCAGGCGCTCGCGCGCCGTGCATTCCGCGTAGCTGATCATGACTGGCCTCCCTGCAGTTCGGCCAGGGCCTGGTCCAGCCGCAGGCTGACCACGGCCGGCGTGGCCCCCATGTCGTTGATGGACACGCGCACGCCGCCCACGGGGTGGCGCTCGCGGAAATCCTCCACCACGGCTTGCCAGATGGCGCCGAAGCCGTGTGCCGAGGTCTGCACCTGCACTTCGCAGCCATCGCCGCCCGTGCTCTCCAGCATCACCTCCAGGTTGCCCGAGCCGACCACGCCGACCAGGACGGGGGCAAAGGCGCCGGCCGGCCGGCCGCCTGCGAAGCAATAGCTCAGGGACTCCAGCCCTGCGGGTATCTCGCTCATATCGTCTCTCCTACCAGTTCCTGAATCGGCGGGGAGGCTGGTACAGCCCGCCCGAGGCCTGGGCCAGATCGCGCATGCTGCGCGCGGCCAGCAGATTGCGCGTGGCCTGGCGCGGGTCGATGCCCAGGTCCTGCGGACGGCGGATCACCCCGCGGTCGCGCAGGTTCTCCACCATGCGACGGTCGCGCGCCAGGCCCACGGCCGTGTAGCCGGCCACGCCGCGGATGGCCTGCTCGCGCTCTTCGTCGCAGCGGCACAGCAGCAGGTTGGCAATGCCTTCCTCCGTCAGGATGTGGGTCACGTCCTCGCCGTAGATCATGATGGGCGGCAGGTCCATGCCGGCCTGCTCCTGTAGCGTCCAGGCATCGAGCCGCTCCACGAAGGCGGGCTGCATGTGCTCGCGGAAGGTCTCCACCATCTGCACCACCAGCTTTTGCCCGCGCGGCGTGCCTGCCGCGCCGCTGCGGCCCGCCCGCGCCTCGCGCCCGGCCTTGAGCCAGGCGGCGCTGGCATGGCGCCGTCCGCGCGCGTCCGCGCCCATGTTGGGGGCGCCGCCGAAGCCGGCAATGCGCCCCAGCGTCGCGGTGGAGCTGTTGCCGTCCAGGTCGATCTGCAGCGTCGAGCCGATGAACAGGTCGCAGGCATAGTGGCCCGCCGCCTGGCAGAAGGCGCGGTTGCTGCGCAGGCTGCCGTCGGCGCCGGTGAAGAACACGTCCGAGCGTGCCCGGATGTAGTCCTCCATGCCCAACTCGGAGCCGAACGAATGGATGGACTCCACCCAGCCGGCCTCGATGGCCGGTATCAGCGCCGGATGCGGGTTCAGCGCCCAGTGCCGCGCAATGCGGCCCTTCAGCCCCAGCGATTCGCCATAGGTCGGCAGCAGCAGCTCGATGGCCGCCGTGTCGAAGCCGATGCCATGGTTTAGGCGCTGGACCTCGTACTCGGCGTAGATGCCCTTGATGGCCATCATGGCCATCAGCACCTGGATTTCGCTGATCTGGGCCGGGTCGCGCGTGAACAGCGGCTCGATGACGTTGGGCCGGGGCGCCTGCACGACGAAATGCACCCAGTCCGAGGGAATGTCCACGCGCGGCAGCGCCGTGGTGGTGCCATCCACCATCTCGTTGACCTGGGCGATGACGATGCCGCCCGAAAAGGCCGTGGCCTCGACGATGGCCGGCGTGTCCTCGGTGTTGGGGCCGGTGTACAGGTTGCCCTGGGCATCGGCCGCGTGGGCCGCGACCAGGGCCACCTTGGGCGTCAGGTCCACGAAGTAGCGCGCGAACAGCTCCAGGTAGGTGTGGATAGCCCCGATCTCCAGCTGCCGGGCCGAGACCAGCTTGGCCAGCCGCGCCCCTTGCGGGCCGGAGAAGCTGAAGTCCAGCCGCCGCGCGATGCCGTTCTCAAACACATCCAGGTGCTCCGGCAGCGCCAGCACCGACTGCACCATGTGCAGGTCGTGCACCTGCTGCGGATCGAGCTGGACCAGGGCGCGGGCCAGGAAGTCGGCCTGCTTCTGGTTGTTGCCTTCGAGGCAGACGCGGTCGCCGGGCGCCAGCACGGCGTGCAGCAGCTCGGTGATGGCGCCGGCATCGACGCGCTTGCCGGCCAGGCGCGGCCCGAGGGCTGCCTGGGCGCGCGCCAGCCTGGCGGCGCGCTCCCCGGCTTTGAGGTTCCAGGAGGGGTCAGTCATGGGATATCAGGGGTTGGCGTGACATGGAGGGGGCAGGTGGCGGGCGTCCCGGTCGAAGTGCCTGGCTAGAGGACCACGAACAGCAGCCACACGAGCAGCGGCGCCACCAGGGTGACAAGGCCGCCGTAGACCATCAGCTGGCGGAAGAAGCGGTCGCGGTCCACGCCCTTGGCATTGGCCAGGACGAGGGCGCCGTTGGTCGAGAAGGGGCTGACATCCACGATGGTCGAGGACACGGCCATGGCCGCGATGAAGCCGACGGCGCTCACATCGGAGCCGCCCTGCAGGAAGGGCACGGCCAGCGGAATCAGCGAGCCCAGCACCGCCGTCGAGGAGGCGAAGGCCGACACCACGGCGCCCACGAAGCACAGCAGCAAGGCCGCCACCAGGGGCGAGGTCAGCTGCGCCACGCTGTGGCCTACGAAGTCGATGGTGCCCATCTTGTCCATCACGCCCACATAGGTGCTGACACCCACGATGAGCATGATCTCGGGCCAGGACACCTGGCCCAGCGCGCGCTTTTGCAGGTTGGGCGCCATCAGCGTCAGCACCAGGCCGATGGTGATGGAGACGAAGCCGATGTCCTGCTTGAAGAACAGGGTGAGGACCGCGAGCGCCAGCAGGCCGACCACGGTGGCCACCTGGTAGCTGCGCGATTGCGGGGCGGCGTCCTGTTCAGGGGCGGCGCGCATCAGCGAGTCGCTGGAGCGTGCAGCCGTGTTGCGCTCCTCGGACAGGGCCTCGCCTTCGGCGTCGCCATACACCTGGGCGCCGCCCTGGGCATGCGAGACGCGCGGCGTGGCGGGCACGCTGCCATCGGCATCGGCCTTCATGCGCATCAGCCGGGCGCCGCCCATCAGGAAGAACAGCAGCACGGCCACGGCCAGGTTGACCCCCATGCTGGCCAGCATGGTCGCCATCTCGTTGAGCGGCAGGCCCGCCTTGGCCACGATCTTGTTGGTGATGCCGCCGTAGATGCTGATGGGCGAGAAGCCGCCGCCCTGCGCGCCATGGATCACCAGCAGACCCATCATCAGCGGATTGATGCCGTACTTGGCAGCAAAGCCCAGGGCAATGGGCGCGATGATGGCCACGGCCGCAGGGCTGACGGCGCCCACTGCCGTCAGCAGGGCCGCAATGAAGAACATGATCCACGGTATGGCGGCAATGCGCCCGCGCACGGCGCGCACCGCCATGCGGACCAGCCAGTCGATGGTTCCGTTGTTCTGCGCCAGCGCGAACAGGTAGGTGATGCCCGCCAGCGTCAGAAACAGGTCGGCGGGAAAACCGCCAATGATGGCCTTGGTCCCCATGCCGGCCACCAGGGTGCCGACCAGGAAGGCCCCGACAAAGGCCAGCAGGCCCATGTTGATGGGCAGTGCCGTCGCCAGGACGAACATGCCTATCAACGCGCCAATCGATATCCAATGGGAATTCATGCGATGTCTCCGGTTTTTTATGCGCCTGCAATACGTGTGCATGCTGGTATGCACGGTACGCGGCGGCCCGGAGCGCATCAATAAAGCGCGAGCGCCAACAATTACGCAGAGAGAAACAATGAAGGGTTAACCCGGCGAAGCGGGGCTGTCGCCCCCGGCATGCCGGGTCAGCCGAGCTGGCCGTCCGCGAGGCGGCACACGCTGAGCAGGGCCAGCAGGTTGGGGTCGCGTTCGCGGGAGCGCAAAAAGGTCAGCACGATGGTCTGGCGCATCAGATACCTGGCCTGCAGCGGTATCAGCTGCACCTTCTGCGGCATCACGCCGCGCACCCGCCCGGGCAGCAGCGTGTAGCCGACGCCGCCGCTGACCAGGTTCATCAGCGAGAAGATGTCATCCGTCTTCATCACCACGTTGGGCGTGAAGCCGGCCACCCGGAAGGACTCGATGAAGCCGCCATAGGTCGCAAAGCCTTCGCCCAGGCTCACGAAGTTCTCGCGCGCCATGGCGCCCAGATCGACCTCGGCCAGATGCGCATAGGGCGAGCCCACGGGCGCGGCAAAGAAAATGTCGTCCTCGAACAGCAGCTGCGTCTGCATGTCGGCGGCGTTGTCCGGCATGGCCATCAGCGCCGCGTCCAGCGTTCCGTTGCGCAGCCGCTCCAGCAGGCCGGCGTTCGAGCCCAGCACCAGTTCGGTCTGCAGATCGGGGCGGCGCAGCTTCAGCGCCATCACCAGCGCCGGCACGGTGCGGTTGGTCAGGGAGTACAGCGAGCCGATGCGGATGCGGTCCGCCGAGTAGCCTGCCACCTCGCGCGTGGCGCGTATGCCCTCGGACATGGTGGCCAGCACTTCCCTGGCGACATCGGCCAGTGTCTGCGCTGCCTCGGTGGGCTTGAGGTTGCGCCCCTCGTGCCGGAACAGGGCGCAGCGCATGCCGGCCTCCAGCGCGTGCAGTGCGCGGTGCACGCTGACCGAGCTGGTCTCCAGCCGTTCCGCCGTCTTGGCGAGATTGCCTGTCTCCAGGAAGGCGAGCAGCACCTCGAGTCTGCGGAAGGTTATTTCGTCATCGATTCTCAGGCTCATGGCAACGTCACGCTCTCATCGTGGGGGACGGGCGGATTGTGGCGTTGATCGCGTTGCGTGCACAGACTCCGGTCTGTCCGGGGGCCGGGGCCCCGGGCGGCTCACGATGCGGATTGGCTGCGCTGGATGCTGCGGATGTCGAAGGCGCCGCCGGTCTGGGCCTGGTCGCTGGTGGTGACGGCCCGCTTGCCGAGCAGGGGGAAGACCAGCTCGGCAAAGCGGATGGATTCCTCCAGGTGCGGGTAGCCCGAGAGCACGAAGCTGTCCGCGCCCAGCGCAGCGTACTCGCGCAGGCGCTCGGCCACGGTGGCCGCATCGCCGACCAGGGCCGTGCCCGCGCCGCCGCGCACCAGGCCCACGCCGGCCCAGAGGTTGGGCGCCACCTCCAGCCGGTCGCGCCGCCCGCCGTGCAGCGCGGCCATGCGCGACTGGCCCACGGAGTCCATGCGCGCATAGCCGGCCTGGGCGCGGGCGATGTCCTCGTCGGTGAGCTTGCTGATCAGGCGCTCGGCATCGGCCCAGGCCTCCTCGTTGGTCTCGCGCACGATGACGTGCAGCCGCACGCCCAGGCGGACCTGGCGGCCCTGCTGCGCGGCGCGGCGGCGGATGTCGGCGAACTTTTCGGCCACGGCGGCGGGGGGCTCGCCCCAGGTGAGGTAGGCGTCCACCTGGCGCGCGGCCAGGTCGTGGGCGGCGTCCGAGGAGCCGCCGAAGTACAGCGGCGGATGCGGCTTTTGCACCGGGGGAAAG
The DNA here is from genome assembly GCF_017355445.1 of Delftia sp. SD018. Lineage (NCBI taxonomy): Bacteria > Pseudomonadati > Pseudomonadota > Betaproteobacteria > Burkholderiales > Comamonadaceae > Delftia > Delftia sp. SD018. The sequence continues at coordinate 174,063 of NZ_JADDRN010000009.1, forward strand.
AAGTTGCGGCCCTGCTTGACCTTGAAGTATTTGCCGTCGAAATCCACGGCCTCGCCGGCCAGCAGGCGGCGCCAGATGGTCAGGAATTCATCGGCATAGGCATAGCGTTCGTCATGGGCCAGGAAGATGCCGTCGGCCTCCAGCTCGGTGGCATCGCCCCCGGGCACCACGTTGAGCAGCAGGCGCCCGCCCAGGGCCTGGTCCAGCGTGGCGGCCTGGCGTGCGCTGGACACGGGCGCGCCCAGCGAGGTGCGCAGGGCCACCAGCAGCTTGATGCGCTGCGTGACGGGCACCAGGCTGGAGGCGACCACCCAGGGGTCCAGGCAGGAACTGCCGGTGGGGATCAGCAGGCCGTCGTAGCCCAGCTCCTCGGCCGTGACGGCGATCTGGCGCATGTAGGCGTTGGTGGGCGCGCGGCCGAAGTCGGAGGTGCCGAGGTAGCGCGTGTCGCCCGAGGTGGGCAGGAACCAGAAGATGTCTGGCGATGCGTGGGGGTCTTGACTCATGGGATCTCCGGGGACGATGGAAAAGACGGTGGCGCGGCCTCGCCCGGCACCTGGCCCAGGCGCTGCAGCCGCGCGCGCACCACGCTGCGGCTGATGCCCAGCTGGCGCGCGGTCTGCACCTGATTGCCGCGGTTGCGCTGCCAGGCCTTGAGCAGCAGGGCGCCCAGCACGTGCTGCTCCAGGCCTTCGGCATGCACGTCGCACAGGCTGTCCAGCGCTTCGCCCAGGGCCAGTTCGGCGGCGGCGGCCTGGGCGCCGTGTTCGGCCTCGCGTGTGGGGACGGGATCGGGCTCGCCCTGGCTGCTGGCGATGTGCAGGTCGCCCGCGCCGATGTGCATGCCCTGGGTCAGCAGCAGGCTGCGGTGGATGACGTTCTCCAGCTCGCGGCTGTTGCCGGGCCAGTCGTGCTCCAGCAACTTGCGCTGCGCGTCCTGGCTCAGTGCCATGGGCGCGTAGCGCATGCGCTGGCAGTAGCTTGCGATGAAGTGGCGCGCCAGCGGCAGGATGTCGGCCGGGCGCTGGCGCAGCGGCAGCACGGTGAGGGTGACGACATCGAGCAGGTAGTACAGGTCTTCGCGAAAGCGCCGCGCCGCCACCTTGGTGTGCAGCGGCGCGCTGCTGGCCGCGAGCACGCGCACGTTGGCCGGCGTGCGCTGGCTGGCGCCGATGCGGGTGACCGCCTTGTCCTGCAGCACGCGCACCAGCTTGCTCTGGATGTGCAGGGGCAGGTCGTCGATCTCGTCCAGCAGCAGGGTGCCGCCGTGGGCGTCCTCGAAGCGGCCGGGCAGGTTGCCGAAGGCACCCGTCAGCGCACCGCTTTCGTGGCCGAAGAGCTCGGCGTTGATCAGGGCCTCGGACAGCGCGCCGCAGTTGACGGCGACAAAGGGGCCGTGGCGGCGCGGGCTCAGGCGGTGGATGTGGCGGGCCACCATTTCCTTGTCGGCGCCGCTGTCGCCCAGGATGAGGACGCCGGCCTCGCTGGCGGCCACCTGTCCCATGGTCTTGAGCAGGGCCTGCGAGGCCGGGTCTTGCAGTATCCACGGCGCGGGCGCGGCGCCGTCATCGTGCGCGGCAGAGGCTGCGGGCGCAGGCACGGTTGCAGGTACGGGCGCAGGTGTTGCCGAGGACTTGCCGGGCGGCCAGGTGGGCAGACGGGTGTTCATGGCGCGGCGTCACGAATAGAAGCTGGGCTGCGGATGGGTTCCGTTGAGCACCCAGTCGCCCAGCTCCTGCAGCTTGTAGTGCAGCGGGTCGTGCAGCGTCTGCGTGCGCAGGTTGCGCCAGAAGCGGTCAAAGCGCAGCGCCGCGTGCGTGGCGCGCGCGCCCGTGGCCTCGAAGATGCGGCTGGACAGGTCCAGCCCCGAGCGCGTGGTGGCAATCTTGGCGGCCGTCACGGCCACGGCGACTTCGCCGCGCTCGTGGGCGGTCAGTGCCGGGCCACGGCGCCAGGCGGCGTCAAAGCGCTGCGCGGCCTGCAGGGTCAGCAGGCGCGCGCCTTCCAGCGCGGCCCACAGCTCGCCATACAGCGCCTGGATGTGGGGGTCTGCGCCGGCCGCATCGGCCGGGGACTTGAACCAGGGCCGCGCCTCGTTCAGCGTGTAGCCGCGCGCCTGCTCCAGCGCGCCCTGGGCAATGCCCAGGAACAGATGGGCCAGGATGAGCTGGGCCAGCAGCGGGCGCAGCGCGGCATGCGGCGTGGACAGCGGGCCGGGGTCCAGCAGCAGCTCGGCCGCCTCCACGCGCACGCGCTCGAACAGGGCCGAGCCGCTGTCGGTCTGGCGCTGGCCCATGTTGTCCCAGTCGCGCAGCAAGGTGATGCCCGTGCGCTCCGTGGGCACCACGCCGATCAGCAACTGGCCGCTGTCGGCATCGATGGCCGAGGCCACCAGCATCTGCGAGTCCAGCGCGCCCGAGGTGAAGCTTTTCTTGCCCGAGAACTCCCAGTGGCCGGGCTGGCGCGTGGCCGTGGTGCGGCGGTCCAGAGGGTTCAGCGTATTGCCCCAGAACCAGCGGTGGCGCGCCGTCTGCAGCAGCCAGGGCCGCCACTGGGCGGGCTGGCCGAACAGCTGCACGGTGGCCAGGTGCAGGTGCTGGAAGCCGTAGACATGGGCCAGCGAGCCGTCTGCCGTGGCCAGAATGCGCACCGTCTCCAGCGTCTGCACCCAGTCCGCGCCCAGGCCGCCCAGCTCGCGCGGAATGCTCAGTGCCAGCAGGCCGCTGGCGCGCAGCGCATCGCGCTCGGCCTTGGGCGTGCCGCCTGCGGCATCGCGCCGGGCTGCCGTGGCGGCAAGGCGCTGCGCCAGATCCTGCGCAGTGGCTATCGGGTCCGCAGGGACGGCCTCTGCCTGGCTCACGCGGGCTGCCCGGCCAGGGCCAGGTCGGCGGCTTCGGGAACGGGCCGCTGTGCCTCGGCTTCGGCCTGGGCCTGGGCCTGCACCAGCTGCTGCAGCGCACCGCGCAGCACCGGGGCCGACAGCTGCACGGTCAGCTCGATGCGCTGGCGCAGCGATTCGCTGTGGACCTGGCCGTCCTGGATGTCCTCGGGCGTGGAGTACACGCCAATGGGCAGGGTGAGGGCCGAGAAAAAGCCGAACAGCGGGCGCAGCTGGTGGTCCAGGATGAGGGCGTGGCGCGGGCTGCCGCCGGTGGCGGCCAGCAGCACGGGCGTGCCCTGCAGCGCGTCCAGGTCGATGAGGTCGAACAGGTGCTTGAGCAGGCCCGGCAGGCTGGCGCGGAAGACCGGGGCGCCGACGATGAGGAAGTCGGCCTGCTCGATGGCTTCGATGGCCTGCAGCGTGGCCGGCGGCAGGTCGTTCTTGGACAGGGCCGCGCCCAGGTGGGGCTGCAGGTCCAGCAGGTCGATGACCTGTGCCTGCAGCGGCAGCTCCTGGCCCAGGCGGGCATGCAGGGCGTCCAGCAGGACACGGGTGCGGGAGGGGCGGCTCAGGCTGCCATTGACGATGACAGTCTTCAGCGATCGGCTCATGGAAACTCCTTGGCGTGGGTTCCAGGAGGCAGCGCGGCATGCGGTTTGCGAAGACTGCCAGCCCGGACGAGGTGGGATGGATGCCTTCATTACAGGGCCGAACGCCGGTATGGCGAAAGAAACTTAACGCATTTGCTTATCGGTTTGGGTGCCTTGGCAAGTGCTTGTTTCTGAAAGGAATTTTGTGGCGCATGGCATGTGCTAATGCGTTCTGGCGATATGCGCACGGCCGCTGCGCCCGTCCCTGCGCAGCGCGGCCGCGCAAGGGCCTTCAGCCCGCCACGCCCGTCACGCCCACGTGCCAGTAGTAGATGGGGTCGGCGCCGTTGAGCAGGATGTCGCCCGCCGAGCGGGCCTTGTACAGCACGGGGTTGTGCGAGGCCAGGGTGCGCGCATTGCGCCAGTGGCGGTCCAGTGCCAGGTCTTCGGACAGGGCGCTGGAGCCGCCCACCTCGAACAGCCGCGCGGCCGCCTGCAGCACGGGATCGACCACGGCCACCTGGGCCTGGGCCGTGCGCAGCTCCAGAGCATGCAGTTGCTGCAGCGGCACCTCGCGCCCGGCCTCGCGCTCGCGCGCGATGCGGCCCAGCTCGGCGGCCACGTCGGCCACGGCAAGTCCTGCGATGTAGGCCGTGCCGGCCAGCTGGCCGACGATGTGCTGCACCAGCGGATCGTCCTTGGGCAGGGTGGCGCTGCCGTGGCTGAACACGCGGCGGCGCGCCTGCACATAGGCGATGGCATCGCGCTGCAAGGCCCGGGCAATGCCGGCCAGGGTGGCCAGGTGGGCCAGCTGGAAATAGGCCACCAGGGGCGTGGGCTGGGCGCGCGGGAAGCGGATCACGGCGTCGTCGGGCACGCGCACCTGGCTGAGCACGGTGGTGCCCGAGCCGGTCAGGCGCTGGCCAAAGCCGCGCCAGTCATCGAAGCGCTGCACGCCGGCCTCCGAGGTGGGCACGACGGCGTGCACGGTCTGGTCTTCCTTGCCCGGCTCCACCGCGCGCGCCACCACGGTCACCCAGTCGGCATACAGCGTGCCCGTGCTGTAGAACTTGCGCCCGTCCAGCCGCCACCAGCCGGGCTGCGCATCGGGCACCAGGGTGGTCTGCAGCGTGCCCAGGGTGCCCGTGCCTACCTCGGTGGTGGCATTGCCGAACACGGCGCCGCGCGCGGCCAGCGGCAGCCAGCGGGCCTGGGTGGCGGCATCGCGGTCGATGAGCACGCGGTCCAGAAAGCCGAAGTGCGGGCGCAGGATCTGGGCGACGTTGGAGTCGGCCTCGGCCAGCTCGGTCCACAGCGCGAACAGCTGCTCCACGCTGGCGCCGGCCCCGCCAAGGCGGCGCGGCACGCGCAGCGCGGTGAAGCCGATGTCACGCAGCCAGGCGATGGGTTCATGGGCCAGGCTACGCGTGCGTTCGCGCTCGGCCGCACCTTGGGCGATGCGGTCGAACACGGGGCGAAAGCGCGCCTGCAGGGATGGCAGCGAGGGCGCGTCGGGATCGGCCGGGCCGTCTGTGGTTGGGCCGGGCGCCGCGTAGGCCGCAGGCTCGGTGGCGCAGGGGAGGGTGGTGGTCATGGCTTTGCAAATTCAAAGGCCCGCCAACCCGGCCTGCCTGCAAGGCAGGGCCGGGCCACGGGCCGGTGGGGGAGGGTGGCTAAGGACTTCAACGCCGCCAGCGCGCGGCGGCGTGGCTGGCGGGCAGGCGGTCGCCCTGGCCGAACAGGCGCTGGCGCAGCGTGGCGTCCTCGCCGTAGCTGGTGCGGTAGCGGCCCCGGTTCTGCAGCTCGGGCACGACCAGGCGGGCGAAGTCTTCCCAGGTCTCGGGCGCGACGATGCGGGTCAGGTTGAAACCGTCGATTTCGCCCACGTCGATCCAGCGCTCCAGCTCGTCGGCCACCTGGGACGGGTCGCCCACGATGGTGGCGTAGCGGCTGCCCAGCGTGAACTGCTCCAGCAGCTTGCGCCGCGTGGTCCAGCCCTGCTTCTGGGCGGCCTGGGCCGCCGACTGGATGGCGTTGGTGTTGCCGAAGGAGATGGGGTCGTCCAGCCCGTACTGCGCAAAGTCCACGCCGGTGCTGGCGGCAAAGTGGGCCAGCCCGCTTTCCGCGCTGGCATGGGCCAGGTAGTCGGCGTATTTCTCGCGGGCCTCGGCCTCGGTGCGTCCGGGCACCACGGCCACGCCGGCGTAGATCTTGATGTCCTCGGGGCGCCGGCCCGCGTCCACGGCGGCTTGGCGCAGCTGGCGCGAGGCCTCGCGCGCGGCCTCGGGCGTGCGCGCGCCGATGAAGATGCCCTCGGCATGCCGGCCCGCAAAGCGCAGCCCGCGCGGCGAGGTGCCGGCCTGGAACAGCACGGGCGTGCGCTGCGGCGAAGGCGCGCTCATGTGGATGGCGTTGGCGCGGTAGAACGGCCCCTCGTGCACCACCGGGTGCACCTTGCCGGGCAGGGCGTGGATGCGCCGCGCCTTGTCGGCGATCACGGCACCCTCTTCCCAGCTGCCTTCCCAGAGCTTGTAGGAAAGCTCCAGGAAGTCGTCGGCGCGGTCGTAGCGGCTGTCGTGCTCGGCCAGGCCGTCCTGGCCCAGGCCGCGCGCGCCGCTGTCCACATAGCCGGTGACGATGTTCCAGCCGATGCGGCCGTTGGTCAGCTGGTCCAGCGTGGTCACGTCGCGCGCGAAGGTATAAGGCTGGTGCGCGCCCACGGTGGCCGTGAGGCCGAAACCGATGTGCCGCGTCACCGCCGCCATGGCCGAGACCAGCAGCCAGGGGTTGTTGACGGGCAGCTGTATGCCTTCGCGCAGGGTCAGGTCCACGCCGCCCTGGTAGACGTCGTAGTAGCCGACCACGTCGGCGATGAAGATGCCGTCGAACAGGCCTTCCTCCAGCACCCTGGCGATGTGGGTCCAGTAGGCCAGCGTGCCGTACTCGGTGGAGCGGTCGCGCGGATGGGTCCACAGGCCGTGGTGTATGTGGCCCACGCAGTTCATGTTGAAGGCGTTGACGTGGATGTGGCGCTTGGCTTGCGTCATGGGGCGGGTCCTGCAGTCCGTTGCGTCAGTTCTTCAACCAGGCCAGGCGGTAGAGCTTCTGGTCGTTCAGGTAGAAGGCGTGGATGGCCTTGCGCACCACGTCGGAGTTTTTGTAGATGTCCAGGAAGCGGGCGATGCGCGGGTCGGCCGCGCGGTCGCTGCGGGCCACGAACTGGATGGCCCAGGAGTCGTCCTCGTAGCTGGTGTAGGCCAGGCCCTTGCTGGCATCGAAGGCCTTGGAGGCGATGATGAAATACGGAAAGCCCTGGGCCAGGTCCACGTCGGGCGTGGTGCGCGCCAGCTGCGGGCCCTCGATCTCCACGAACTGCAGCTTCCTGGGATTGGAGACGATGTCCGCCTGGGTGCCCAGCAGTCCGGTGTCGGGGCGCAGCGTGATCAGGCCCGCGTGCTGCAGCAGGCGCAGGCCGCGGCCCACGTTGACGGGGTCGCTGGCAATGGCCACCTTGGCGCCCGTGGGCAAGTCGGCCAGGGATTTGTGGCGCGTGGAGTACAGGCCCAGATAGGACAGGATGCCCGCCTGCACGCTGGTGAACTTGAAGCCCTTGCTGCGCGCTGCATTGGCCAGGTAGTTGCTGTTCTGGTAGTAGTTGAGGTCGATGTCGCCCGCGTCCAGCGCCACGTTGGGCGTGGCCCAGTCGGTGAATTCCACCACCTGCACGTCCAGGCCCTGCTTCTTGGCCTCCTTGGCGGCGGCTTCCACCGAGTCCGCGAAGATGCCCGGCACCACGCCGATCTTCAGGGGCGCGGCCAGGGCGCTGCCCGCGAGCAGGGCAGCGCCCAGGAAGGCGGCCAGCCGGGGCCAGAGGGTGGGGGAGGTCGTTGTCATCATTGCATTCCTGTGTCGTTGATAAAGGTCAGAGCGCGCCATGGCGCGGCGGGCGTATGCCGTTGAGCACGTAGTTGCCCACGGCGTGGTATTTCCAGCGCACGGGGTCGTGCAGGGTGTGGGTGCGCGCGTTGCGCCAGAAGCGGTCCAGGCCCTGTCCCGCCAGGGTGGAGGCCGTGCCCGCCAGCTCGAACAGCTTGCTGCCGGCCAGCAGGCTGGCGCTGGTGCTCAGCGCCTTGGCCTGGGCCACGGCCACCGAGGCGGCGGCCACGCTGTCATCCGTGGGCGCGCGCTGGGCGGCGTCCACGGCCAGGGCCGCGCGGGCCACCAGGGCATCGGCGGCGCGCAGGCGCACGTGGACATTGCCCAGTTGCTGTAGCAGCAGCGGGTCCTGCGTGGCGCTGGCCACGCCCGCGTCCACCCAGGGCCGCGCATGCTCGCGGATGAAGGGCAGGGCGGCCTGCAGCGCGCCGTGGCCAATGCCCGCGTCCAGGGCGGCATGGATGATCTGGGCGAAGGGGCCGATGGTGGTGGGCCGCTCGAAGGAACTGGTGAAGGGCACCACCCATTCGGGCTCCACGCGCACGCGGTCGAACTGCACGGAGCCACTGCCCGTCACGCGCTGGCCGAAGCCATCCCAGTCGTCGGTGACGGTGACGCCGGCCGCATCGCGCGGGATGAAGACCAGATACATGCGCTCGCCTTGCCCCGGCGCCTCTTCCTGCGCGCTGACCAGGGTGGGAATCCAGTGCGCGAACAGGGCGCCCGTGCAATAGAACTTGCGCCCCTGCACGAACCAGCTGCCGCTCTCGCGCAGCAGCCGGGTGCGGCGCTGGAAGTCGCGGTGGCCGATCTCGGCCAGCGCATTGCCCAGGCGTTCGCCGCGCAGCACACGGTCATAGAAGAAGGCCTTTTGCGCGGGCGATCCGCCCACGCGCAGCACTTCCAGCGAGTAGTAGTGGTTCTGCGGAATGTGGCCGAAGTTGCCATCGGCCGCCGCAATCAGGGCAATGGCCCGCGTCAGCGTGGCCGTGGACACGCCCGCGCCGCCGTACTCCCGGGGAATGGTGATGCCCCACAGGCCGCTCTGGCTGAACTGCTCCACCTCCTGCCAGGGCAGCAGGCGGTCGCGGTCGCGCGCCAGGGCGCCGGGGGCGATGAGGGCGGCAAAACTGCGGGCCGCTTCCAGCGCCTCGGCCTCGCTGCCGATGATGTGGGCGGGCCGGGCCGGAGGCGCTGCGGGAGCGGGCTGGCTGCCCGGTGTGGAGACCAGGGCCTGCAGCTCTTGGGTCGATGTCTGTGTCATGGCGGTCAGTTCCACTGGTGGCGGCGCGGCAGGGTGCCGTTGAGCAGGTAGTTGCCCAGCAGGTGGTATTTCCAGCGCACGGGGTCGTGCAGCGTGTGCACGCGCGCGTTGCGCCAGTGGCGGTCCAGGCGGTGGGCAGCGCGGCTGGCCGAGGAGCCGGCCAGCGCGAACAGGTGCTCGCCGGCCTGCAGCGCGGCCTCGGTGGTGAGGATCTTGGCCTCGGCCACGGCCACCGAGGCCTGGGCGCTGGCCTGCTCGTCCACCGCGCCACCCGCCGCTGCAGCAAGTGCATCCAGCGTGCGCGCGGCCTCCAGCAGCACGGCATGGGCTGCGTCCACCTCGATCTGCAACTGGCCGACCTCGTGGATGAGGTGGGGATCGTCGCTGGCGCGCGCCACACCCGAGTCCATCCAGGGCCGGCTCTTGTCGCGCACGAAGTCCACCGCGTCGCGCAGCGCGCCCTGGGCAATGCCCGCGTCGATGGAGGCCTGGATCAGCTGCGACACCGGGCCGGACAGCGAGGGCGTGGCCTCGAACTGCCAGGCAGGCACCACGTCCTCGGGCTGTACCTGCACCTGGTCCAGCTGCACGCTGCCGCTGGCCGTGGTGCGCTGGCCGAAGGAGTCCCAGTCGTCGAACACGGTCACGCCCGGCGCATCGCGCCGCACCCAGACCTGCACGATGCGGCCTTCCTCGTCCTGGGCACGGAAGGGCACCCAGTGCGCGAAGGCCGAGCCCGTGGAGTAAAAGCGCGTGCCGCTGACGCGCAGGCCGCCTGCCGCATCGCGCGACAGGCGCGCCGTGGCCTCTAGCACATGGGCCGCGCGCCCCTTGCGTTCCGGCCCGGCATTGCCCAGGCGGTGGCCGGCCAGCACGTCGGCAAACCAGCGGCGCTTCTGGGGCTCGCTGCCCATGTCCCGCAGGTTCTGCAGCACGGCGAAATGGTTCTGCGGAATCTGGCCCAGCGAAGGGTCGGCCGCGCACAGCGTGACGAAGACCTGGGCCAGCGTCTCGTAGGAAGCGCCCAGGCCGCCGTAGGCGCGGGGCACGGTGATGGCGCCCAGCCCGCTGGCCGTGTGGCGCTCGATTTCCTGCCAGGGCAGGCGCCGCTCATGGTCGCGGGCGGCTGCGTCCACGCGCCATTCATCGGCCAGGGCCTGGGCGGCCTGCAGGGCCTCGGCCTCGCTGGTGATGCGGTGCGGAGGGGAGGGCGGCAGGGGCAGGCGCCGCAGCGCCCCGCCCGGGGTGTGGTGTGTGTTGCCGGGCAAGGCTGCGCCCAGGGCATCCGGTGTAGTCATTCCGTGCCTCGTTGCTGAGTCGGTGGGGAGAGGGCCGCCAGGCGGCGGCCCCGGAGGGAAAGGCTTGGTGCCTGTTTTCAGCGTCAGCGGCTGCGCAGCCGGCGCACGTAGCGGTCGCCCAGCACCTGGACCACGGTGACCAGCGCGATCAGCACGGCAATCACCAGCAGCATCACCTGGGTGTCGAAGCGCTGGTAGCCGTAGCGGATGGCCAGGTCGCCCAGGCCGCCCGCGCCCACGGCGCCGGCCATGGCCGAGGAACTGATCAGCGCCACCAGGGTGATGGTGAAGCCGCCCACGATGCCGGGCAGGGCCTCGGGCAGGTAGACGTGGCGCACGATGTCCCACTTGCGGCAGCCCATGGCCTGGGCGGCTTCGATGAGGCCGGGATCGACCTCGCGCAGGCTGACCTCGACGATGCGCGCAAAGAACGGCGTGGCGCTGATGGCCAGCGGCACGATGGCCGCCCACACGCCGATGGTGGTGCCCGTCACCAGCCGCGTGAACGGGATCAGCGCCACCAGCAGCACGATGAAGGGCGTGGCACGGAAGCCGTTGATCACGCTGCCCAGCGCACGGTGCGTGCGCGGCGAGGCCAGGAAGCCGCCGGGCGCGGTGACGATGAGCAGCACCGCCAGCGGAATGCCCGCCGCCAGCGCGATGCCGCCCGAGACGCCGACCATCATCAGCGTGTCGGCCAGCGCGTTGCCGTAGCGCTCAATGGGAATGGACAGATTCAGCGACATATCCGAGATCCTTGATGTCATGCGCAATGGCCGCCGGGCCCTGCGTCAGTGTGTGCCAGTCATGCGTGGCTGTGCCGCCGCCCAGCGCGATCAGCAGCTGCCCCTGGGCATGGCCCTGGATGCGGTCCACGCCGCCATGCAGCAGGCGAACCCGGCCGCCCAGGGCCTGGGCGATGCGCGGGAAGTCGGGCTCCAGCCCGTCCTCGCCGCGGTAGGTCAGCTGCAGGATGCGTTCGTGGCGGCCTGCGGGCGCGGTGCTCAGCAGGCGCTGGCGCAGGTCGTCGGGCAGGCCGTGCTGCAGCGGTGCCAGCAGGGCGCGCGTGGCCGGGTGCTGCGGGTTGCCGAAGACCTTCCAGACCTCGCCCAGCTCGGCGATGCGGCCCTGCTCCAGCACCAGCACGCGGTCGGCGATCTCGCGGATCACGCTCATCTCGTGCGTGATCAGGACGATGGTGATGCCCAGCTTGCGGTTGATGGTGCGCAGCAGCTCCAGGATGGACTGCGTGGTCTCGGGGTCCAGGGCCGAGGTGGCCTCGTCGCACAGCAGGATCTCGGGGTCGGTGGCCAGGGCGCGGGCAATGCCCACGCGCTGCTTTTGCCCGCCCGACAGCCGGCTCGGATAGGTGCCAGCCTTCTCCTGCAGGCCCACCAGGGCCAGCAGCTCATTCACCCGTGCATCGATGCGTGCGCGCGGCAGGCCCGCCACCTGCAGGGGCAGGGCCACGTTGTCATGCACCGTCTTGGCCGACAGCAGGTTGAAGTGCTGGAAGATCATGCCGATGCGCCGGCGCAGCTGCACCAGTTGCGATTCGTCCAGCGTGCCGATGTCCACGCCGTCGACCCGCACCTGGCCGCTGCTGGGCTGCTCCAGCCGGTTGATGGTGCGCAGCAGGCTGGACTTGCCCGCGCCGCTGCGCCCGATGATGCCGAAGATGCTGCCCGGCGCGATCTCCAGGCTGATCGCGTCCAGCGCCTGTACGGGCCCGGCCGAAGACTGGTAGGTCTTGGCCACGCCGCTGAAGGCCACGGCGCCGGGTCCACGGATGGATTCCCGCGTGGTGCCGGCCGCTGCCGATGAGCGCCTGCCCGCGTCATGGGCCGGCCTGTCCGCCTCGTGGGCCGGCCTGTCCGCCAGGGGCTGCCTGGCTGCAATGCTGGTTGACATGGCTGAAGTCCTCCCCGTGCCGCTCAGGGCTTGACCCAGGCCAGGTTGTACAGGCGCTTGTCGTTGGAAAAGGCGCGCTGGGCCTCGGCCTTCACCGCATCGGAGTTCTGGTAGATGCGGATGAACTTCTGCACCACGGGGTCCTGCGTGCGGTTGGCCTTGACCACGAACTGGATGGAAAAGCGCGCGTCCTCGATGCCCGAATACGCAAGCCCGCTGGAAGGATCGAAGGCCTTGGCCGCCACGATGAAGTGCGGGTAGCCCTGGGCGATGTCCACGTCGCCCGTGATGCGCACCAGTTGCGGCCCCTCGACCTCGACGAAGCTGAGCTTCTTGGGGTTCTCGACGATGTCGTCCAGGCTGCCCAGGTAGCCCACGCCGGGCTTGAGCTTGATCAGCCCCACCTTCTGCAGCAAGAGCAGGCCGCGCCCCTGGTTCACGGGGTCGTTGGCAATGCCCACCTTGCCGCCCTGCGGCACCTGGGCGATGGCCTTGTGCTTGAGCGAGTACAGGCCCACGTTGGCCAGGATGCCCGTGCCCGCGCTGGCCAGCTTGTAGCCGTTCTTCTGGATGGCGTTGTCCAGGAAGGGCTGGTGCTGGAAGTAGTTGATGTCCAGGTCGCCCGAGTCCACGGCCACGTTGGGCGTGGTCCAGTCGGTGAACTCCACCACCTGCACATCGATGCCCTGGGCCTTGGCCTCCCTGGCGGCCACGGCCACCGAGTCGGCGTAGGCGCCGGGCACCACGCCGATGCGCAGCTTGTCGGCAGCGTGGGCGGAGAACAGGGCCAGGGCGGCCAGCGGGGCGATCAGGGCACGGGAAAGCTTCATCGGGATCTCCGGAAAAAAAGGTTCGAAAAAGGCAGGAAGGGGCCGCGTCACGGCTTGCGCCACGGCAGGCTGTACAGCCTGTCGTTGGCGGCGAATGACTTGTGGATCTGCGCCTGCACGGCGCCCGAGGTCTGGTAGATGCGCACGAACTGCGCAATGCGCGGGTCCCGGGCGTTGTCCTGGCGCGAGACGAAGCGGATGGCGTAGTACAGGTCGTCAATGCCCGAATACAGCAGCGCATTGCCGGCCACCTGCGGCCGCCCGGCGTTGACGAAGTGGGCCGGGTAGCCCTGGGCCAGGTCCACATCGTCCAGCGCGCGCACCAGCTGCGGCCCTTCGATCTCGACAAAGCGCAGCCTGCGCGGGTTGGACACGATGTCGTCCAGCCCCGCACGCGGGCCCTTGCCTTCGCGCAGCTGGATCAGGCCGGCCTTCTCCAGCAGCAGCAGGCCGCGCCCCTGGTTGACGGGGTCGTTGGCCACGCCCACGCGCGCACCCTCCTTCAGATCGGCGAAGCGCTGGGTCTTGAGCGAGTACAGGCCGATGTTGGGCAGCAGGCCCGTGGCCACGCTGGTGAAGGCATAGCCGCGCTCGCGGATGGCGTTGTCCAGGAAGGCCTGGTGCTGGAAGTAGTTGAGGTCGATGTCGCCTGCCGCCAGCGCCGTGTTGGGCGTGGTCCAGTCGGTGAACTCGATGACCTGCACGTCCAGCCCCTGGGCGCGCGCCTCCTTGGCGGCGACCTCCACGGAGTCGGCCAGCGAGCCGGGCGTGACGCCTATCTTCAGCGCGGCGGCCGCCGCAAGGCCGGGCAGCGCCAGCGTGGCGGCGAGCGACCAGAGCAATGTGTTTCTGCGCGTGGGCAAGGCGTGGTTCCTCCAGCTCGGCCAGGCCCGGCGCCGGCGCCCACATGGCGCCTGCCGGCATGGCCTCTGAAGGCATTGCAACACCCGGCCCCGGCGCGCACCACGACGGAATTCACATTTCCTTATAGCGAGCCATGCGCGGCGCAAGGCATTGATCGCAAAGGAAATTTTGCACAGGCAAGATTGAGCTTATGTCCGCGCGAAATATGGCACCGCGCCGGCTGCGCAGGCTTGCGGCAGCCAGGGCGGCCTGCCGCGCTCCCAGGCTCAAGCGCCCTGCTGCGCCTTCATCCTCGTCCAGGCCTTGAAGAGGATGGACTGCAGGCTGGCACGCTCGCCGTCGTCCAGGTAGTCGACCAGCGATTCGCACATGCGCCAGAAGGCCGGCAGCGCGCGGGCCAGCACCTCGCGGCCCTGGTCGGTGAGCGCCAGGTCGAAGCTGCGGCGGTCTTCCTGGCTGAGGCTGCGCGCCAGCAGCGAGCGCTTTTCCAGCCAGTCCAGCAGGCCCGTCACCGACGAGCGCGTCACGCCGACGTAGCTGGCGATATAGGACGGTGTGACCACCGTGTCGCCCAGCAGCCCGCGCTCGGCCAGGCCGAAGATCATGAGCACGTCGAGCTTGCTCTCGGACAGGCCGAACGCCTGCAGCGATGCGTTGGCGCGCTGCTCCACATCGTCGGCCAGCCACAGCAGCAGCAGGCCCAGGCCGGCGGCCGGCGTGTCGGTGCCGGG